>JAQGHY010000272.1 GCA_028291455.1 Rubritepida sp. | reverse complement strand
TGGCGGTGATCCGGGATACCGATGTCGCCGCGCGCCTGCGCGACGCCGGTTTCGAGGTCCAGAATCGCGGCCGCGCCGATTTCCGACGCCTGATGGAGGCGGATACCGCGCTCTGGGGCGGCTTCATCCGCCAGGCCAATATCCGACAGGACTGACCGATGACCGATACCTTCCTGCGGGACTTGCCGATCGTCGATCCGCACCAGCACTTCTGGGATCTGACGGCAAATGCCGCACAGTATCCGCACTGGTCCACCAAGCCCGCGCCCTTCCGCTATGGCAGCACGGCGAAGCTCGTCGGCCGCAGCTATCTGCCTGCCGACTACCGACAGGACACGGCGGCCCACAACGTCGTCGCCACCGTGCATGTGCAGGCCGGCTGGGCGAGCGATCCGATGGGCGAGGCGCGCTGGCTTGCAGCACTTCGGGAGCGCGAGGGGCTGCCGAGCGTGGCGCTCGGCCAGGCCGTGCTGCACCGCCGGGATGTCGCCGAAACCATCGCTGGCCTCGCCGGCTTCGACTTCATGCGCGGCATCCGCACCAAACCGACGCAGGACGAGAACACGCCCGACGCAACGCGGGGACGTCCCGGTTCCATGGACGATCCGGCCTGGCGCCGCGGCTTTGTGGAACTCGGCGCCAAGGACTTCATCTGCGAGGTTCAGGTGCCCTGGTGGGACCTCCAGGCCATGGCGGATGCGGCGCGCGACCATCCCGGCATTGCCTTTGTGCTGAACCACACCGGCCTCCCTTCCGACCGCTCGCCCGAGGGCCTTGCGGCCTGGCGCCGGGCGCTGGCGCTGCTGGAGCCCTACCCGGATGTGCGGCTGAAACTCTCCGGCATCGGCCTGCCACCGGGCATCTGGCCGGAGGCGGAGAATACGGCGATCGTGCGCGATGCCATCGCGATCCTCGGCTGGCAGCGCTGCATGTTCGCCAGCAACTTCCCGGTGGACAGCCTCGTCGCGTCCTTCGACGAGATCTACTCCGGCTTTAAGCGCGCGGTGTCGGACATGCCGCGTGAGCAGATCCGCGCACTGTTCCATGACAATGCGCGGACGCTCTACCGGATCGCGTAGCTACTTCTCGACGGTCCGGCGCTCCACTTCGAGCAGCGTCTCCAGCCCGATGCTCTCCTGCAGCGCCTTGTTCTCGGCGTGGATGGAGGCGCCGACCAGCGGGTCCGCCATACCCTGCAGGATGGCCGCGTAGGAATCGCGGATGGCGCGGTGCATGGCGAGCATCGGCGTCTGCGCATCCACGACGAGCCGGATGCCGAGCGCGTCCATATCCGACATCGCGAAGCCCGATGCGGCCATACCGCCTGCCGGCGGCATGAACATCAGCGGCATCTTGAATCGCTCGGCGACGGCGCGCAGCTCCTCGGGCTTGCGGGCGAGCACGAAGAGAATGTCCGCGCCCGCCTGCGCATAAAGCTCCGCCCGGCGCAGCGCATCGTCGAGGCCATCGGTACGGATTGCATTGGTGCGGGCGATGATGAGGAAGTCGGCGCTCCTGCGGACGGCAACGGCCTCCTTCACCTTCGCGGCCATCTCCTCGGCGGGGATGATGTGCTCGAGGCCGACATGGTGATGCGCCCGCTTGGGCAGGATCTGGTCCTCGATCTCGATTGCCTGGAAGCCGGCCGTTTCCGCCAGCGGGATCGTGCGGTGCATGTGCATCGGGTCGCCCCAGCCGCAGGCTCCGTCGAGGATCAGCGGCAGCCGGCAGGCGGCGCCGATCTCCAACCCCGCATGCGCCATCTCAGTCAGCGAGAGGTTCGCCTCGGTGAAGACGCTCTGATAGCCGGAGGCGCCGCCGCCGAGGTAGATCGCGCGCGCGCCGGCACGCTCGGCCATGCGCGCCATCATGGGGTTGAGCACCAGCGGCGCGAAGACCGGCGGGCCCTGCGCGATCATCTGCCGCAGTGTGGTCATGCGTCGAGGCTCCAGCGGCCGCGCTCGACCGTCGAGAAGAAGTTCTGGACCTCCCGGTTGAAGGCAGCGGGCTCCTCCAGGTTGATCGCGTGGCCGGTGCGCGGATGCATCCAGAGCCCGGCATTCGGCAAGGTGCGCTTGAGGAAGATGTTGGGCTCGATGCACGGCCCGTCCTCGTCGCCGAGGGCGAGCAGGGTCGGCACCTTCATGGTCCTCAGCTCGGATTCCCACGCGTAAACGGGATCGCGCGCGCCTTGGTAATGCTGCTGCGTCAGCGCCGAACCCTCGGGCGAATGCTCGCGCAGATGCTGCACGAATTCGTCCCAGCCGCGCGGGTCCTTCCTCTTCAGCTGGACGCGCGTCGGGCTATGGCCGGATTCGAGCGCCAGCTCATGCCAGCCCTCCGTGCGGATCTTGTCCGCACGAATGGATTGCGCGGCGCGGAAGGCGTCCAGCTCGGCCAGGTTCGAACCGGTTCCGACGCCGGCCACCACCAGCGCCGTCGCCATCTCGGGATGGCGGATGCCGAAGAGCAGCGTCGCGAAGGCGCCCATGGAAAGACCGACGACATGCGCCTTCGGAATGTCCAGATGGCGCATCACCGCGGCGATATCGGCCACCGCGAAATCCTGGCCATAGAGCTTGGGATTGGCGGGCACCTCGGAGGGCGTGTAGCCCCGCGCATCGAAGGTGACGCAGCGGTATTCGCGCGAGAAGAAGCGCACCTGCGTCTCCCATTCGCGATGGTCCGAGCCGTATTCATGGACGAAGACGATGGGGTGGCCCTTTCCCGTTTCCTCGTAATGGAGGCGGGCACCTTCGGCCTGGACGTATGGCATGTCGCTTCCTCTTCCTCAGTTCAGCGTGATGTTCGCAGCGCGGATGACTTCGGCATAGCGGGCGGTCTCCTCTGTCAGCATCGTGGCGAATTCCTCCGCCGTGCTGGCCACGACCAGGATGCCGAGCTCGTGCAGCCGCGCCCCAACCTGCGGCTGGCGGACGGCCGTGCGGAAGGCCTCGCTGATCTTCTCGCGGATCGGCGCCGGGACCTGCGCGCCGCAAGCGATGCCGAAGTCCGAACTGGCGGGCACGTCGCCATATCCCGCTTCGGCAAGCGTCGGCACGTCCGGCAGCCACTCGACCCGCTCTCGGTAGCCGACGGCCAGGGCACGCATGCGGTTGTCGTTGATGTAGGGGATCGCCTCGGCCAGGGTCGGGAACATGGTCTGCAGCCGGCCCGCCAGGAGGTCGGTGATCGCGGGCGCGTTGCCGCGATAGGGCACGTGCACGAGGTCGATGCCGGCGCGAAGTTCCAGCATTTCCGTGCCGAGGTGCAGCGTCGTGCCAATGCCGCTGGTCCCGTAGGACCACTCGCCCGGCCGCTTCTTTGCCTCAGCGATGAACTCCGCCAGGCTGTGGACCGGCAGGGAGCTCGGCACGACCATGACGTGCGGCGCGATGGTGATACGGGTGAGCGGCGCGAAATCCGTCATGCGGAAGGACAGGTTCTGGTTGAGCAGCAGGATCACCGGCCAACTCGCGCCCGTCATCATCAGCGTGTAGCCATCGGGCGTGGCGCGCGCGACCTCGGCCATGGCGACCGCGCCGGTGCCCCCGGTGCGGTTCTCGACGATGACCTGCTGGCCGAGCAGATTGCCTGCCGCCGGGGCGATCAGCCGCCCCACCAGATCCATCGGGCCGCCCGCGGCGAAGGGCACCAGCAGCCGGATCGGGCGGCTGGGCCAGACTTCCTGCGCGGCAAGCGGCCGTGCGAGCGCAACCACTGGCGAGGCGAGCAGGCTTTGCCGGCGCGTGATCTTGATCTTCATTCTTGTTCCTCCCGATGGCCTTTGGCCATCAATCCAGGCTGGTCATTCCGGTACGGCGTATGATGTCGGAGAAGAGCCGGACGTCGCGGTCGATCAGCGCGGCGAATTCCGGCCCCGAGCTTCCGATCGGGATCATGCCGATCTGCTCCAGCCGCTCGCGCATCGGCGTACCCGCCAAGGCACGACGGGCGGAATCGCCGAGGCGCTGCTGGATCGCCGCCGGAGCCGCGGCGGGCAACAGCAAGCCGAAGGCGCTTTCGGAGATGACGCCCGGCAGCCCCTGCTCGGCCAGCGTCGGCACCTCCGGCACCCAGCGCAGCCGCTCGGTATGGACGGCGCCAAGCGCCTTGAGGCGGCCCTCGCGGATGAAGGCCAGCGCGTCCGGCAGGGTGCTGAACATGCAGGTCACCCGGCCCGCGATCAGGTCGGTGATCGCCGCCGCGCCGCCGCGATAGGGCACATGCGTCAGGTCGAGCCCGGCCTGCAGGTTCAGCAGCTCGCCCGCGAAGTGGTTGGAGGTGCCGACGCCGAAGGAGGCGAAGGAGAGCGTGCCCGGCCGCGCCTTCGCATAGGCCACGAACTCCGTCATCGTCGCCACCGGCAGCGAGGCCGGCACGACGAAGACATGCGGGATGACGGCGAGCCGCGAGAGTGGTGCGAAATCCTCCATGCGGTAGGGCGAATTGCGGCTCAGCAGCGTCGTCACCGGCAGGTTCACGCCGGCCATCAGCGCGGTGTAGCCATCGGGCGCGGCCCGCGCGACCTCGGCACTGCCGATCGCACCGCCGGCGCCGGTCTTGTTGTCGACCACCACCGTCTGGCCGAGATCCTCCGCCATGGGCAGCGAGAGCAGCCGCGCCAGCGCATCGAGCGGGCCGCCGGCCCCGAAGGGTACGACGAAGCGGACGGAACGCTCAGGCCAGGCGGCCAGAGCCGGGCGCGCCAAGGCCATGAGCCCGGCGGCTCCGAGCAGGATGCGGCGCGTGGCCATGTCAGATCACCCCGGTCTGGCGGAGTGCCGCGATGCGGGCGTCATCGTAGCCGAGCTCCTTCAGGATCGAGGCGCTGTCCTCGCCCTTCTCATGCGCGGCCGTGCGGATCTGGCTCGGCGTGCGGGAGAGCCGCACGGCCTGGCCGACCAGCTTGATATCGCCGACCACCGGATGATGCACGGGCGTCGCGATGCCGAGATGCTGTACCTGCTCGTCGGCGAAGACCTCGTCGATATTGTTGATGGGGCCAGAGGGCACGCCCGCCTCGTTCAGCACCTTGATCCATTCGGCGGTGGTGCGCGTGGCGAGCACCTCGCCGATCTCGCGGTTGAGCGCGACGCGGTTGGCGGAGCGCTTCGGCCCCGTCGCATAGTCCGGATTGTCCAGGATGTGCTGCGCGCCGGTGGTCTGGCAGAAGCGGGTGAAGATGGCCTTGCCGGTCGCAGCCAGGTTCATCAGCCCGTCCTTGGTCTTGAAGACGCCGGTCGGAATGCCGGTCGGATGGTCGTTGCCCGCCTGTTTCGGCACTTCCTTGGAGACGAGCCAGCGCGCCGCCTGGAAGTCCAGCATGGCGATCTGCGCTTCCAGCAGCGAGGACTGCACCCATTGGCCCTTGCCGCTCTCCTCGCGTTCGAGAAGGGCGATCAGGATCCCCATGGCGCAGAAGATGCCGGCGGTGAGGTCGGCAATGGGAATGCCCACGCGCACCGGCCCCTGTCCTGGCAATCCGGTGATGGACATGAGCCCGCCCATGCCCTGCGCGATCTGGTCGAAGCCGGGCCGCTTGGCATAGGGACCGTCCTGCCCGAAGCCGGAGATGGAGCCGTAGACCAGCCGCGGGTTGAGGGCGCTCAGCGTCGCGTAGTCGATGCCGAGGCGGTTCTTCACGTCGGGGCGGAAGTTCTCCACGATCACGTCGGCGCCGGCGACGAGCTTCTTCAGGATCGCGATGCCTTCCTCGGATTTGAGGTCGAGCGTCAGGCTGCGCTTGTTGCGGTGCAGGTTCTGGAAATCAGGCCCATGCCGCGCGCCGCCGAAGCCGCCATCGGCCCCTTCGACACCCTCGGGCGCCTCGATCGAAATCACGTCCGCACCCCAATCCGCGAGCTGGCGCACGCAGGTGGGGCCGGAACGGACGCGCGTCAGGTCGATCACCTTGAAGCGGGACAAAGGGCCGTTGGTCATGATGGGGCGCTCCTAGGCCTGGACGGGAATGCGATAGAAACGGGTCGCGTTTCGGTGGAAGAACTTTTCCAGGTACTCGTGCGTGGCGCCCGCCATGGCGGCGCGCATCACGTCGACGATGCCGCGGAAATCGGTGCTGAGGCTGGCCACCGGAAGATTGCTGGCGAAGATGATGCGGTCTGGCCCGAAGATCGCCGCCGCCTCCTGCACGACGCGGATATTGCTAGGCACGTCCCACTTGGCATGCGGCAGGCCGAGTTCGGAGATCTTGATGACGGTGTTCGGGCAGTCGGCCAGCGCCTCCAGCCCCCTGCGCCAGATCGCGAGACCCTCCTCGGAGCGGTCTAGCGGCAGGCCGGTGTGGTTCACGACCATGGGAATGCCCGGGAAGCTGCGCGCCACCTCGGCGCCCTCGGCGAGGTGCCAATAGGGAATGCGCATATCCCAGGACATGCCGTGCTTTTCGAGCAGCGCGAAATTGCGGCGCCAGTGCTCGTCCTGCATCGTGCCGGGCGCCCCGGCGATGGAATCCTTCGGACCCTTCGAGGTGTTCGGCCGCGAGCGGATGCCACGCATCAGCGGCGATTTCGCGTGGCCTTCCAGCACCTCGGCGCAGTCCGGCTGGATGAAGATGACATGCCCCACCACGACCGAAGGCAGGCCGTATTCGGCGTTCATCGTCTCGAGCCATTGCGTCTCCGCGACCTGCTCGGCCTGGGCGCGCGCCGCCTGGATATGAACGGTGCCGATGATGTCGAAGCCCGCATAATCGGCCGCGAGGTCCGTCGGCATGTAGTCCTTGCAGATCTTCCGGTAGTCGCCGAGGAAGAAGTTCTTGTCGTACTGGTCCTGCTTGGTCGGGTAGCTGCCGGCCTTGAGGTCCCAGAGGTGGTGGTGCGCATCGATGATGGGCACGTCGAAGCTGGAGCGGTCCTTGAGCGTGTCGAAGATGCTCATCGCGCGTCGTCCGCACGGGATTGCGAGAGGCGTGCCATCATGTGTTTCCTCCATTTTGTGGAAGACTGACAGCGCTTCGCCGAATTGCCAACACTCCCTGGCTTGGAAATCGGAGATGAAGCGGGTTATATGGTTTAGCCATGACTCAGGCGGAACGGATGCAAAAGAGATTGTTGGCAATTCCGGCGGCCAAGGGGCACGCCCTGGCCATCTCTGTCGAGGCGGAGCTGGAGGGCCTGATCGCCCGCGGTGAGCTCGGGCCGGGCGAGCACATCAATGAGCTCGCCTTGGCGCGCCGTTTCGGCGTCAGCCGGGGGCCGGTGCGCGAGGCGGCGCGGGCGCTGGAGCGCATGGGCCTCATCACCGTCATCCTCAACCGTGGCGCCTTCGTCCGCGAGTTGCAGATCGACGAGGCGCTGGCGATCTACGACCTAACTGCCCTGCTGATCGGCTATGCGGCCGGGCGGCTGGCTACCGGCATCACCGCCGCACAGGCGCAGGAGCTGCAGGCCTTCGTCGCCGACATGGAAGTCGCGGCAAAGGAAGGCCAACTCGATACCTTCTTCGACCTGAACGTGCGCTTTCACAAACGCCAATTCGCCTTCGCGGGAAACGCCCCGGTCGAGGCGGTCTATCTCGCGCATACGCGCAAGCTGATGCTGCTGCGCCGCCGCTCCTTCGACGAGGCGACGCACATGCTGCAGGCCAATGCCGAGCACCGCGAATTGCTGGATGCGATCCTTGCCGGGGACGTCGAGCAGGCGCGCCAGCAGGGCGAGCGTCATGGGCGATCGGGCCGTGCCCGCTTCCTGAAGGCCATCGCCTACCGCGAGGCCTGAGACCACGATCAAACCGAATTAAGGGATTTCGAACATGGCAGTCGTAGAAACGGAACGTCACGGCCAGGTGCTGGTCGTGCGGATGAATCGTCCCGAGCGCCTCAATGCGCTGAACCACGAGATGCGCGTGGAACTCGCCAGGACCTGGAATGATTTCCGCCAGGATGATGGGCTGGAGGTCGCGATCCTCACCGGCACCGGCCGCGCCTTCTGCGCCGGCGAGGACATGAAGGAATCGCTGGCCGAGAAAAATCCGGGCGGCCGCCGCGCGGAGCAGGAGGACCCCTTCAACGAGGGCACGCTGGAGAAGCCCATCATCGCCGCAGTGAACGGCTTCGCCATGGGCGGCGGCTTCATGATGGTGGAGCGCACCGACCTCCGCGTCGCGGCCAGCACCGCGATCTTCGAGGTGTCGGAGGCGAAGCGCTGGCTGCTGGGCGGTTACAACCACGGGCATATGGCGAACCTCGCCTTCCCGCTGGCGATGGAGATGGCGCTCGGCTTTCGCTTCACCGCCGAGCGCTTTCACCAGATCGGCTTCGTCAACCGCGTCGTCGAGCCCGAGGCGGTGATGGACGAGGCGCTGGGCATGGCCAAGCACCTGCTCACGCTGCCGCCGGCCGCGCGCGTCAACACGGTGCACATGATGCGCCGCATGCGCCCGATGCCGACCCCGGCCCAGCAGGAGCTGGCCGCCGCGCTGCACGAGCACGGCGCCAAAAGCGACCTCATCGAGAGCCGCGCAGCCTTCGGCGAAAAGCGCGCACCGAACTTCAAAGGCTGGGACGATCCGCAGGACCGTTATCGCCTGCCGCAGCTCAAGGCGGACTAGCCCCTGGCGGGGAACGGGTACTTGTCCAGGTACTTCTGGTACTCCGGCTCGACGTCGATCGCCAGCGAGGCCAGCGTCCGCACCACCGCGCAATAAAACGCGGCGGTGACGGTCAGGTCCACCATCTGTTCGTTGTCGAAATGCGCCTGGAGTGCGGAAAAGGTCTGCGCCGACATACCGCCGGCATAGACCTCCCGCGCGCCCTTCAGCACCAGCTTGGCCAGCGGCTCCAGCGCATTCGGCTTGCCGGCGGATTCGGCGATCAGCGCCTCGATATCGGCATCGGTGACGCCGAAGTCGTAGCTGATCTTCACATGATGCGACCACTCGTAGTCCGACCGCGCCAGCCAGCCGACCTGGAGAATGGCCAGCTCCCGCAGGCGCGGGTCGATCTTTGCCCTGAAGCGGATGTACTGGCCGAGGCCGCTGAAGGCACGCGCCGCGCCGGGGCTGTTCACCAGGCAACGGTGTAGCGTGATCATCCGCTTCAGCAGGTCGCGGTCGCCCTCGGCGAGGTCTTCGGGATTGAGGTAGGGCAGGCGTGCCATGGGTATATCCTCCGGTGGATCGGGAAGTCCTTGCTCCCCTTCAGATCCAGCCTGCCGCCTCGTCCGTGACTTGGCCAGAGCCGCGCGATGGTTTTTGACCGCCGCGCCATTCCCCTTCACATTGAATCAAATCCAAACGGGAGGGAAATCGCATGACCAATCGGCAGCGCCTGGGCGTGACGCGCCGCGCCGCGCTCGGTGGAACCGCGTTGCTGCTGGCGGCGCCAACGGTCGCACGCGCCGCTTTCCCAGACCGTGCGATACGCCTGATCGTTCCCTATGGCGGCGGCGGCCAGACCGACATCGTCTCCCGCGTCACCGCCGAAGCCCTGCAGCAGCGGCTCGGGCAGATCGTGCTGGTGGACAACCGTCCCGGCGGCGCGGGGAACACCGCGGCCGATGCGCTCGTCCGCTCGCCGGCCGATGGCTACACGCTCATGGTCGCCACCATGGGCACCAATAGCGGGCTGAACGCCCTGCTCTACCGCAGCCTCCCCTACGATTGGGAGAAGGACTTCGTGCCCGTCGGCCAGTTCTGCTCCACTGCGCATGCGGTCGTCGTGCACCGTTCGATCCCCGCCGAGGACTTCCCGGCCCTTGTCGGCTGGATCCGCGCCAATCCGGGGAAGTTCAACTTCGCCTCGGCCGGCGTCGGCGCCAGCACGCATCTGCTGATGGAGGATATAGGCGCGCATCTCGGACTCGACATGGTCCACGTCCCTTACCGCCAGAGCACCCAGGCGATGACCGACCTGCTCTCCGGCCGCATCCACGCGCGCTGCATGGGCCTGCCCGAGGCCGAAACGGTGAGGACCCTGCCGAGCGTCCGCGCCATGGCCATCACCAGCGCCGAGCGGCGCGACGCCTGGCCCGGCGTTCCGACCGTGGGTGAGACGGTGCCCGGCTTCACCGGCCTGGCCTATTTCGGACTGACCGCGCGGACGGGCACGCCTCCCGAGGCGATCGCGCGCATCTCGGCGGCGCTGAACGAGGCACTTGCCGACCCGCGCGTGAAGGCCGGCTACGAGCGCGTTGGCGCCGATCCCGCTCCCCGGAATACGCCGGAGGATTTCTTCCGCGTCACCCGTGACGATGCGGAGCGCTGGGGCCCGCTGATCCGCCGCCTCAACCTGGTCGCCGACTAATGGCCGAGGATTTCGCCAGCGCCATCGAGGTCGTGAAGCGGGACTGGTTGGGCCAAGTCCGCGTCACGCATGACGATGTCTCGCCCAGCATGCTGCGCCGGATTGCGGCAATGCTGGACTACGATCCCGACGCCTTCCCGCGTGGTGCGCTGCTGCCGCCGCACTGGTTCGGCATGTTCTGCTGCGAGAGCGCGCGGCAGAGCGACCTCGGGCCGGACGGCCATCCCAACAAGGGCGTGATCCTTCCGCCGATCCCGCTGCCGCGCCGCATGGGCGCCGGCCGGCGGATGCGCATTTCAGGCGAGCTGCGCGCGGGCGACGCGCTGGTGAAGAAGGCCGAGGTCGCGGCCATAGACCCCAAGCAGGCGCGCACCGGCATCATCTGCGTGCTTACGCTACGCAACACCTACGAGGTGAACGGCCAGGTGATCGGGGTCGACGAGTTCGATGCGATCTATCGCGAGGCCGTGCCGGCAGGCACGACATCCCCCATCAACCCCGGCACCCCCGCGCCCACCGACGCAGCCTGGAGCGAGGTTAAGCACCTGCCGAGCCCGCTCGTCTTCCGCTACTCGGCGGTGACGTGGAACGCCCACCGAATCCATTACGACGCGGACTACTCCCGCGCCGAGGAGGGCTACCCGAACACTGTCGAGAATGGCGGCCTGACCATGCAGCTCCTGCTCGACGCCGCCGTGCGCAACGCGCGGGGTCATCGGCTTGCGGGCGTGACCGCGCGGCTGACACGGCCGATCTATGTCGGCGACACCATCACCCTGGCCGGTTCCGCCCTGCGCGACGGCCGCATGGACGTCTGGGTGGCGGACCGTGACGGCAAGCTTTGCGCCCAGATGGAGCTGGATTTCACATCATGAGCGAGACGGATCGTGGAGGCCCGCTTGCGGGCGTGAAGGTGGTCGACCTCACCACCGTCGTCGTGGGGCCCATCGCCACACGCACCCTCGCCGACCAGGGCGCCGATGTCATCAAGGTGGAGGCGCCGGGCGGCGATATCCTGCGCTTCCTGGCCGCCGGCAGCCGCACCCCGGCGATGAGCGGCAAGTTCATCAACTTCAACCGCAACAAGCGCAGCATCGGGCTCGACATCAAGCAGCCGGAAGGCATCGCCGCGCTGAAGGCGCTGATCGCGGAGGCTGACGTTTTCGTCACCAATGTCCGCCCCCAAGGGCTCGAGCGCGCGGGGCTGGATTTCGCCACGCTCTCGGCGCTGAACCCGCGGCTGATCCATTGCGGCATTGTCGCCTTCGGGCGCGGCGGCCGGTACTACAATCGCCCGGCCTATGACCCCATCATCCAGTCGCTCTCGGGCGTCGCCGGCACCTTCCACCGCGCGACCGGAGAGCCGCGATTCGTGCCGATGGTCATGACCGACCACACGACAGGGCTCATCGCCGCGCAGAGCGTGGGCTTCGCGCTCTATCGCCGCGAGAAGACCGGCGTCGGCGAGGCCATCGAGGTGCCGATGTTCGAGAACATGGCGAGCTTCGTCATGAGCGAGCATCTGGGCGCCGCCACCTTCGACCCACCGGAAGGCCCGACCGGCGATGGCCGGCTGCTCAGCCCCTTCTACCGTCCGCTGCCCACCAAGGACGGCTTCATCACCGCGCATCCCAACACCAACCGCCAGGCCTTCTCCTTCATGGACGCGATCGGCCAGCCCGAGCTGAAGGAGGACCCGCGCTTCGACACGCCGGTCTCGCGCACCAAGAACGCAGCAGCCTTTTTCGAACTGCGCGCGGAGGCGCTGAAGGCGAAGACGACCGCGGAATGGCTGGAGATCTTCGCCGCCGTGGACGTGCCGGCCGCGCGCTACAACAGCCTCGACGATCTGCTGGAGGATCCGCACCTCCAAGATGTCGGCTTCTGGAATTTCGACGAGCATCCGACTGAGGGGCGCATCCGCCGCACCAGCGTCGCCAACCGCTTCAGCGGCGGCATGCGGGAGGAAACCCTGCCCGCGCCGCAGCTCGGCTGCCACACCAGCGAGGTGCTCGCGGAGCTCGGCTACGACGAGACACGCATCGCTGCGATGCTGAATTCCGGTGCCGCCTTTGAAGGACTTGCGTGATGGCCTCCCCCAACTGGCGCTCCCTGCTTTTCGTTCCGGCCACGTCGGAACGCTTCGTCGCCAAGGCGCATACGCGCGGCGCGGATGTCATCATCCTCGACCTGGAGGACAGCATTCCCCCTGGCGAAAAGGCCGCGGCCCGGGCGGCCTTGCCGGCAGCGGCAAAGATCGTGGGCCAGGGCGGCGCCGAGGTCTGCGTGCGCATCAACCGGGCGATGGAGCTGAGCATTCCCGACATCGCCGCCGCTGTCATGCCGGAGGTCTCCGTGCTGATGCTGCCCAAGGTCATGGGCCCCGAGCATGTGAAGCTGCTCAGCGAGGTGGTGGGCGCGCGCGAGGCCGCGCTGGGCCTGCCGACCGGCCATACCCGTTTCATCGGCCTGGTGGAAACGCCGCAGGCCCTGCCGCTCCTGCCCGCGATCGCCGGCGCCGATCCTCGCATGGCGGCGCTGGCGGTCGGCATCGAGGATCTCTGCACGGAGCTTGAAGCGGTGCCGGGGGCGGATGCCATCTACGTCTTCGGGATGCAGCTGATCGCGGCAGCGCGCGGCGCCGGCATCCTGCCGATGGGATCAATCGGCAACTTCGCCGACTTCTCCGACCTGGAGGGCTACCGCACCTCGCTGAAGCGATCGCGCCGGCTGGGCTATGGCTGCGCCGCCTGCATCCATCCGCTGCACGTGCCGATCATCAACGAGGAATACGGCCCCTCGGTTGTCGAGGTGGACCGCGCCCGCAGGCTCCTCGCCGCCTTCGACGTGGCGCTAGCGCAGGGACTCGGCGCGGTGGCATTCGAGGGCGCGATGATCGACCTGCCGGTGGCCGACCGGGCACGCAAGGTGTTGGCGCGGGCACGCTGACGGCGCCACCAAAGCGGAATGCTCACAGTATAACGGCCCGGGTCGATTGACCCGGGCCGCTTTTTTCCTGACGCAGCGATCGATCAGGCCGAACGACGGCGCGCAGGCGCCTTCTCGGCTTCACCGGCTTCAGACATGGCCGCCGCCATGAGGCTGCTCTGGGTCACCTCGGTGAGCTTGAGGTCGGTCGCCTTCTCCTCCTCGAGGGTCTGCTTCAGGAGCTCCACGATCTCGGTCTCGCCAAGCGCTTCGGCAAGGGCGATATCCGTTCCGTAGGCAGCGATTTCGTAATGCTCGATGCGCTGCATGCTGGCGACGATTACGAGATCCAGGATCGGCCCCTTGTCATGCTCGCCGCTCTCCTCGGTCGCCTCTTCGACGAGGCCCTTCATCGCCATGCAGACCTTGCGGCCGGGCTTCGCCTTGAGCAGCTCGAGCGCCTGCTCGACACGCTCGATCTGAACGGTCGACTGCTCGATATGCATCTCGATCCCCTGCTTCAGCTCGGGCGAGCTAGCCTGGCGCGCGGACTTCTGCATGCACCGCAGCGCCTGCTTCTCGGCGCTATAGGCGTCCTTCAGCTCTTCGACGAGCAGCTCGCGAACTTCGTTTTCCATGATCATCTCGCTCTTCGTGGGTGGTTCCCTGAGAACGGGATTGATGATGTGCAGTTGCTCGCCAGGGCAAATTAAAGCGAGGCTAACCTGCGTTAAACTACCACTTTGTCAGGGTGCCGGAATGCTCTGGGCCGGGCCTGCGCCCGGCCCGCACGCTGCCGAAGCCGAATCCTAGCCCAGCGCCAGGAGCTTGCGGATCTGCGCGTCCAGCTGGCCCTGGACGTAGGGCTTGCCGATCCGCGGCAGGTCGATGTCGACGCTCTTCGGCAGTTCGGCATATCCAGTAGCGAGCAGAATCGGCAGATCCGGCCGCAATTCGCGCGCGGCTATCGCCAGTTCCGCGCCGCTCATCTTCGGCATGGAATAGTCGGTGATCAGCAGATCGACGGGCTGCCCGCCCCGAAGGATCTCAAGCGCGCGCGGGCCGGAAGCGGCCTCCAGCACCGTGTGGCCGAGATCGGAAATCATCATCGCGGTCACCATCGAAATGATGACGTCGTCGTCAACGAAGAGGATGGTACGCGGCTGGGAGATCGGGGCAGAATCCGAGGGCAATCTAGACATTTCCTTAGCGAGCCGTGCGGTACGTTGACGCCGGGGGCGATTTACCATCGAACCGCCGTGCCGGGCAAATCAGGTTGGCCGGCAAAACCCAAGCTGAACAGGATCATGGGCGCGGCGCGCCGGATATGCTTGGATGGCCGAAGAAACCGAGCCTCCGGGCCGGCTGGACACGGCTGCAACCCGCGACATGGTCGCATCACGGGATCAACGATGGCGCTGGTGAAGACGACGACCCTTGCAAGCCGTTCCAAGTCAGGAAGGGCCGCACCCGAAGAGCCCATGGCCAGCGGCGCCAGGACGCCTCCACCGCGCAAGCCCGCCTCCCGCCGGGAAAACGCCGGCGAGCGGATGGCGGCAGCCAGCATGGAACTGGCCGGGGGCATCACCGAGGCGGCCAGCTCCGTCGAGGAGTTGCGGCGGTCCCTGTCCACGATCGCGTCCGGTGCCGAGGAGGCGGCCGGCGCAGCGCATGAATCCCTCGCCTCCGTCGTGGGCATGTCCACATCCTTCAGCCAGGCGCGCGATCGGGCCGAAGCCTCGCGCCAGCGCACCGGGACCCTGCAGACCCTGCTGACCCAGGCCGGCGCGGCGATCGACGCCTCCGTCCGCGCGGTGGGCGCCAATGCGCAGCGGCAACTGACCTGCATCCAGGTCGTCGGCGCGTTGGAGGGACATGCGGCGCGGATCGGCGAGATCACGAGGAGCGTCGCCGACATCGCCGACCAGACGAACCTGCTGGCCCTCAACGCCGCCATCGAGGCCGCGCGCGCCGGCGACGAGGGCCGTGGCTTCGCGGTGGTGGCCGACGAGGTCCGTGCCCTCGCCCAGACCGCCGAAAAGCGCTCGCTGGACATCCAGACGCTGGTCGAGGGCATCGCGGCGACGGTACGTGAGGTGGCCGGCCACCTGCGCGCGGCCGCGGTCGTCGCCGGGACCGAGGCCGCAGCCGCGGGGCATGTGGGCGAAGCTCTCGCCGTGATCCGCCACGAGATGACGCTGCTCGGCGACGAAAGCCAGGCGATCCTGATCGCCGCGGTCGAGGCGGTGACGGCGGTGAACGACACGCGCAAGGGCGCCGAGGCGGTTTCCAGCGCGGCCGAGGAGCAGGCCTCCGCGGCGGCGGAAGCGCAGCGCTCGGTCCAGCAGCAGCGCCAATCCCTGGAGCAGAGCCAGGCGGCCTCCAACTCGCTGGCCGAGATGACGGAAACGCTGGGCAGGGGCGGCGGCAGCGTTCAAGCCGCGCAGGAGGCCGGTGCGGCGGCGGAGGAGCTTTCCGCCACGGTGCAGGAGTTATCCGGGGCGGCCGGCGAAATCCTGATCGCCATCGACCAGATCAGCCGCGGTGCGCAGATCCAGGCGGCCGCGACCCAGCAGGCCAGCATGGCCATGGGGCAGATCGAGAAGGCGGCCCGCATCTCCAGCGCCGGGGCGCAGGGCAGCGCCGGGCGCGTCGGCACCATGCAGGGCATGCTCGCCGAGAGCCGGAAAGCGGTGGGCGCCCTGACGGGCGGCGTCGCCAAGGCCGTGGCCGAGAATGCTTCGGTGCAATCCATGATCGAGGCGCTGGAGGGCCAGGCGGCGGCCGTCGGCCGGACCGTCGACGGCCTCGGCCTGATCGCCGTCCAGACCACGATGCTGGCCACGAGCGGCGCCGTTGAGGCGGCGCGGGCGGGCGAGGCCGGCCGGGGCTTCGCGGTCGTCTCGGGCGATATCCGCACCCTCGCACGCGACGCCTCGCAGAATGCGGAATCGGTCAAGGATCTGCTGGTCGCCATCGTCGCGCAGATCGCCAAGGTGCGTCGCGAGGTGGACCAGATCTCGGCCATGCTGGAGGCCGAGATCGAGAAGAACCGGGCGATCGAGAAGCAGCTGGAACTGGTGGCGGCCGACACGATGGCGCTCCAGGCGGGCGCCCAGGACATCTCCAGGGGTGCAGACGACGTTCTCGCCGCCAGTTCGCAGGTGCTGTCGGGTATCGGCCAGATCGCGGCGGCGGCGGAGCAGGCCAGCAGCGCCGCCTCCCAGGCCGCGACGGCGGCACGGCAGCAGTCGCAGACCGCCGACGACCTCGCGGCGGCGATCGAGGAGATCGCCCTGCTGGCCAACGAGCTGCAGCAGGCGCCGGATCGCTGAGGCCGTGCAGTTGACGGGCAGCCACCGCCTGACGGTGCGGGCCGGCGGCGCCCGCGTAGCGATCGCGGCAAGCGGCGTCGCCGAAATCATCCGCTCGCCCCGCATCACGCGCATGCCGAACGCCCCGCCTGCCCTTCTGGGCGTGACGCATCTGCGCGGTACCGTCCTGCCCATCGTTTCGCTGGGCCGGCTGCTGGACGGCGAGGCGGCGGCGGGCTCCGCCGAACGCGTCGTCGTGCTGCGGCAGGATCCACCCCTCGGCCTCGCGGTCGATCAGGTCGAGTCATTGCAGGTGATGGAGGGCGATGCAGCGTCGCAGGCCTCCGGCCAGCTGCTGCTCGATGAGGGCGGCGGCGCGGAATGGCTGGATCTGCCAGCCCTCCTGCGGGAGCGCTTCGCAGCCTTCCGGCTTGCGGCGCCACGGGCCTCCGAACGTGCCGGAGGGACCACCGCACCCGCGGCGACGGTCGCGGAGCTCGCCTTCCTGGCCTTCAGCCTGGCGGAGCAGGAGTATGCCCTGCCGCTGGAAACCGTGGCCGAAGTCCTCGCCCTGCCGCCGGATATCGCCGCCCTGCCGCAAACCGAGAAGGTGCTCGTGGGCGTCTTCAGCCTGCGAGACGCGTTGCTGCCGGTCATCTCGCTCCGGGCGCTTCTGGGCCTGCCCGACCGGCCCGCCGACTCCGCCGACCGGATCGTGGTGGCACGGATCGGCCCTCGGCGACTGGCCTTCGTGGTGGACCGCATCAGCGCCATCCTGCGCGTCGCGCCGGACCGCGTGAGCCCGGCACCGAGCCTGTTCAACAAGGCCGCCGGCGAGGCGCGCATCGACCGGGTCCTGCGCCGGGCGGACGGACGCGGCATCGTGGCGATTCTTTCCCCCGAGCGCGTTCTGGCCGACGACCGCGTCTCCCGGCTTCTCGCGGCCGAGAGCCTTCAGAAGGATGAGATCATGGCGACCCCGGCTTCGGCCGCGAGGCGGGAGCGGTTCGTGGTGATCCGCCTCGGCGCGGAAACCTACGGCCTGCCGATCGGCGCTGTCGACGAGGTGGTGCGCCTGCCGGAGAACCTGACGCGCCTGCCCAAGGCGCCCGCCTATGTGCGCGGCGTCATGAACCTGCGCGGCCGGGTCATCCCGGTCATCGACCAGCGCCTGCGCTTCGCCGTCGACGGCGAGAATGCCGAGGGCGGGCGGATCGTCGTCGTCACCCTCGGCGCGCTGCAGGCGGGCTTCGCGGTGGATGCGGTGTCCGAGATCCTCGAGCTCGACGCCGCAGATCTTCTCCCGGCACCGGAACTGTCGGAGGGGGGCGGCCGCCTGTTCGACCGCGCCGTTCCGGTCGAGCGCGACGGCCGGGTGATCCTGCTGATCGATCCCGCCGCGCTGCTGAACTTGGCCGAGGCCGACCTGCTGCGGGATCTGACGGCGAATACCTCCGCCCCGTGATCAAGCTTCTCATCGTCGACGACTCCGCGCTGATGCGTCGCGTGCTGGGCGAGGTGTTCGAGCGCGAGGGCGGCTTCGAGCTGGCCTTCGCCCGGGACGGCGTCGAGGCGCTGGCGCAGCTCCATGCCTTCGGACCCGACGTGATCACCCTCGACGTGCAGATGCCACGCATGAACGGATTGAGCTGCCTGGACCGGATCATGGTCGAGCGGCCCTGCCCGGTGGTCATGCTCTCCGCCCTCACATCGGCGGGCGCCGCGGCTGCGCTGGACGCGCTGGACCTCGGCGCCTTCGATTTCATCCCAAAGCCGGACGGCGCCGTCTCCCTCGCCATCGACGACTTCGCGCCCATCCTCATCGCCAAGGTCAGGGCGGCGAGCGCCTCCGGCGTCAGGGGCTCCCATCGTTTGGCGGAACGGCTCCGGGCGCGAAGGCCGGCGGGGTCCGGCCCAATCGCCCCGCCACAGGCCATGATGCCCGCAGCCAAATTGCATCCCGTGGCCGAGGGGCAGCTGCCCGGTGTGGTGATCATCGGCACCTCCACCGGGGGACCGCCCGCGCTGGAGGCCGTGCTGACAGCGCTGCCCGCCGGATTTCCCTGGCCGATCCTGGTGGTCCAGCACATGCCAGCCACCTTCACCGCCTCGCTCTCCCAACGGCTCGACACGCTGTGCGCGCTGCATGTGATGGAGGTCACGCGGCCCACGCCGCTCTCGGCCGGTTGCGTCTATATCGCTGGGGGGAATGCCGACATGATGGTCAGCCTGCGCAGCTCGGGGCTGATCGCGCTGCCTGTGCCGGCCGCCCCGGAACACCGTTGGCATCCGAGCGTCGACCGGCTGGTCGCCAGCGCGATGATCCATCTGCCACCGCAGCAGCTCATCGGCGTTCTGATGACTGGAATGGGAAACGATGGAGCCAAATCGATGAGCGCCCTACGCGCCGCCGGGGGACGGACGATCGCCGAGGCTGAGGAGACGGCCATCGTCTGGGGCATGCCCGGCGAGCTGGTCCGGGCGGGAGGCGCCAGCCTGGTGGCGCCCCTGGAGGCGATCGCCGGCCGGCTGGCCGAGCTCGTCGCCGCGTCATGACCGGCATCGATCGGGAGCTCCTGACTTCGGCGGATCTGGACCGCCTCAGCACCTTCATCTACCGCCAGACCGGCATGCTCTTCGGCGAGAGCAAGCGGTATTACATCGAGCGCCGGCTGGCGGACCGCTACACCGCGACGGGATGCCCGAACTTCGCGGCCTATTTCGGCTGGCTGCGCGCCGATGCCGAGGAGTGCGAGACGCTCATCAATGCCTTCACCGTCAACGAGACCTACTTCTACCGCGAGGAACACCAGCTCTCCTGCCTGAGCCGCTCGCTCCTGCCCGACCTGATCGCCACGCGCCGTCCCGGCGACAAGATCAGGATATGGTCGGTCCCCTGCTCAACCGGCGAAGAGGCCTATTCCATCGCGATCTGGCTGCTGGAGAACTGGCGCCTCGTCGACGCCTACAACATCGAGATCGTGGGTTCTGACATCGACACGCGCGTGCTGGAAGCCGCGCGCGAGGGCGACTACGGGGAGCGCGCTCTGTCACGCCTGGCGCCGCCGCTCGTCGATGCCTACTTCGAGCCGCAGGAGCGGCATCGGCGGCGCATCATCGGCGATCTGAAGGAATCCGTGACCTTCACCCAGGCCAATCTCGTCGATGGCCCCAGCCTGGCCACCCAGGGCACCTTCGACGTGATCTTCTGCCGCAACGTGCTCATCTACTTCGACGACGAATCGCGGCTGGTGGCGGCTGGAAATCTCTATGACCGCCTCGCTCCCGGTGGGTATATCTGCCTGGGACACACGGAATCGATGAGCCGGATCAGCGACCGCTTCACGCTGCGGCGTTTCGAGGATGCCATCGTCTTCCAGCGGCCGGAAAATCCGTGTGACTGATGAGCTGATGGCCCAGTTCCTGGTCGAAGGGCGCGAGCTGGTCGCCGAGGCCGGGCGCGAGCTTTCGGTGCTGGCGCAGCGGCCTGAGGATGCCGTCGCCCTGGACGGGTGCTTCCGCGCCATCCACACCCTCAAGGGGTCCACGGGGCTTTTCGACCTGCAGCCCATGGGGCTGATGCTGCACGCGGCCGAGGACCTGCTGTCGGCGATGCGCGAGGGTCAGCCCGCGGCCACCGGCGGTTTCGAGGCGCTGCTCGACGTCGTCGACCAGGTGGATCGCTGGCTCGACACGCTGGAGCGGGACGGCGCGCTGCCTTCCGGCGCGGCGTCGGTCGGGCGCGCGGCGGAGCGCCGCCTGCGCGACCTGACCTCCGATCCCGCCTCCCCCGGCCGGAAACCGGATGCGCCGGGTTGGCACATCCCGCCGGAATTCGCGGGGTTGGTGGGAACCGCCATCCGCTACACGCCCCGTGCCGATTGCTATTTCTCCGGCGACGACCCCCTCGCCATCATCGCCGCCACCCCTGGACTGACAGCGCTTCGGCTCTCGCCCCGGGAAGCCTGGGGTCCGCTCGATCACTACGACCCCTTTGCCTGCAATCTCGTGATCGAAGCCGTCTCCACCGCCGACCGGGCGACGGTGGAGGCAGCCTTCCGCTTCGTCGCCGATCAGGTGGAATTCGTCGAGCTGACGAACCTCGATCCCGCCGCGCCCGACGGCACGGCCGCGCGCCGGACGCTGCGCGTGGATGCGGCCCGCGTCGACCGGCTGGCCGATCTGGCGGACGACCTCGTGATCGCGAAGGGAGGGCTGGCCGAGCTCGCAGCCCAGGCCGAGACGCTCCCCGGCGGCCATGCCCTGGGGCAGGCCCTGCGCGGCCGGCAGGCCCAGCTCGATCGCCTCGTCGGCGACTTGCATGCAACCGTCGGCCGGGTCCGGCTGGTGCCGCTGTCGCCGCTATTCGCCCGCTTTCCACGGCTGGCGCGCGATATCGCGCGATCGCTGGGGAAGAGCGTCACGCTCGAGATCGAGGGCGGCGAGATCGAGGTCGACAAGACCGTGGTGGACGGGCTGTTCGATCCCTTGCTGCACGTGCTCCGCAATGCCCTGGACCACGGGATCGAGCCGGCCGAACTGCGCCGTGCCGCAGGCAAGCCCGATGCCGGAAACATCCGCCTGACGGCGCGGGCCTCCGCCGGGCACGTTGTCATCGAAGTCGCCGACGACGGCGCGGGCATCGATATCGGGCACATCCGCGAAGTCGCCGTCACGCGGGGGATACTGGGGCGAGAGGCCGCGGACGCGCTGGACGACGCGGCGGCCATCGAGCTGATCTTCACCCCCGGCTTCTCGACGGCATCGACCGTGAGCGAGGTTTCGGGGCGCGGCGTCGGCATGGACGTGGTGCGTTCCGCCGCCGCTCGGCTGGGGGGAAGGGTCACCGTCGAGAGTCTGGCGGGACAGGGCGCGACCGCCCGCTTCGTGCTGCCCCTCGCCATGGTGCTGACCAGGATCATGGTCGTCGCCTGCGGCAGCGAGCGCTACGGCCTGGCGCTCGATGCCGTGGTCCAGACCACGCGCGTCACCTCCGATGATATCATCCCGATCCGCGACGGCCGGGCCTTCCAGCTGCGCGACCAGGCCCTGCCCCTGGTCAGCCTCGGCGGGCTGGTCGGCACCGGCGAGGAGGCGCGTGCCAGCAGGCGGGTCATCGTCGCCAAGGTGCGGGGGGAGCTGGTCGGCTTCTCCGTCGATGCGATCGTCGAACGCATGGACGCCGTCGTGCGGCCCATGAACGGCCTGCTGTCCGGCGCGCCGGGCGTGACGGGGACGACCCTTCTCTCCGACGGTACCGTGCTGATGATCCTGGATCTGGCGGAGCTCGTGGCATGACGGTGGTTCTCGATGGCTCCGTCGTTCGCCTTCAGGGCCTCTGCCGCGTGGAGGACGCCGAGCCGCTCGCGGCCCTGCTGCAAAGCGGCGAGGCCGCGACAATCGAACTATCCGACTGCGAGGCCATGCATGGGGCGGTCGCCCAGGTGATCCTGGCCTTCGCGCCGGTACTGACCGGCACGCCGGCCGTCTTCTTCCTGCGGAACCTGCTTCTGCCCACATTGGCCGCCGAGAGACAGTTGCGGAGACTTAAGCTAAAGTAAGTCCACAGGGTTGATGCGTAATCGCCGCGGGAGAATGATTTTATGACAACGACGGTTCTGATCGTCGACGACAGCAAGCTGGCCCGGATCGTGATCGGCAAGGCCGTCTCGTCCCTTCAGCCGGGCTGGACGCGCGTGGAAGCTGGTAATGCCGACGAGGCCATTACTGTGATCGATGCCCGGCCGGTGGACGTGGTCATTCTCGACTACAACATGCCGGGACGGGACGGCATCGCCCTGGCCGAGGAACTGCGGGCGCGTTTTCCCGCCATGCCGATCGCCCTGGCAACCGCGAATGTGCAGGACGAGATCGTCGCGCGCGCCCGGTCCGCCGATGTCACCTTCGTCGTGAAGCCAGTGACCGAGGAGGGAATTCGCGGCTTCGTTTCCGGCGCCGCCCTGCGGCTGCGGCTGCCGCAGCCATGATTGCCCATGTGATCCCCCTCGAGGATCTTGAGCGGGACGCGCTGACCGAACTGGTCAATATCGGCATGAGCAGGGCGGCCAGCAGCCTGCGCAAGATGGTCGGCGAGCAGGTCCTGCTCTCCGTGCCGGCCCTTGAGGTCGTGACGCGCGGCGGCGCCGCGACGTTGATCCGTGAGCGCGAGAGCGGCCAGGTGGTCGCCGTGCGCCAGGATTTCGAGGGCATCTTCTCCGGCCGGGCCCTGCTGATCTTTCCCGAGGCAAATAGCCTCGCGCTGGTCCGCGCCGTAACCGGCGGCGCCATCTCCGCCGAGGATGCCGCCGAGCTGGAGGACGAAGCCCTCGCCGAGACCGGCAACGTGGTGCTCAACAGCTGCCTGGCAACCATGGCCAATATGCTGCAGCAGTCCCTCACCATGTCGTTGCCCGAGGTCATCCGCAGCGACGGCTCCTCACTGTTCGACCTCGTGGAGAACGGGGTGGAGGAGGGCGTCGTGCTGTTCCTTTATATCAACTTCGCGATCAACGACCGCAACATCCGCGGCTATATCGCCATGCTGATGGACCTGCCGTCCCTGGAGGCGCTTAGGCTGCTCATCGCCGATTTCATCCGGCGCGTCGTTGGCGACGAGACGTGATCATGGACGAGTTCACGGCATCCTCGTGCTGAGGGCCCATTAATGACGGAGACTTCGAGAGCATTGTCCCCCGCCACAGGCCACGCCGGCACGGCCTTGATGGCGATGGCCGGGCCGTGGCTCGAAGCGATGGATCAATCCGGCGTGGCGATCGCCGTGACGGATCCCGGACTGGCGGATGAGCCGATCGTCTATGTGAACGGCGCATTCGAGGCCCTGACGGGTTTCGCCGCGGCACAAGCCCTGGGCCGACCTTCCAATTTCCTACAGACGGCGGCGACCGATCCCGATGCCGTTTTGGCGATCGGCGCGGCCCTGGCGCAAGGCGGCTCCGCCAGAGCCGACATTCTCAACCAGCGGCGCGACGGCGAGACCTTCTGGAACCGCATGAGCGTCGTCACCATTCGCGATACCAAGGGCCTGCCCGCCTTCCGGCTGACCACGCTGACGGACGTCAGCCACGAATACGCCGGCGACGTGACGGCTCAGGAGTTGCGGATCAGCCGCCGGGACCTGATCGAAGCCCGGGAGCGGCTGCGGGTCGTGCAGGCCGTCGCCGGAGCGGCCGGCGGCTGGGAATGGGACATCGCCTCCAACCGGTTCTTCGCCGACGCGCGCTTCGCCAGCATCTATGGCCTGGACGTCCTGGCCGCCGCCGCCGGCCTGCCCGCCACGGCCTTCTTCGAGCCGATCCATGCCGAGGACCGCATGCGGGTGAGGATCGCCGTGGGCGGCGCGCTGCATGGCGCCGAGGTCTTCGCGCGCGACTATCGCATCGTGACCGAGGGCGAGGTGCGCTGGGTCTCCGCCCGCGGCCGTACCTTCCTCGACGCGCAGGACCGGCCGGTGAAATTTGCCGGCGTCCTGGCCGACATCACCGGCCAGAAGAAGATCGAGGAGCGGCTGCACATCGCCCAGACGGCGGGCGGCGTCGGCTCCTTCGAGTATCTCAGCGGCTACGGAACCGCCGAAGTATCGGAGCAGTTCTGCCGCCTGCTCGGCTTCCGGCCCGCGCAGAGCCTGCCCGTGCGGACGATCAACTCCGTCGTGCATCCGGACGATCCTGCGATCATCCAGAATCGCGACGGGGCCATCGGTTCGGGCCAGGCCTTTCACGAGTGCCGCATCACCCGCGCGGATACCGGAGAGGCGCGCTGGCTGGCCTCGCGGGGCGAGTACCGGCGCGAGCTTTCGGGGGGGATGACCTTCACCGGCGTGATCTACGACATCACCCAGACCAAGAACTCCGAAGCCAAGCTCCGGCAGCTGACCGAGAGGCTGGAGGAACGCGTCGAGGCGCGGACGCAGGAGCGGGACCGGATCTGGAACCTCTCGCGCGACCTGCTCAACGTGATCGGACCCGACGGCACGCAGAGGACGGTGAACCCGGCCTGGACGGCCCTGCTGGGGCACTCGGAGGCCGAGCTCGTGGGGATGCCGATGGCGAGCCTGGTCCACGCCGAGGACCTGCCCCTCCTCCGCCTGCGGCTCGCGGCCTTGCTGCGCGGCGAGACCGTCCCCGACTTCGACATTCGCCTGCGCGCCAAGGACGGCGGCTACCACTGGGTCAGCTGGAAGGCGGTCCCCGAGGGCGAGGCGATCTACGGCATCGGCCGCGACGTCACTCAACGCAAGCTGCTGGAGGACCAGCTGCGCCAGAGCCAGAAGATGGAGGCGGTGGGCCAGCTGACCGGCGGACTGGCGCATGATTTCAACAATATGCTGACGGGCATTCTCGGCGGCATGGACATGGTGCGCCGCCGGGTGAGCCAGGGGCGCCTGGACGATGTCGACCGCTTCCTGGATGCCGCGATGCAGTCGGGCCAGCGCGCCGCCGCGCTGACCCACCGGCTGCTCGCCTTCTCCAGGCGGCAGACGCTGGACAACCGGCCGCTGGACATCACGGCGCTGGTGGGCTCGATCGCGGATCTGCTGCGCCGGACGCTGGGCGAGCAGGTGGAGCTGGTGGTCGATATGGACCCGGAGTTGTGGTCCGCGGTGGCCGACGACAACCAGCTGGAAAGCGCCCTCCTGAACCTCGCGATCAATGCCCGCGATGCCATGCCCGAAGGCGGGCGGCTGACCATCTCCGGCCGGAATGCCAAGCTCTCCGCGAGCGACCTGGCGCATAGCGACCGCGCGGAGGCCGGCGACTACGTCGAGATCGGTGTCGCCGATACCGGTCTCGGCATGGCGCCGGAGGTGCTGGCCAAGGCCTTCGATCCTTTCTACACGACCAAGCCGCTCGGCCAGGGAACCGGCCTCGGCCTGTCCATGATCTATGGCTTCGTCCAGCAGTCCCGTGGGAATGTGCTGATCGAAAGCCAGGAGGGCCAGGGCACCACGATCCGGCTTTTCCTGCCCCGACATGCCGGTGCGCTCACCGATGCAGCGAAGCCCGCCTCGATCGACGCGTCGCTCGGCCAAGGCGAGGTGGTGCTGGTGATCGAGGACGATCCCGCGGTGCGCCTGCTGGTGCTGCAGGTTCTGGAGGAGCTGGGTTATCAGGCCATCGAGACCGCGGACGGGCGCGAGGCCATTCCCATCCTGCAGTCGCAGCAGCAGATCGACCTCCTCGTCAGCGATGTCGGCCTGCCGGGTCTGAACGGCCGGCAGCTCGCCGAACTCGCGCGTGAAACGCGGCCCACTCTGCCCGTCCTGTTCATGACCGGATACGCCAAGGAGGCGATCGATCAGGCCAGGTTTCTTACCGCGGGGATGGAGATCATCACGAAGCCATTCGCCGTGGACGAGCTTGGCCATCGGATAAATATGATCCTACGGCAGAACAAGTAATCGTCCTGAGCCTCGGCCCCGGCACCTTGCCACTTTCCGGATTCGGATCGCACTCTCTCCACCAAGGCGAGGATGCACGGCCAATGCCGAAGCGGCCCGCCTGCGGGAGAGAAAATCATGGACCTCAAAGGCGCAGTCGCACTGGTAACGGGCGGCAATGGCGGACTCGGACAACGCATCTGCCACGCGCTGGCGAGAGAAGGCGCGCACATCGCCGTCATGTATGCCCAAAGCCGCGAACAGGCTGAGGGCGTCGCCCGCGACCTCGCGTCGAGCTACCAGATCAACGCGGCGGCGTTTGCCTGCGACATCACCGATGGCGCTGCCGTGGAAGCACTGATCGGTGACGTGACGAAGCGTTTCGGCAGCCTCGATATCCTCGTCAACGACGCCGCCTACAACAAATCGGTCCCCTTCACCGATCTCGACAACCTGACGCTGGAGTTGTGGGACAAGATCATGGCCGTAAACCTGACGGGGCCGATGCGCCTCATCAAGGCGGTCGCGCCGGTCATGAAGGCGCAGGGGCGCGGGCGGGTGGTCAACATCTCCTCGGTGGCGGGTCTGGGGCCGACCGGCTCGTCCATTGCTTATGCCGTGTCCAAGGCGGGGCTGATCCACCTGACTAAATGCATGGCGGTGGCCATGGCGCCGGAGACGCTCGTCAACTGCGTCGCGCCGGGGCTGCTGGAGGGAACGCGAGCGACATCCAACCTGCGGCCCGAGCAGGTAGAGCGCTCCGCATCCGCCTCGCTGCTGAAGAAGCCCGCCGACAAGGACGACTGCGCCGACATGGTGGTGACGATGTGCCGCACGGAGACCATGACCGGGCAGACGGTCGTCATCGATTCCGGGCGGACGTTCCACTGAGGGGAAGACGATGCCCGTACTGACGCGCCCTGACGGCGAGATCCATTACGAGACCCACGGCGAAGGCTTCCCCGTGCTGCTCTTCGCGCCCGGCGGCCTGCGCTCGCGCATGGAGATGTGGTCGAGCCCCGAAGGAGGCCCGGCACGCCCCTGGGTCGACTGGACGCGGGCTTTGCCGGCGGCCGGCTTCACCGCCGTCGCCATGGACCAGCGCAATGCCGGCGCATCGCGAACCGGCATCGAGACGGACCACGGCTGGCACACCTATGCGGCCGACCACATGGCGCTGATGGACCACCTCGGCTTCCGCAAGTTCCATGTCCTCGGCGGCTGCATCGGCGGCAGCTTCTGCCTGAAGGCCGTGCAGACCGCACCCGACCAAGTCGTCGCCGCGGTGCTGCAGAACCCGATCGGCCTGCATCCCGAACACCCCGAGTATTTCCTCGAGAGCCACGCCGAGTGGAGCCGCGAGCAGCGCGACGCCAGGCCCGAGCTGAGCGAGGAAGCGCTGGCCGGCTTCGGCCGCAACATGTGGGATGCGGACTTCGCCTTCTGCGTGGATCGTGCCTTCGCACGGAATTGCCCGGTGCCAACCTTCCTGCTGCCGGGCACCGACATTCCCCATCCCGCCGCGACCAGCACGGAACTCGCCGCGCTGCTTCCCGGCGTGGAGGTGCTGACCGACTGGCGCGGACCGGCGCATCTGGCCCAGCAGGAGGCCCGCGTGGTGGCGTTCCTAAAGCGGCACACGCCTCCGGCCTGAACCGTGGCAGGCCGTGGCCTTCCGCATCACGCCATGCTGGCCCAGACTTCCGCAATAATCGGAGGGAAAGCCATGGATCTGCCGCTCGAGGGTCTCGTCGTCATCGAAGTTGGCCAGGCGCTCGCCGGGCCGTTGGCGGGCGCGGTGCTGGCCGATATGGGCGCCGACGTTATCAAGGTGGAGAAACCCGATGGCGGCGACGATGCCCGCGGCTGGGGTCCGCCTTACGGGCCGGACGGCGTCACCTCGATGTATTTCCACGGCCAGAACCGCAGCAAGCGCTCGATCACGCTGGACCTGAAGAAGCCGGAGGATGTCGAGGCCCTGCACCGGCTTTGCGAGACCGCCGACATCCTCATCCAGAACCTGCGCCCCGGCGTGGTGGACGAGATCGGCATCGGTCCGGATGCCATGCTCGCGCGCCACCCACGCCTGATCTACTGCTCGATCTGGGCCTTTGGGTTTGAAGGGCCGATGCGCATGAAGCCGGGCTTCGACCCGCTCCTCCAGGCCTATGGCGGCATGCTGAGCGTGACCGGCCAGGCGGACGGGCCGCCGACCTTCTGCGGCGCCTCCATCAACGACAAGGCGACCGGCCTCTTCATCACCATCGGCGCCCTGGCGGCGCTGCGCTGGCGCGACCGCACCGGCCAAGGCTGCCTGGTGGATTCGTCGCTGTTCGAAGCCGCGGCTTTTTGGGTCGAAGGGCCGATCAACAACTATCTCGCCACCGGCGACCTGCCGAAGCGCCACGGCACCGGCGCGGCGGTAATCGTCCCGTACCAGACCTTCGAAACCTCGGACCGGCCGCTCTGCCTCGCCGCCGGCAACGACCGGCTGTGGGCGCGGGCGGCGAAGGTGCTCGGCCATCCTGACTGGGCCACCGATGAGCGCTTCGCCACTGGCGGCGCACGGGTGCGCAACCGGGCGGAACTTGTCTCGCTGATCTCGGCGGTGTTTGCGACGAAATCCCGCGACCATTGGCTCGCGGCGCTGGATGCGGTGGGCGTCCCCAGCGGCCCCGTGAACGACATCGCCGAAGTCGCCGGTAGCGAGCAGATGGGTGCGATCGACCTGGTGGGGGCGCTTCCCGAGGGAGGCCCGCGCGTCGTCGGCTTACCGCTGTCCTTCAATCGCCGGCGCCCCCACCCCCGGCGCGCGGCGCCGCGGCTTGGGCAGCACAACCAGGAAATTCTGGGCCGGGACTGATCCTGGCGTTACGCAAAACGGAGCGAAAAATCATGTTCGACAACACGCGCCCAAGCTCGGCGGCAGCACGGTGAAGGTCTTTCTCTCGCACGGCACCGATACCTTCCCGGGCTATTTCGGCGACCGCGCTTTGGCCGCGCTCCAGCAGCACGCGCAAGTCGTCCGCAATCCGACCGCGCGCGACCTGCGTGACGCTGAGCTGGCCGAAGCCGCGGCGGGATGCGACGCCATCATCGCCTTCCGCGGCTCGCCCGGCACGGCCGAGACCTTCTCGCGCGCGCCCGACCTTGTGGCCTTCCTGCGCTGCGCGGTGGATATCAGCACGATCGACGTCGCGGCAGCCTCCGCCGAGGGCATCCTGGTCACGCGCGCGACGCCGGGCTTCGTCGATGCGGTGGCCGAGCTCGGCATCGGGATGATGGTGGACCTCGCCCGCGGCGTGTCCCATGCGGTGCAGGCCTACCGGCGGGGCGAGGCCCCCACTCCCGTGCGGCATGTGCAGCTTTCGGGCGCGACGCTCGGGCTGGTCGGCTACGGGCGCATTGCCCAGCGGCTGGCCTCGATCGCCGAGGCTCTGGGCATGCGGGTCCTCGCCTATGATCCCCATGCAAAGCCCGGCACGAGCCTGGAGCAGGTGCTGGCGGAAGCAGACTTCGTCGTCTGCCTCGCTATATCCTCGCCAGAGACGGCGAACCTCATGGACGCCGCCGCCTTCGCACGGATGCGGCGCGGCGCCTTCTTCGTGAACCTCTCGCGCGGCGAGTTGGTGGACGAGGCCGCGCTGGAGGCAGCGCTGGACTCCGGCCATCTGGCCGGCGCCGCCATGGATGTAGGCCGCGCGCCCGACCAGATGCCAAGCCCCGGCCTCGCGCGGCGGCATGACGTGGTGGCCACGCCGCATGTCGGCGGACTCACGCCGCAGGCCGCGGAGCATCAGGCGATGGACACCGTGCGGCAGATCGCGGAGTTGGCGGCGGGACGGCTGCCGGAGGGGGCGGTTAACGGCCCGGCCGCGCACCGGCTCCGGCGCCTCGGTATCTTGCCTGGGCCGTAAGCCGCCATCCGGGGCAAATGGCCCCAGCGCGGGCAGTGGCGGATCGTGGCGGCCGGTTTGCGGCCGTTGCTCCGCTTGCGGTGGCCTGGACGGACTCGCATCCTAAACTTCGAAGGAGACTCCATCCACATGCAACGTCGTACCCTGATGACCGCCGCCGGCGCCGGCCTCGCCTCCTCCCTCGCGGGTCCTGCCGCGGTTCGGGCGCAGTCGGCCACCACGCTGCGCTTCACTCCGCAGCAGGATCTGGTGACGCTCGATCCGGTCACCACCACCGCCTATATCAGCCGCAACCATGGCTACATGGTCTTCGACACGCTCTACGGCATGGACGGCAGCTACCAGGCGACGCCGCAGATGGTCGATGGGCATACCATCGACGACGATGGCAAGCTCTGGACCCTGACCCTGCGCGAGGGCCTGCGCTGGCACGATGGCGAGAAGGTCCTGGCCCGCGACTGCGTCGCCAGCATCCGCCGCTGGGCGAAACGCGACCCCTTCGGCGCGACGCTGATGGAGGTGACGGACGAGCTTTCGGCACCGGATGACCGCACCATCCGCTTCCGGCTGAAGCGGCCCTTCCCGCTGCTGCCGATCGCCCTCGGCAAGGCCTCGGTCCCGGTCTGCGCGATGATGCCGGAGCGGCTGGCGAATACCGATCCTTTCCGCCAGGTGCCGGAAATGATCGGCAGCGGCCCCTTCCGCTTCGTGGCGGATGAGCGGGTGCCGGGCTCGCAGAACGTCTACCGGAAATTCGAGCGCTACGTGCCGCGCCAGGATGGCGCGCTGTCCTGGACCTCGGGGCCGAAGGTGGTGCATTTCGACCGCAT
>JAQGHY010000252.1 GCA_028291455.1 Rubritepida sp. | reverse complement strand
GATGCTGATGCTGTTGCGTAAGTCGAGCACGCCGCCATCGGGTCCGGATCACACGATCGCGGTGGAATAGGGCCTTCAGGCACCTTCCGCCGCGATCTCCTCCCGCAGCCATGCGCGGAAGGCCAGCGCCTCGGGCCTGACGGGCCCTGGGGGAAGCACCAGCCAATAATGGTCGCCGGTCGCGACCTCACCCCGCGCGAGCGGCGCAAGGCGTCGGCGGCGGGTATCTTCCGCGACCAGCAGCGGCGGGACGATCACCGCCCCAAGCCCACCGATAGCCGCCTCGATGGCGAGCGACGTGCTCTCGAAAAGCAGCGGCGTGGAGGCCAGCGTCGTTCCCGTCGCCGCCGCCCAGATGCCCCAATCCTGCGGCCGAACCAGGCTGCCGAGCAGGGTCATGCCCTTCAACCCCTGCAGCTTCATGCCGCGTGCGAGGGCCGGCGCGGCGAAGGGTGCCACCGACATGGCGTGCAGCCGCTCCGCCCCTGGAGCGGGTGGCGGGCCGCTGTTGCGGATGGCGGCGTCGACTGGGTCCCGCGCGAAGTCGACGGGCGCAATCGAGGTGGTGACCTCCACCTCCAGGCCCGGATGCCGCTCGCGGAACCGGGACAAGCGCGGGATCAGCCAGCGCAGCGCCCAGGTCGTATAGGCGCGCACCCGCAGCGGCCCGGCGCCACGCACATCCAGCGCGGCCGTCGCATCGCGGATTCCGGCGAAGGCGCTCGCCAGCGCCGCCGCGTATCCCTTCCCCTGCTCAGTCAAACACAGCGCATTCGCCCCACGCCGCACCAGCGCCACGCCCAGATGCGCCTCCAGCACGCGAATGCGCTTGCTCACAGCCGGCTGCGTCACGTTCAACCGCTCCGCCGCCGCGGCCAGGCTGCCGGTCTCCGCCACCAGGACGAAGGCATGCAGGCTGGACAGCGGCGGGAGGGTTTCGAGCACGGCCCAGTCTAACCTGAGGTTGGCCTACCCCGCCAATTCCTGTGCTGGACGGCGCCCGGCCGTTGGGCGCAGCCTCGCGACGCCAATCGATCAAGAAAACGTCCAGGGACTGAAACGCACCATGTCACCCGATTCTCCCATCGCCGCGCCCGCGCTCGGTGATGCCTGGCCGATGCGCGACAAGGTCGCCTTCGCCGGCATCGGCACCACGCGCTACGGCAACTTCCCCGAGACCGACAGCTACGGCCTGGGCTGCGAGGCGCTGAACGCCGCGCTGGACGATGCGGGCCTCAAGCCCTCGGACATCGACGGCCTCATCGTCAACCGCATCCCGACCTATGAGCGCTTCGCGGAGATGATGGGGATCAACCCCCAATACTGCCTGCTGACCGAGGCACCCGGCCGTTTCTCCGGCGTGTCGCTGGCCCTCGCAGCCCAGGCCATCCAGAGCGGCGCGGCCAAGACCATCGCGCTGGTCTACGGCAACAACGGCCGCTCGAACCGCATGATGTACGGCGGCGGCGACAGCCAGTGGAGCCCCTGGGGAATGACCAGCCCGGGCGCGACCCACGCCATGATGTGGCGCCGGCACATGCACCAGTTCGGCACGAGGCATGCCGACCTCGGCCACGTCTCCAAGGCCTTCCGCGACCATGCCTGCCTTTATCCAGCCGCGGTGATGCACGGCAAGCCGATCACGCTCGAGGATCACGCGAATGCGCGGCCGATCTGCGAGCCGCTGAAGCTGCTCGACTACTGCCTCATCAACGACGGCGCGGTGGCCTGGATCATGACCAGCGCCGAGCGCGCGCGCGACATGAAGCGCCCGCCCGTGCTGCTCTCGGGCTATGCGCGGCAGGACGCGTTCCACTACGGCAGCGGTCCGGCCGACGACCTTTGGTATCCGAACCTCAGCGCCACGCGCAGCGTCTACGACCGCGCCGGCTTCGGGCGGGACGACATCCAGGGCCTCGGCATCTACGACAATTTCTCGCCGACGGTGCTGCTCAGCCTGGAGGGCCTCGGCTTCTGCAAGCAGGGCGAGGGCGGCGCCTTTGTGCGCGACGGAATGCTGGCGCTGGGCAAGGGGAGGTGGCCGACCAACACCTCCGGCGGGCATCTGTCGGACAGCTACATGCAGGGCTGGGGCATCATCGCCGAATGCGTGCGGCAGCTGCGCGACGACTGCGAAGGCCGCCAGATCCCTGATGTCCAGGCCATGCAGTACATCTGCGCCACCAACATCGCCCAGAGCCTGATCCTGCGGAGGGATTCATGAGCCTCGCAACCCGGCTGAAGCCCCTCGTCGACAACTGGAACCGCCCCTTCTGGGACGCCTGTGCCGAGGGCAGGCTGACCCTGCAGCGCTGCAAGACGACCGGGAAATGCTTCTTTCCGCCCGCGCCGGTCTCACCCTTCACCGGGCGGCCGGAATGGGATTGGATCACCGCCTCCGGCAAGGGCGAGCTGTGGTCCTACGTGGTCTTCCACCAGAGCTACTTCCCGGGAATGAAGGACGAGCTGCCCTACCCCGTCGCGATGGTGAAGCTCGATGAGGGCCCCTTCCTGATGACCAACCTCGAAGGCATGTCAGCCGCGGATGCGAAGATCGGCATGCGCCTGCGCGTGCGCTTCCCCGGCGGCCCGGACGGTTTCTTCCTGCCGCAATTCGGACCAGAGGGAGAGGCGGCATGAGCGGCCCCATCGAGATCACGCGTCACGACGGCTGGGCAGAACTCCGCATCGACCGCGAGGCCAAGCGCAACTCCATGAACCGTGAGAGCCGCCAGGGGCTGCTGCGCGCCTTCGAGGAGCTCGCCGGCCAGGTGAGGGCCATCGTCCTCACCGGCACCGGCGGCAGCTTCTGCGCCGGGATGGACCTGAAGGAGCGCGAGCAGGATCGCGAGGCCGGCATCGAGGGTGCGGGCGAGGAGTGGATCGCGGTCAACATGGCGATCCGCTCGCATCCGGCGATCTTCATCGCGGCGGTGAACGGGCTGGCGCTGGGAGGCGGTTCCACGCTGATCAATGTCTGCGACCTCGCCATCGCCAGCACGAAGGCGAGCATCGGCTGCCCGGAGATGGGCTTCTCCACCTATCCCGGCATGGCGGGGCCGGCGATCCAGCTTTCCGGCGTCACGCGCAAGCAGGCGGCCTGGATGGTGCTCACCACCAACCGCCTCGACGGCGCCGGCGCCGAACGCTGCGGCATGGTGAACGAATGCGTGGAGCCGGAGCGGCTGCTGCCCCGCGCCCGCGAAGTCGCCATCCAGGTGGCGCAGTTCGACGCCGTCGCGCTCTCCGAGAGCAAGAAGGCGCTGGACCGGATTCCGGCCTTCATCACCAATTGGCAGGAGGCGATGGATCACGGCCAGATGGTGAACCTCACCATCCGCTCGAAGACCAACGCCCAGGCCGAGGGCAATGCCCGCTTCGCCGCCGGCATCAAGAATCCGGGGCAGGGCTGACGATGGCCGCCCCCCTGGCAGGAAAGCGCGTGCTGGATCTGGGGGCGCTTTGCGCCCAGCAGCCGCACGCGCTGGCGGCCTCGATGGCGGCGATGCTCTGTGCCTCCTACGGCGCCGAGGTGGTGCGCCCGCTCCCTGAAGGCGGCGAGCCCCTCGCCAATACCCCGCCCCTGCTGCCGGGCGGCGGCTCGGCGCTCGACCGCTTCCTGAACAGGGGCAAGCGGACGGGCGCGGCGGCCGGTCCTTTCGACGTGGCGATCGGCGACGATGCGGCACTGGCGGCTCATGCCGCGGATGTGCCGATCCGTACCCGGATCTCGGTCTTCGGGCCGGGCGAGGACCCGCCCATGAGCGAGCTCGGGCTGCTCGCACTTTCGGGCCTGCTCGGTATTGTCGGCGAGGCTTCCGGGCCGCCGGCTCGTCTGGCCGGCCACCAGGCCGCGTATTCCGCCGGCCTTGCCGCCTGCACCGGCCTTCTCGCCGCGTTGCGTGCGGGCGGCGAGGAGATCGTCGATGTCTCGCTCTTCGACGTCGCGGCCTGGCTGAACTGGAAGGTGGCGGCGGGGGTGCTCGTGCTCGGCACCGCGCCTGTTCGGGGCGGCGAGCGCAGCGACTGGCACACCATGCCCGCCAAGGACGGCCACGTCGCCCTGGTCTACCAGGAGAAGGATTGGCCTGGCCTGCGCGAGACCGTGGGCGACCCGCGCCTGCTGGACGCGCGCTTCGCAACCGCGGCCTTGCGCCGCGCCAACCGGCCGGAATTCCTGGCGATTCTCACGCCCTGGTTCACCGCGCGTACACGGGACGAGATCACCGTGGCAGCACAGGCCCGGCGCGTGCCCATCGGACCCGTGAAATGGCCGGTGGAGGTGCTTACCGATGCGCAGAACACCGCGCGCGGCTTCCTCGCCTCGGACGGCATGCCGCAACTTCCCATCGGCTGGAATGGCCGCCGCGTGACGCCGGAGGTGGCCGATGCTGCGTGATTCAAACCTGCCTCTGGCCGGCATCAAGGTCGTCGATCTCGGCTGGCTGACTGCGGGCGCTGCCTCCTCCACCATCCTGCTCGACCTGGGCGCCGAGGTCGTGAAGCTCGAAGGTCCCGGCGCCATCGACCCCTTCCGGAATTGGGACGGCGCGCAGCCGGACACCGACTGGTGGAACCACTCGCCCTGGTTCGCCTTCACCAATCGCGGCAAGCGCTCGGTCTGCCTCGATCTCAAGGACCCGCGCGGGCAGGAAGCCCTGCTGCGGATGCTGGAGGACGCCGACGTGCTGGTGGAGAACTACCGCCGCGGCATCCTGGCGAAGTGGGGCCTCGATGCCGCCACGCTGCGGCGGCGCTTCCCGCGCCTGGTCATCGCCAGCATCTCCAGCCAGGGCGAGGACGGGCCGGATCGCGACATGGTCTCCTTCGGCTCCACCCTGGAGGCAACCGCCGGGCTCGCGGCGCTGACCGGCTCCGGCGAGGCGCCGGTCATCACCGGGCGGGACGTGAACTATCCCGACCAGGTGGTCTGCCTCTTCGCCTCCGGCGCCATTATCGCGGCCTTGCTGGAGCGGGACCGCACGGGCGAGGGCGCGCATCTGGACCTCTCCCAGCGGGAGCTCACGAGCTTTCTGCTGGGCGAGGAGCTGATCGCCGCCGCCGCCGGGGCTCCATCCCCCCGCCTGGGCAATGCCGATCCTGCGGGAGCCGCCGAGCGCGTGGTGGCCGACGGCACGGGATGGCGCGCGGAATGGCCGGGCGGCAGCGCACCGGTTCGCGACGGCGTGGCCCTGGCCGCGGCCGACGACTTTCTCCGCGGAACCGCCGTTTTGCGTAGCCCGGACGGCAAGCCCGCCAAGGGCATCCCGTTCCGCCTCACCAACCGGCCGCTCGCCGTCCGCGACGCGTGCCACACGCTCGGCGCCGACAACCACGCGGTGCTGGGCGAGGCCGGGCTTACGTCGGAAGACATCACTGCGCTGGAGGATGCGGGCGTGCTCGCCGTCGCTCCCCGCCGCGGCATCGTCGCCTGAAGAACTGAACAGGCCCCCGACCAGAGGGGCCGGATTTGTAGGAGAAACGTCCATGCGGCACGCCGCAACCCTTCCGCTCGCCCGCCGGGCGCTGCTTCCCTTGGTGGCCGGCCTCGCCGCCGTTCCCGGTGCACTCCGCGCGCAGCCCGCTTACCCGGATCACTCGATCCGCATGATCGTGCCCTACTCGCCCGGCGGCGGCACCGACAATCTTGGCCGCCTCGCCGCGCGCGCTCTCGGGGATCAGCTGGGCCAGCCGATGGTCGTTGAAAATCGCGGCGGCGCCGGCGGCAATATCGGCACGCAGGTCGTCGCCCTCGCGCCCGCCGATGGGTACAACCTGCTCTTCACCGGCAACGGCATCGCGATCAGCAACGTGCTGTTCCGCAATCCCGGCTTCGACTGGCGGGCCGATTTTGTCCACATCGCGCGCTTCGCCAGTACGCCCATGCTGCTGGTGGTGAACCCCGCGGTGCCCGCCCGCAACCTCGCCGAGTTCATCGCGCTCGTCCGCGCCAATCCGGGCAAGTACAATCACGGCACGCCGGGCGCGGGCACCTCGCAGCACCTGGCAGCCGCGCTCTTCGACGACATGGCCGGGACGCAGATCGTCCACGTGCCCTATCGCGGCACCGCGCCCTCGGTCACGGGCTTGCTGACCGGCGAGGTGGAGGTGATGTTCGCATCCGTCAGCGCCGTGGAAAGCCTGATCCGCGAGGGCAAGATCCGTCCGCTAGCCAACACCGCCGCGCACCGTGCCCGCGCCTGGCCGGAACTGCCTTCGATATCGGAGGCGCTGCCCGGCTACGCGGCGGAGCTCTGGTACACCATGGCCGCGCCCGCACGGACGCCCGCGCCCATCGTGGCCAGGCTGGAGGAGGCGGCGCGCAAGGTCATGGAGGACCGGACCTTCCAGAGCGTGCTGATGGAGCGCGGCTTCGATCCTGATTACCTCGGCAGTGCCGCGCTCACGCAGGCGTTGGAGGAAGACAACCGCCGCTGGGCGCCGCTGCTGCCGCGCCTCGGCATCACGGCCGATTAGATACCAAGGGGAGAAGCAAATGCTCCGAAGCCTTATCTTCCTGGTGGTGCTGGCGGGCTTCGCGCCAGCAGCCTGGGCCGATTACCCGGACCGGCCGATCCGGCTGATCGTGGGCTATGCCCCGGGCGGCTCGACCGACATCGTCGCCCGGCTGATGGCGGACCGGATGGGTGCGCGGCTCGGCCAGACCATGCTGGTGGAAAACCGCGGCGGCGCGGGCGGCGTCGCGGCGGCGATGATCGTGCTGCAGCAGGAGGCGGACGGCTATACTCTCATGCTGGAGACGAATGGCCTAAACCAGGCGGCAGCGCTGGGCACGCGCATGCCCTTCGATCCCGTGGAAGCCTGGGCGCCGATCGGGCTAGCGGCTTTCGGTGCGAACGCGCTGGTTGTGCACCCCTCGGTGCCGGCGCGCACCATGCGCGAGTTCCAGGCACTCGGCCGCGCCGCCAGCGAGCCGCTGCGCTTCGGCTCGCCGAGCGTCGGGCTGACCTCGCAGCTTTTCGCACAGGGGCTGGGCATCGAGATCGAGGACATCCGCTATCGCGGCACTTCCGCAGCCCTGGCCGATCTGCTCGCGGGACGGTTCCAGGCCTATACGATCGCGCTCGCCGGCATCCTGCCGCATGTGCAGTCGGGTGCGATACGGGCACTGGCCATCGCGGGAACGCGGCGCAGCGCGGTGATGCCGGACCTGCCCACCACGGCCGAGCAGGGCTTTCCGGATCTCGTGGTGGCGAGCCTGTTCGGCCTGGTGTCCAAGGCCGGCACCCCGGCGGAGCGGATCACGCTGCTGCATGCCACGTTGAACGCCGTGCTGGCTGAGCCCGAGACCACGCAGCGCCTGTTCGCCAGCGGGCTGGAGATCGACCCGAGCCCCGATCCCGCCGCCTTCGGCCGTACGATCCGAGAGGATTTCGAGCGTTGGGACACCGTCGCCCGGCGCGGCAATCTGCGGCAATGACTTATTTCTGAGCATCCCTGGCGCAACTGAACAACGCCGGGACGCTGTGGCATTCGGAGAGAACCGGGCGGCGGCGTTGGCCTTGGACCTCAACACCTGGCGCGCTTCTTGCTCCGTGCGATCGGATCACCCAGGAGTTCAGCCATGAAAACGTCACGCCGCGCCCTTCTCGGCTCGGTCCCGGCTGTCGTTTTGCTGGCGGCCCCGGCGCTGTCCCAGGAGAGCTGGCCTCGCCGCGAGGCGATCCGCGCCATCGTGCCCTATCCCCCCGGCGCAGGCACCGACATGATGGTGCGCGGCATGGCGCCGCATCTCGAACGCGCCATTCCCGGCTCACGTATCGCGGTGATCAACCGGCCCGGCGCCACCGCCGAACTCGGCCATGCGGCGATCGCCCAGGCGGCACCGGACGGCTACACCTACGGTATCGTGGTCACGCCCAGCCTCCAGACGGTGACGATCGAGCGCGTGGCGCGCTACGGCATGGACGACTTCGCCTTCCTCGCCGGCATCTCCGAGGATCCGGGCGCCTTCGTCGTGCGAAGCGAAAGCCCGCTCCGGACGCTTGCCGACCTCATGGCGCATGTCCGCGCCAATCCGGATCGGGTGTCCGTTGGAACCGCTGGCGTTGGATCGGACGACCATCTCCTGATGCTGGAATTTGCCCAGAAGCTTGGGGCTCCCATGGTGCATGTGCCTTTTCCGGGAGTAGCGCCGGTCATGACGGCTCTGGTCGGCGGGCATATCGACGTGGCAGCGATGAACGTCGCGGAGGCTCTGCAGGGCATTGCGGGCGGCCGCTTCCGCTGTCTGGCCCAAGCCGCCGAGCAGCGCATCCCGATGGCACCGGATATCCCGACCTTCAGGGAACTGGGGCTCGACATGGTAAGCGGCATCACGCGCGGTTATGCGATGCCCTCGCAGACGCCGGCTTCCATTGCCGGCCAGATGACGAAAGCCATCGAGGCGGTGATGCAGGATGGTGCGTGGCAGGCGGATGCGGAGCGCCTCTCCCTGCCGCTGCGCTACTGGGATCCCGCCGCCTACAGGCGCATCGTCACGGAGCAGGACGCGATGCTGCGCAGGCGCTGGCAAGCCGCCCCCTGGGCCAACTGAGTGCCTTGACCGGCAGTCTCAGCCGGTCGTTTCAGAGCGCGATCTGCTGGAGTGGCATAGCCGCACGGGCACCAAGGGCGGCCTCGACCTCGGCCACCGTCTGCACATCGCCGAAGTAGAGGTAGAAGCTCGTCAGGGACGCGTTGTGCTCGGCGTCGCTCATGGCTGCATTCGCATCGGCCACCATGATGGTGCGGAAGTTCAGCATCATCGCGTCGCGCGCGGTGGATTCGCAGCAGACATTGGTCAGCGTCCCCGTGATCAGCACCGTATCGATCCCGCGGGAGCGCAGCCGACCTTCGAGATCCGACGCACCGCGGATGAAGCAGCTGTAGCGGAACTTCGGCACGATCTCGTCGCCGGCGCGGATGTCGAGGTCGGGCCAGAAGGCATGGCCCGCCGTGCCCGGCGAAATGGAGCGGATGCGAGCGGCGCGGCGGGCGGGGCTCGCCTGCTGCTCCAGCACCGACCATTCCTCGCGCGAACGCTCGTCTGACGCATTCTGCACCCAGCACACCATACCGCCGGCCTGTCGCAGGGTCTCGGCCAGACCGTTGATGGTGGGCACGATGCCGGGCGCCGTCTGCACGCAGGAATGGCCGACCTCGGCGTTCATGTAGCCGTTCTGCATGTCGATCACGAGCAGCGCCGTGCGCGCGGGGTCCAGCACGGCGAAGGGATGCGCCGTGCCGCAGCGGTTGATCACCCGCTGCACGACGCTTTCAGGAATGTCGATCCGGTGCTGCATCAGGCGAATTCCACTTGCGGGGCGGAGACCCGCAGGCAGCGGACGATGCGTCCCGGGGCGGGGCTGACGGGTGGCGGCATGCCGGCATCGCAATCCGCCCCGGCGAGGGGACAACGCGGCGCGAAGCTGCAGCCCGGCGGCAGCCGGCGCATGTCGGGCGGGGCGCCGGGAATGGTCTTGAGGTCCTGGTCGCGCGGCTGGTCGTGCACGGTGGAGGCGAGCAGCCCCGCCGTGTAGGGATGCTGCGGGTTGCGCAGCAGGTCGCGCACCGGCCCGGTCTCCACGACGCGGCCGGCATACATGACGGCGACGCGATCGGCGATCTCAGCCGCGACGCCGAGGTCGTGCGTCACGAAGATCACCGACATGCCCATCTCCTGCTGCAGGCGGCGCAGCAGGATCAACACCTGGATCTGCACCGTGGCATCGAGCGCGGTGGTCGGCTCGTCCGCCAGCAACAGCTTGGGTTCGCAGGAGAGCGCGAGGGCGATCATGGCCCGCTGCCGCAACCCGCCGGACAGCTCATGCGGATAGGCGTCGAGCCGCCGTTGCGCCGAGGGAATGCGCACCAGGTCGAACAGGTCCAGCGCGCGTTGCCGTCCCGCACGATGGCTGACGCCGCGATGCAGCGCCACGACCTCGGCGATCTGGTCGCCCACGCTCACGACGGGGTCGAAGGCGGTCATCGGTTCCTGGAAGATCATCGAGACGCTGTTGCCGCGCATCCGCCGCAGCGTGGCGTCATTCATCGCCAGCACGTCCTGGCCCGCAATGCGGATACTGCCGGTGATGACGCTCCGCTTGGGCGGCAGCAACCGCATCAGCGCCCGCATCGTGACGCTCTTGCCGGAGCCGCTTTCGCCCAGCATGCACATCACTTCGCCGGGCATCATGGTGAAACTGACGCCGTTCACCGCACGCACGTCGCTCTCACGCGTGACAAAGTTGACGGAGAGGTTCTCGACCTCGACGAGGGGGGTCAATGCCGCACCGCCTGGCTATGGCCCGACGTCGGATCCTGCATGTGGCACGCGGCCAGATGTGCGCCGTGGTCGCCATGGCCGAGCATGGGAGCCTTGGCGCTGCACACCGCCTCGACATGCGGGCAGCGCGTGTGGAAGCGGCACCCCGAGGGCGGGTTGATTGGGTTGGGCGGGTCGCCGCTCACCGGCGCTTCCTCACGCCGGTTGTCGGGGTCCAGCGCCGGGCGGGAGGCGAGGAGAGCGCTCGTATAGGGATGCTTCGGGGCGTTGTAGAGCTCATCCGCCGGGCCGATTTCCACGACTTCGCCGAGATACATCACCAGCACCCGGTCGCTGATCCAGCGCACCACGCCGAGGTCATGGCTGATGAAGATATAGGTCAGGTTGAGATCGCGCTTGAGCGCCTGCAACAGGTTCAGCACCTGCGCCTCGACGCTCTTGTCGAGCGCGGAGACGGCCTCGTCGAGGATGATCATGCGTGGCTTCAGCGCCAGGGCGCGCGCGATGTTGATGCGCTGCTTCTGCCCGCCCGAAAGCTCGTGCGGATAGCGGCCGCCGAAGAGCGCGGGATTGAGCCCCACCTTCACCAGCAGCTCCCGCGCCATGCCGATGGCTTCCGCGCGCGGCGTGCCGAAGGCGATGGGCCCGAAGGCGATGGAGTTCTGCACGGGCATGCGGGGATTCAGCGAAGAGGCGGAGTCCTGGAACACCATCTGAACCTGCCGGCGCATTTCGGCGACGCTGATGCCGCCGCGCTCACCCACGGCCTCACCGTCGAAGATCTGCTCGCCGGCATCGGGGACGATCAGCCGCATCAGTAGCCGCGCCACGGTGGATTTGCCGCAACCGGATTCGCCGACGATGCCCAGCGTTTCGCCCTTGCGGACCACGAAGGAAACGCCGTCCACCGCGCGCACCTGGGCCGTGACGCGGCCCAGGATACCGCCGCGAATGGCGAAGTGCTTCTTCAGGTCCGTCACGGTCAGCAGCGGCTGCTGCGGGCCGCCGCGGTCGCGCTCGTCGTGCTCTTCCACGGCGAAGGAGGTCATGGCCATTCGGTCAGCTCCGCACGTCCATGGCCGAGCGCAAACCGTCGCTCACCATGTTCATGCTGATGGAGGTCAGAAGGATCGCGATGCCGGGCATCGCGCAGACGAGCGGGCTGACATAGATCGCCTGGCGCAAGGCGTTCAGCATCAGGCCCCAATCCGGCTCCGGCGGCTTCACGCCCAGGCCGAGGAAGGACAGGCCCGAGGCAAGGATGATGCCGACCGAGACGAGGCTGGAGGCGTAGATCAGCACCGGCCCCAGCACATTGCCCAGCACATGGTGCCAGAGCACCAGCCGCAGCGGCGCCCCGGTGGCGCGCGCCGCATCCACGAAATCGAGGTTGCGGACCTGGGATGTCGCCGTCTCCGCCACCCGGCAGAGCGGCGGGATGAAGACCAGCGTCAGCGCGATCATGCCGTTGCCCGCGCCGCCGCCCATGGCGCCCGAGATGGCGACGGCGAGCAGCACCGAGGGGAAGGCGTAGAACACGTCGGTGACGCGCATGATGATCATGTTCACGACGCCGCCGGCGAAACCGGCGACCACGCCGAGCCCGCCGCCGATCAGCGTCGCGATGAACACCGGCACGATGCCCATGGTGAGCGTGATGCGCCCGCCATAGAGCAGCCGCGACAGCATGTCCCGCCCAAGCTCGTCCGTGCCGAGCCAGTAGCGGCCCTGGAAGCCGGGCGGCTTCAGGCGGCGGATGATGCTTTCCTGATACGGATCGAAGGGCGCCAGCCAGGGCGAGAAGATGGCCGCCAGGATGATCAGCAGCAGCAATCCGCCGAAGCACAGCGTGACGGGATCGTAGCGCAGCCGGTAGCCGACATTGCCCCAATAGCCGCGCTGCTTGGGCAGCGCGAGCTCGGTGGCGCCGGTTGGGGCGCCGGGCCGCGCGGCGTCGCTGACAGCGGTCGACATGCTGGGCTTCCCCTTCACCCGCGCCGGATGCGCGGATCGAGCGTGGATTGGAACAGGTCCACGGTCAGGTTGGTCAGGACGAAGATCATGGAGAGGACGAGGATGGTGCCCTGCAGGACCGGCACGTCGCGCGTCAGGATGGCCTTGCTCAGCAGGTAGCCACTGCCGGGCCAGGCAAAGACCGTCTCGACCAGGATGGAGCCGCCCATCAGCGTGCCGAATTGCAGTCCCATCACCGCGAGGACCGGCGGTAGCGCGTTCTTGATCGCGTGCTTCAGCACGCGCCATTCCGGCAGGCCGTTGGCCCGCAGCGTCACGATGAATTCCTGGTTCATCACCTCCGACACCGCCGAGCGGGTGGTGCGCGCGATGATGCCGACCGGGATCATCGATAGGGTAAAGACCGGCAGGACGAGGTACTGCAGATGCTCCCAGCTGGTCGGGTCGAACTTGTCGCTCGCCATGCCCGAGGAGGGCAGGGCCATCAGCTCCACGGAGAAGATGATGACCAGCACGATCCCCAGCCAGTAGTTCGGAATCGAGACGCCCAGCACGGCGACACCGGTCACGAGGCGATCGATCCAGGTGCCGGATTGGCGCCCCGCGATCGTCCCCATGATGAAGGCGATGCTGAAGGCCACCAGCACGGAAAGCCCGGCAAGGAGAACGGTATTGCCGAGCGACCGGTAGATCTCACCGGCGACCGGCCTTCCACTGGCGATGGATTTGCCGAAATCGCCCGTCGATACCCGGTACAGCCACTCCAGATACTGGACCGGCAATGGCCGATCCAGTCCGTAGAGCCGTTTAAGCCGATCCACCGTTTCCGCATCGGCGTCGGGTGGCAGCAGCGTCTGGATCGGGTCGCCCGGCGCGAGATAGACGAGCGAGAAACAGACGATGGAAACCCCGAGCGCGATGGGGATCGCGGCGAGCAGCCGGCGGATCACATAGCCGAACATGGCGCCCCCGGACTCAGCGCGGCGCTATCGTGATCGGCGTCAGGTCCTGGAACCAGCTCTGCGCCTGCACGAAGCCGCGCACCCGGGGCGACATGGCCCGCGGGTTGAGGTCGTGCACGACCCAGAGCATGACCGCCTCGTTGGTCATCTTCTCGTGGATCTCCGTGAGCAGGGCGAGCTGCCGGGCTGGATCGAAGGTGGACAGAACCTCGTTGATCAGGCCGTCCATCTCCGGGCTGTTGTAATGGCCCCAGTTCGAGCCGCGCGGCGTGTTCTGCGCGCTCCAGACGAAGCGGAAGATGCCGTTGAACGGATCCTGGAGCGAGCGGCTGATGTTGATGCCATGCACGCCGGGATGCCGCTCGCGGCCCTCGCGGCCCATTTGCAGCAGCGCGTTCCAATCCATCGTTTGCAGCGTGACCTGGAAGCCCACCGCTTCGAGTTGGGCCTTCACCAGCTCGTTCATCGGCAGCGGCTGCATCTGGCCGGATCCCGAGGTCGAGATGGCGAGCGTGATGCGGCAAGGCATGCAGCCGGCCTCCTGCAGCAGCGCGCGTGCCCGAACGGGGTCATACAGGTAGCGCGTCGGGTTGCCGTAATAGGGCGTCGAAGGCGGCAGATTGGCATAGGCCTCCAGCGCCACGCCGCCGAGCATCTCCTTGAAATCCGGGCGGTTCAGCGCGTAGTTCGCGGCGCGCCGCACCCGCACATCGGCGAAGGGTCCCTCGACGAAGTTCAGCTGATAGGCCCAGTTGTGGGGGTAGGCATTGGTGACGACCTGCATGCGCGAGGAGCGCAGGCGGGGTATGGCGTCGGGCGCCGGCGCCTCGATCCAGTCCACCTGGCCCGAGAGCAAGGCCGCCGTCCGCGTCGAAGCCTCGGGCATCGGCAGCAGCACCAGCCGGTCATGCCGGGGAATGCGGGCCGTGTCCCAGTAATCCGTGTTGCGGACCATCTCCAGCCGCTCGCCCGGCACCATGCGCGAGAAGCGATAGGGGCCGGTGCCGGAGGGGTTGCGGGCGAAGGCATCCGCGTCGTTGCCCACCTCGGCGGAACGCCGGGGGCTCACCATCATCAGGAAGCTCATATTGTAGGGAAGCAGGCTGTCCGTCTGCTTGGTGGTGATGGCGACGGTGTGCTCGTCGACCGCCTCGATGCTCTCGAAATTACCAAGATAGACGCGGGCGAAGGCGAATTGCCGCGCATTGAACTGCGGCGCCGATTCCTTGGTGAAGCGGTCGAAGTTCCAGACGATGTCGGCCGCCGTCAGTGGCGAGCCGTCGTGGAACCGCACGCCCTGGCGCAGCTGGAAGATCCAGCGCCGGCTATTGGTGGGGTCGATCGCCCAGGAGGTGGCGAGGCCGGGCTTGATGTCGGCGGTGACGTCACTGCGCGACAGGTCCCACAGCACCAGCGAGTCGTAGAGCTGGTATCCGACGAAGCGCCAGCCTTCGAAACCCTGATCGGGGATGCCGGCGGTCAGCGGAATATCGCCCGCCGTCATGGCGATGCGCAGCACGGTTTCCGTCTGCGCCTTGGCAGGAGGAGTGGCGAGCGCGGCGACTACGGCAAAGCCGGCGAGGAACGAAGCTAGGCGTTTCGTCATATCAACTCCCGTTCGGCGAGCCTTACGGCTGCCGAGTGCTGCGTGGAGTGTGACTGAGCTTTTTCCTCTGCTGCTCCGTCGTGCGGAACAGCCCCATGCCCGAAGGTTAGGCTGCCGCCAAAACGCTTCACAACATGAAAATCTCGTAGCCTCGGAGATTCTCGATCCATGCCGGCACGCGGCTGACCCGAATTTGGCCGGCTGA
>JAQGHY010000239.1 GCA_028291455.1 Rubritepida sp. | reverse complement strand
TTCATCCGCGAGGTCCACCGCTGGCTGACGATGCGCGAGATCGGCCGGCAGATCACCGGCGCCTGCGCGATCTGCCTGGTGCTGATGGCACTGACCGGCCTGTATCTCCGCTGGCCGCGCCGCCCTTCGGACTGGCGTTCCTGGTTCCGGCTCCGCTTCGCGCTGCGCGGGCGGGCGCTCTTGTGGGAGCTGCATTCGGTCCTGGGCACCTGGGTGTTGCCGCTCTACCTGCTCGCTGCGCTGACCGGGCTCACCTGGTCCTATGACTGGTACCGCGAGGCTCTCTGGTCGATGGCAGGCGTGCCCACGCCCCCGCGAGCGGCGACAGGTGGCGGCCGGGCGGCTGGCCGCGCGTCCGGCCCGGCGCTGGACATGGCGGCCGCCTGGAACGTATTCGGCGAGGCCGTGCCCGGCGGATACAGCCGCGCGATCCTGCGGCTTCCGGCCCAGCCGGGCCAGCCGCTGCGCATCAGCTACCTCGACCCCAATCCTGCCAACGACCGCGCGACCAACCAGATCACCATCGGCCCCGATGGCCGGGTCCGCGAGCATGTGCGCTACGACGTCCTGCCCCTTGGGAAGCAGCTCGTCGTCAGCCGTCTTGCGCTGCACACGGGAGAGTTCTTCGGGCTGGGCGGGCGCATTGCGATGATGATCGCCGCGCTGATGATGCCGCTCTTCGGCGTGACGGGATGGCTGCTCTATCTTGGCCGACGGCGGCAGAAGCGGGCCGTGCGCGCCATGGCGCGGCAGGCGCCCATCCTGGCCGCGGCCTCCGCCGAGCCTCTCCTCATCGCCTTCGCGAGCCAGGGCGGCCATGCCCAGGCGCTGGCCTGGCAAAGTGCGGCGGCGCTGCGAGGCGCCGGCGTGCCGGTGCAGGTGGCATCCGTCGCCAAGCTGACCGATCAGGACCTGCTCGCGGCCGGGCGTGTGTTGTTCGTGGCGAGCACCTTCGGCGAGGGTGAACCGCCCGACGCGGCGCGTGGCTTCGCCAAGCGCATGGCCGCGCGGAACACCGCGCTCGCCGGTCTGCGCTTCGGCCTGCTGAGCATGGGCGACCGCAGCTACACCCAGTTCTGCGGCTTCGGCCGCGCGCTCGAATCCGCGCTGCGCCGCCGGGGCGCCGTGCCGCTCTTTGCGACGGTGGAAGCCACACGGGACGACGCGGCGGCGCTGGCGCGGTGGCGGCAGGCCCTCGCCACACTCGGTGCCTCCGGTATCGCTTGGAACGAGACGCGGCCCGAGGCTTGGCGCCTCGTCGCGCGGCGGCTGCTCAATCCTGGCAGCTCCGGCTGGCCAGCCTACCATATCGAGCTGGCGCCCGAGCCGGGCGTCGACGCCGCGTGGGTTGCTGGGGACATCGCCGAATTCCATCCGCCGCAGGAGGCCGCAGCCGCGCTTTCAAGGGCGGCGGAAGCCGGAGGCGATACCACCGTCGCGACCCGTCTGGCGGCAACCGGGCTGGCTCCGCGCGACTATTCCATCGCTTCGGTGCCGGAGGATGGCCGCGTGCATCTGCTGGTGCGCGAAATGCGCCATCCCGATGGCCGCCCCGGCCTTGCCTCCGGCTGGCTGGGCGGAGGCGCTAAGATCGGCGACCGGCTGTTGCTCAGCCTCCGCCGAAATCCCGGCTTCCATGGACCTGATGACGACCGGCCCCTGATCCTCATCGGCAGCGGCACCGGCCTTGCAGGGCTGCGCGCGCATCTGCGCCGCCGTGCCCTGCTCGGGCATCACCGCAACTGGCTGATCTTCGGCGAGCGCAGCGCGGCGCACGACTTCCACCATCGCGCGGAGATCGAAGCTTGGCACGCCGACGGCATGCTTGAGCGGCTGGATCTCGCCTTCTCGCGCGACCAGGCCGAGCGCGTTTACGTGCAGCACAAGCTGCGGGATGCGATGCCGGTGTTGCGCGAATGGGCCGCCGCCGGCGCGGCGATCCTGGTCTGCGGCAGTGCCGAAGGGATGGCGCCGGCCGTGCACGCCGTGCTCGAAGAGGCACTGGGCGCCGAGACCCTGGATCGCCTCGCAGCCGATGGACTCTACCGGAGGGATGTCTATTGACCCTTCCGCGGAGGATGCTGCTCGGCGCATTGGGCCTTCCCGCCTTCGCCGCCCGGGCCGCCGAACCCATGCGCGAGATGCACGACATCACCGGCCGCGCCGTGCGCATCCCCGCCGTGGTCCGCCGCATGATCGTGGGCGACGGCCGCCTCATGCAGGTCATCGCCATTCTGGAGCGTGAGGCGCCCTTCGGCCGCATCGTCGGCTGGCGGGACGAGCTGCGCACCCATGACCGCGGCGTGCACGCGGACTACCTCCGCCTCTATCCACAGATGCAGACGCTGCCGGACTTCGGCAGCCCCGTGCGCGGCGGCTTCGACGTGGAACAGGCCGTCGCCCTGCAGCCCGACCTTGTCATCACATCGGCCGATCCTCGGCTCTCGCCGGAAGCGGGCGGGCTGCTGCACCGACTCACCTCTGTCGGCATTCCGGTTCTGCTGGTGGATCTGCGCCAAGCCATGACCGACATCACGGAGCGGAGCGTACGCCTGCTGGGCGAAGCACTGGGCCGCGAGGAGCGAGCCGAGGCGCTCATCGCCTATCGCGCCGCGCAGATCGCCCGTGTCACCGGCCGGCTGGCGCAGGCCCCGCCGCGCGCGCCGCTGGTGATGTTCGAGCGTGCCGCGGGCCGCGACATCAACACCTGCTGCGAGACCGTGGGCCGCGGCGGCTTCTCCTGGATGATCGAGCAGTCGGGCGGCGAAAGCCTGGGCGCGCGGCTCCTGCCGGCCCGTGGCGGGCTGCTGAGCGCCGAGGCGGTGATCGAGGCGCGGCCGGAGATCGTAATCATGGCGGGCAGCAACTATCCGGAGGAAGCGCCGGCGCGGATCAGCCTCGGCCCCGGCACCGACATGGCGCTGGCCCGGCAGCGGATGCGGAGGCTGCTGGAGCGCCCGGCCTATCGGGCCATGGCGGTGACGCGGACGGGCAGGATCCACGGGATCTGGAACCAATTCGCCACCAGCCCCTACCACTTCGTCGCCATCCAAGTGATGGCGAAATGGCTCCATCCCGACCGGTTTCTCGACCTCGATCCCGACGCGACCTTTCGTGAGTTCCACGAACGCTTCCTGCCATTCCCCTATCGGCCCGGCTATTGGGTGAGCCTGTGAGCGCGGCCGCCCCTCGCGCCGAGGCACTTCGGGCCGGCCGGCGGGCCTACCGCGCGGGGACGCGGCGCAAGGCGTGGATCCTTGCCGGATTGGGCTTGGCGCTGGTCTTGTCCCTGCTGCTCGACCTCTCCATCGGCTCCGCGAGATATTCCTACGCAGAAATCTTGCGCACCTTGGCTGGCGCCGAAGTGCCGCGCGCGATGCGAGTGGTGATCTGGGAGATACGGCTGCCGGGCGCGCTGATGGCGGTCGTCGTCGGTGCGGCTCTTTCCGTCGCGGGCGCGCAGATGCAGACGGCGCTGAACAACCCGCTGGCTAGTCCCTTCACCCTGGGTATCTCGGCGGCCGCGGGCTTCGGCGCGGCGCTCGGCCTCGTGCTCGGCGTCGGCGTACTGCCCTGGGCTACGCGGTTCCTGGTGCCCGCGAATGCCTTCGTCATGGCGATGGGCGCCGCGCTGCTGATCCAGGCGCTGAGCCGCCGTCCTGGCATGGGAACGGAGACCGTGGTGCTGCTCGGCATCGCACTCGTCTTCACCTTCAATGCCCTGTTGACCGCGCTGCAA
>JAQGHY010000235.1 GCA_028291455.1 Rubritepida sp. | reverse complement strand
ATCATCCGGGCTGGTGGGACGGCGTGCTGTTCATGCTGCTGATGCGGCGGCTGTTCCTCCAGCGGCAGGGCTTCACGCCGATGGATGCTGAGGCGCTGGAGAAATACCGCTTCATGAAGCGCCTCGGCGTCTTCGGGGTGGAGCAGCATTCCGCGCGCGGGGCGGTGCGTTTCCTGCAAACCGCGAAGGACGTGCTGGCCGATCCGGCCCACATGCTCTGGATGAATGCTCCCGGCCGCTTCGCCGATCCGCGCGAGCGCCCGGTGCCGCTGGCGCCCGGCGTCACCCGCCTGCCGGAGATCGCCCCCGATGCCGTGATCCTGCCGCTCGCCATCGAATACCTGCACTGGACCGAGAAGCGCGGCGAGGCGCTGGTCGCCTTTGGGCCGCCCCTTCTCGCCCGGGAACTGCTGATGCTCGACCGCGAGGCCCGTACCGAGCGCATCCGCGAGGCCATGACGGAAACCATGGACCGCCTCGCGCTGGACGCCATCAGCCGCGACCCCGCGCGTTTCCGTGTGCTGGTGGATGGCGGGCGCGGGATGGGGGGCATCTACGGCGCCTGGCAATACCTCCGCGCGAAGATCGGCGGAAAGCCCTTCGATCCCGCCCATGACACGAGCGGCAAGGAAGGCTGAGGATGGAATACGCCCATGTCGCGCTCGGTCTGGCGCTGCTGCCCGTGGTCTTCGGCGTCATGAACCTGGTGGGGATGCCGGTCCCCCGCGGCACGCCCAAACCCGGTACGCGCGTCTCCATCCTGATTCCGGCCCGTAACGAGGCCGCGAATATCGGCCTCTGCCTCGAGGCTGCGCTGGCTTCCACCGGCTGCGACATCGAGGTGGTGGTGATGGATGACGGCAGCACCGATGCCACCGCCGCCATCGTCCAGGCCTATGCCTCGCGAGACCCACGCCTGCGGCTGGTCTTGGCTCCCGCCCTGCCGCCGGGCTGGACCGGCAAGGTCCATGCCTGCGCCTGCCTCGCAGCGGCAGCGACGGGGACGCATCTGCTCTTCATCGATGCCGATGTGCGCCTTGCCCCGCATGCCGCCGCCGCCATGGCCGCGCGTGGGACCGCCATGGTCAGCGGCGTCCCGCGCCAGATCATCCGGGGTCTGGGCGAGGCGCTGACGGTGCCCTTCATCAACTTCCTGCTGATCTGCTACCTGCCCTTCGGCGGCCGTGCCACGACGCGCCACCCGGCCCTGGCCGCCGCCTGCGGGCAGCTCATCCTGGTCGAGCGCGGCGCCTATGAGGGCACCGGGGGACATGCGGCGATCCGCGGCGTGCTGCATGACGGCATCGCGTTGGCCCGCCGCTTCCGCGAGGCTGGACACGATACGGAGGTCGTGGACGGCAGCCGCCTCGCCGCCTGCCGGATGTATGGCGGCCTGCCCGACGCCTGGGGCGGCTTCATCAAGAACGCCCGGGAGGGCATGGCGACCCCGATCGGCCTGCCGGTCTGGACCGTGTTGCTGGCCGGCGCGCATCTCTGGCCCTGGGCGCTGCTTCCCTCCACCGAGGCCGCGCTCACGCTTCTGATCACCTTCGCACTCCGCGCCGCCGTCACCTGGCGCACGCGGGAGCCCTGGTGGACCGTGCCCTTGCACCCGCTGACGGTGGCGGTGGCCCTGGCGATCCAGTGGACGGCGCTGGTCCGTTCGGCCCTGGGATATCCCGCAGGCTGGAAAGGCCGCGCATATCCAGCCACAAAGGCCGCATGAATCAAGTCGCCGCACCAGAAGCGCCCAACCGGGCCCACGACACGGAGAATTTCCCCACCGCCTCGCTGATCCTGGCGAAGCCGGTGCGTGCGAAGGTGATGGCCTTCTACCGCTTCGTCCGCATGGCCGACGACATCGCCGACAGCGAAAGCCTCCCGCCCGCCGAGAAGCTTTCGCGGCTCGATGCGATGGAGGCCGGGCTGGACGACCCGCGCACCATGCTGCCCGAGGCGGCGGCAATGCACGCGCACCGCGTCGGCACCGACGAAGCACGGCTGATGCTTTCCGCCTTCCGGCAGGATTCCGAGCAGGCGCGCTACACCGACTGGCCCGCGCTGGAGGATTATTGCAGCCGTAGCGCGAACCCGGTCGGCCGCATGCTGCTGCGCCTGCACGGCACCGATTCCGCCGAGGCCATCCATGCCGCCGACGGCCTCTGCACGGCTTTGCAGATCCTGAACCACCTCCAGGATCTGGTGGAGGACCGCGCGAAGCTCGACCGGGTGTACCTGCCGCAGTCCTGGCTCGCCTTGGCCGGTGGCGAGGCCGCCTTCTTCGAGCCGGGCAATGTCAGGCGGCGTGAAATTCTCGACTCCGCACTCGATTGCGTGGAGGAGCAGCTCGATCGCGCTTCCGCCCTGCCGCGATTGGTGGCCTCGAAGCGGCTCGCGATGCAATCGGCCATGACCATCGGCCTCGCACGCCGGCTGCTGCAAAAGCTGCGCGTGGCGGACCCCGTGCTCGGGCGCGTCGCGCTGGGCAAGCTGGACTTCGCGAGCGAGCTGGCTGCCGCGCCCTTCCTCGGCCCTTCCGATGCGGTGCTGGTGGCGCAACGGGTGGGGCGCGCCGGTTCCTCCTTCGCACGCGGCATGGCGACGCTGAAGGGCGAGCGCCGCCGCGCCCTCTGGGCCGTCTACGCCTTCTGCCGCGTCGCGGACGACATCGCCGACGGCTGCATGCCGGAGGGCGAGAAGCGCCGCCTGCTGGCCGCTTGGCGCGCCAAGCTCACCAATCCCGATTGCGCCATTTCCCGAGAACTGCTGGTCGCACGCGAGGCCTTCGGGATTCCTCTTGAGGAATGCGAGGCCATGGTTGCGGGCATGGAGACCGACGCCGGCGATCGCGTCCGCCTGCCCGACGAAGCCGCGCTCGATCTCTATTGCCGCCGCGTCGCGGGATCGGTCGGGGCGATGAGCGTGCGAATCTTCGGTGACCCCGGCGCGGAGCAATGGGGGCTGTCGCTCGGCCACACCCTCCAGCTCACAAATATCCTGCGCGACGTGGACGAGGATGCGCTGCGCGAGCGCGTCTACATCCCCCTCAAGGTGCTGGCCCGCGCCGGCATTCCCGATGGCCCCGCGCGGGAGATTGTGGCGCATCCCGCATTCGCCGGCATCTGCAAGGCGATGGCCGGGAAGGCCGTGGCCGGCTTCTTCCGCGCCGAGGCCGGGCTCCCCCGGCACGACATCGAGGCGCTGCGCCCGGCGCGGGTGATGATGTGGGGATACCGCCGCATCCTCGACCGCATGCTGGCGCGGGGCTGGGCGGGTCAACGCGTGCGCGCGCGGCTCTCCAGGGGCGAGAAGCTGCGCATGGCGCTGTTCGCGCTGACCGGGAAGTGAGTTCCGCCGTGATCCATGTGGTCGGCGCCGGTCTGGCCGGGCTGGCCGCCGCGCATGCGCTCGCCACCGAAGGTCGCATCGTCACGCTGCACGAGGCGACGCCGTCAGCCGGCGGCCGCGCCCGCGCCCTGGCCGACGGGACGGACAACGGCACCCACGCGTTGATCGGCTGCAACACGGCCGCGCTCGGCTTTCTCGATTCCATCGGCGCACGGCAATTCTGGCTGGAACCGGAGCCGGACGGGCTGCCCGTGCTGGACCTCGCCGACGGCTCGGCTCGAACAGTGGCACTCTCGCCCTTCGGCTGGTGGCGGTCCGACCGGCGGCCGGCGGGTGTCTCCCTCGGCGGCGTGATGGCGATGGCAGCCATGGCCCTGCCTAGCGAGGACCGGACCATCGCCAAGGCCATGGCCGGGTACCCCGAATTCCTGCGCGGTTTCGTCGATCCGCTCACCATCGCGGCGCTGAACACACCATCAGTGGAGGCCTCCACGCAGCGCCTCGGCCAGATCCTGCGCCGGCTGGGTGCGCCCGGGGCCACCCGGTTGCTGGTCGCGCGGCGCGGGCTGGGGCCCGATCTGGTGGAACCGGCGCTGGCCGCCATCGGGCTGGCGGGCGGCGCCTATCGCCCCGGCCATCGCCTGCGCGGTATTACGCAATACGCAGGGCGTGCCACGGCGTTGGTCTTCCATGACCACGAGACGCCGCTCGCAGCGGGGGACAGCGTGATCCTCGCCCTGCCCCCCTGGGAAACACAGCGCCTGCTGCCGGACATCCCCGCGCCCGACGCTTTCGCGCCCATCGTGAACCTGCATTTCGCGCATGCTTCGCCCGGCCCGGTCCGCTTCCTCGGCCTGCTCGGCGCGCTCTGCCAATGGGTGCTGGTGCGCCCCGGCGGCGTGGCCGTTACCGTCAGCGCCGGCGATGCCGAGGCGGATCAGGAGGTCGAGGCGCTGGCCCCGCGCGCCTGGGCCGAGATCCTCCAGGCCGTGCGGAAATTCGGCGTGGCCGGCGACTGGCCCGAGGCCCCGCCGCCCTGCCGCGTGGTGAAGGAGCGCCGCGCCACCCCGCGCCACCGCCCAGGCCCCATCCCGACCCCGCCGCGCATGCCGCTCGCCAACCTCGCTTTGGCCGGCGACTGGACCTGGCCAGACCTGCCCGCGACCATCGAGGCCGCCATCCGCTCCGGCCAGGCGGCGGCGCGAGCCTTGCCCGGATGACGCCCCAGGACGCCCTCGCTAGCCTCCGTTCCGCCGAGGCTGAGGATGGTGCTCCCGCTCTCGCCCAACGCCGCGTGCTACTCGCCGCCCTGCGGCGATCCGTGCGCGCCCGCGCCCAGGCCATCGCCGATGCCGCGAATGCCGATTTCGGCACCCGCGGCGCCGAGGACACGCTGCTCGCCGATGTCATGCTGGTGGCCGACGCCGCCGCCTTTTCGCGCCGTTGGTTGGCCGCTTGGGCCCGGCCACGCGGCGCTCCGGTCCCGCTGCCGTTCCGGCCCGCCCGCGCCTGGACGGAATGCGTGCCCAAGGGGGTCATCGGCATCATGGCGCCGTGGAACGATCCCTTGCAGCTGGCGCTCCTGCCGGCGGTGGATGCGATCGCGGCAGGCAACCGCGTCGTCATCAAACCTTCCGAGGCAGCGCCGCGCGTCGCTGCGCTGATCGAGGAGATCGCCGCCGAGGCCTGGGGCCCGCGCATTGCCGCAGTGGTCCAGGGTGGTCCCGATGTGGCGCGCGATTTCGCGGCCCAGCCCTGGGACCACCTGGTCTTCACCGGCGGCACCGAGACCGGGCGGCTGGTCATGGCCGCCGCCGCGCCGAACCTGACGCCGCTGACGCTGGAGCTCGGCGGCAAGTGCCCGGCGCTCGTGCTCCCCAATGCCGATCTGGCGCGGGTGGCGCGGGATATCCTCTCCGCCAAGGCGGTGAATGCCGGGCAGACCTGCATCGCACCCGATACCGTGCTGCTGATCGGCCATTCCGCGGCCGCGTTCGCCCGTGCCGCACGTGCGAGCGGCATCGGCGACAGCGGCACGGCCGTGATCAACACGGCCCAGCAGGCGCGGCTCGATGGGCTGAGCGCGGGCGTCACCATCGCCTGGATGGAGCCGGGTCCGCAGGCGATCGGGCTCGCTCTGTCGCGAGAGGGTCTCGCCGAGGAGGAAATCTTCGGCCCCATCCTCGCCATGGAGGAATGCGGCAGCCTCGATGCCGCGCTGGACTGGGTGCGCGAGCGGCCGCACCCCCTGGCCATCTACCTCTTCGGCGCCACGCGCGCGGAGGAGGCGGCCGTGGCGGCGGGCACCAAATCCGGCGCGCTCGTTACCGGGCGCGCGCTGGAATACGCGGCGCTGCCGGGGCTTGCCTTCGGCGGCGTCGGCGCCTCGGGCTTCGGGCGGCGCAACGGGGAGGCGGGGTTCCGCGAATTCAGCAATATCCGCGCCCGGATGCGGCATGGGCGATGGAGCCTGGCGCGGCTGCTGGACCGGCCGTACAGCGACTTCGCGCGAAAGCTGATACGACGACTGGTCGGGCTGAAGCCCTGATGCATGGAGAACCCCTTTGCGCCCTCGCGTCTTTCTCGTCACTGGTGCGGCTTCCGGCATCGGCGCGGCCTGCTGCCGGCGGCTCGCCGCGCCGGACACCGCCTTCCTCGTCCACACGCGCAAGAACCAGGAGGGCGCCGAACGCACCGCCGCCGCCATCCGCGACGCGGGCGGCGAGGCAGAGATCATGCTGGGCGACATCGGCGCGCCCGAGGTGCCGGCAGCATTGGTGGCACGTTCAGTCGAGCGTTTCGGTGGCCTCGACGTGGTCATCGCCAATGCCGGCTTCGCGGACCGCACGCCGCTGGCACAATCCGACGACGCGCTGATCGCCCGCAGCTTCGACACGGTGCTCTGGGGCTTCATCCGGCTGGCCCGCGCGGCACTTCCGCGGATGGAAGGCGGGCAGGATCCCCGGCTGCTCGCGATCTCCTCCTTCGTGGCGCATGTGTTTCGCACGGATGTGAACACCTTTCCCGCCACCGCTGCCGCCAAGGCGGGAATGGAGGCGATGGTGCGCGCGCTGGCCGTGGATTCCGCCAAGCAAGGCATCACGGTGAATGCGGTCGCGCCCGGCTATACGCGCAAGGATCCCGGCGCGCATGCGGCCTACAACGCGGCGCAATGGCAGGCGGTGATCGAGAACATCCCGATGGGCCGGCTAGGCACGCCGGAGGACGTGGCGGAGGTCGTGGGATTTTTGGCGTCAGCGGGCGCGGGCTATGTGACCGCGCAGGTCATTCATGTGAATGGCGGGTTGATCTAGGACCGGGCCGGGTTTCCTGACGCCGGGGCTTCTCCCTCCTCCTCCTCGGCAATCGCCTGGGCCGGGTCGGACTCCTGAAGCTGCCAGGGCACCGAAACGATGGCCACGCGCAATCCACCGTGGCGAAGGATGCGTGCGCGCAGCCGCCGCTCGCGGTTCGTGTGCATGAGGTATCCCCACCACCTGCCGTCCACCAGCTCGGGAAGGACGACGGTGATCTGGCAGCCCGGCGACGCGCAGTCGAGGTCCTGGATAACCCGCAGCAACGGTGCGACCACGCTGCGGAATTCCGACTTTACGATGAGCAGCCGGGGCGGCTCGATCCCTGCGCGCTTCGCGGGCTCCTCGACCAGGTTGCGCCACTCGTCTGTCAGCTGGGCGTCCCTGCTCACCGAATCCGGGCCTTCGAGCTGCGTGACATTGATCGCGGTGACATGCGGGGTGATTCGTAGCGCGTATTGCACCGCGCGGCGGGTGAGGCGGTCCCACCGCTTGATCGGCACGATTGCAACGGAATGGCCAGGGCCGCGGAGATCGATCTCACGATGGCTGCCCTGCAGGACCTGCCGGTCCACGCCGTCGTAGTAGCGGCGGACGTAGCGGAGCAGCAGCACGGTGAGCGGCATGATGAGCACCGTCAGCCAGGCTCCCTCCTCGAACTTGGCGACCAGGATCACCGCGAGTGCGATAGCCGTGACGAACGCCCCGATGCCGTTGATCGCGAGGTGGCCGCGATTTCCACCACCCTCCCGCAGCGCGCGGCGCCAGTGCACCGCCATGCCTGTCTGCGACAGCGTGAAGGACAGGAAGGCGCCGACGGCGAACAGCGGAATCAGCCGGTCGGTGATGCCGCCGAAGGCGATGAGCAGTGCAGCCGCGCTGGCGCTCAGGAAGAGAATGCCCACCGAGAACACCAGCCTGCGCCCCGGAACTGCGAAAGGCCGGGGGAGAAAGCCGTCGGCGGCGACGAGGCGGCAGAGGCGCGGAAAACCCACGAAGCTGGTGTTGGCGGAGAGGCACAACACGCAGAGGACGCTGCCGATCGCGACATAATAGAACCATCCATTCCCATAGACGGCTCCGACGAGCTGCGAGAGCACGCTCTGGTAGCCCGCCTTCGTCTGGTCCATCGCCATCAGACTGTAGGACTGGGCGAGATAGCCGATGCCGAGCAGCAGCAGCCCCAGGATCGCGCAGATCGCGGCAAGGGTCTGGTGCGCGTGCTTCACGGTCGGCTCGCGAAAGGCGCTGACGCCGTTGCTCACCGCCTCCACGCCGGTCATGGCGGTGCAACCGCTCGCAAAGGCACGCAGCAGCAGCCAGAGCGTGACGGCCTCGCCGGCCTCCTGCGACATCGCGGGCGGCGCGATCACCGGCTCGGGATGGCCGTCGCCCATGAAGGCCTTCCACGAACCCCAGGCGACGATGAAGCCGAGGCTCCCGACGAAGGCGTAGGTCGGCACCGACCAGGCCATGCCCGACTCCTTCGTACCCCGCAGATTCACCAGGGTAATGGCAACGAGGATGCCGAGGCAGAGCAACAAGGTGTAGCCGTGCAGCGAAGGGATGGCCGAGGTAAGCGCGCCGACGCCCGCGGAAATTCCCACGGCGACATTCAGCACATAGTCCACCATAAGCGCGGCGGCGGCGGCTAGCCCGGCTCCGGTGCCGAGGTTCTCCTTCGCAACCACGTAGGACCCGCCATTGTTCGGATAGGCCGCGATGGTTTGGCGGTAGGAAAGGAAGAGGATCGCCAGAAGCCCCAGGATCACCCAGATGATCGGCCCGACATGGCCTAGGCCAGCCGCGCCGGCCACTGCCAATATCGCGAGAGCCGCCTCAGGCCCGTAGGAGGCGGAGCCGAGGCCGTCGAGCCCCATGGCCGGGATGCCGGTGAAGACGCCGAGCTTCGTCTCCTCGGCCTCCCGGTTGGCCAAGGGACGGCCGAAGAACATCTTGGCCCAGGAAAAACTCACGGCGCAGCGTCCGTCGCCGACGATCCTAGGTGAACAATTCCGGCCGTCGCAGCCTCAGCGTCTGCACCAGGACGAGGAGCTTGAGGTCCGTCAGCTCGCCCGCATCGGCCATGGCCGCCAACTCGGCCAGCGGCATTTCCCGCACCGTGATCTCCTCGTGCTCCTCGGCCAGTCCACCACCATCGGTGATGCGATCCGCCTGGGAATACGGCGCCAGGTACAGAGAGACCCGCTCGGTGGAGAGCGCGGGCATCGACCAGGCCCGCGCCACCGGCTCCAGCCTGGTGAGACGGACCCCGACCTCCTCCATCGCCTCGCGGCGCGCGCAGGCTTCGGCATCGTCGCCATCCAGCCGGCCCGCCGCGGCTTCCAGCATCATCCCGTCGCCTCCGAGGAAACAGGGCGGCGTGCGGAATTGGCGGATGACCAGGGCCAGACGGCGCGCGGCATCGTAGGGCAGCACCATCGCCGCCTCGCCGTGGTCCTCGATGTCGCGTTTCGTGACCTGCCCGTCCGGCAGGCGGATGGTCGCGACGAGCATTCGTGCCCAGCGGCTGTAGACGACCTCGGTGGACAGGATCTCGGCCAAGCGCGGCTCCATCTTCAGGCATGCCGCGCATATCCCGCCCGGCCTCAGCCCGCCAGATGGCGCGCGTCGTCGGCGGCACGACGCGGCTCGGAAGCGGCCTCCGATTTCGAGAACCATTCGACCGTCGCTTGCAAGCCTTCGACGAGCGCCTTGCGCGGCGCCCAGCCCAGCAGTTGTGTGGCGCGCGAGATGTCAGGGCGGCGGCGGCGCGGATCGTCCTGGGGCAGCGGCAGATGCACCACCGGCGAGCGCGAGCCCGTCAGCTTCAGGACATGCTCCACCAGCGCCAGGACGGTCAGTTCCGCGGGATTGCCGATGTTGATCGGGCCAGGCTGCTCGCCGTCGTAGCGCATCAGGCGCATGAGCCCGTCGATCATGTCGTCCACGTAGCAGAAGGATCGCGTCTGGGTGCCGTCGCCATAGATGGTGATATCGCTCCCCTCGAGCGCCTGGGTGATGATGTTGGAGACGACGCGTCCGTCATCCGAGCGCATGCGCGGCCCATAGGTGTTGAACAGGCGGGCGATACGGACTTCCGCCCGATGAGCCCGCTCGAAGTCCAGCGTCAGCGATTCCGCCGCGCGCTTGCCCTCGTCATAGCAGGCGCGCGGGCCGGTGCAGCTCACATTCCCGCGATAGCTCTCCGTCTGCGGATGCACCTCGGGATCGCCGTAGACTTCGCTGGTGGACGTGAGGAGGAACCGGGCATCGCGCTGTTCGGCCAGCCGCAGCAGGTTGCGCGTGCCGACCACGCTGGTCATCAAGGTGTGCTCGGGATCGGCTTGGTACTGTACCGGCGATGCGGCGCAAGCGAGGTTGAACACCAGGTCGATGCTGCGCGGCAGCTTGGAGATGAAGTTCGTCTCGATGACATCGCCCTCGACGAAGGTGAAGTCCGGATTCTGTTCCATTCGCTGCACGCTGCGGCGCAAGCCGGTCTGGAAATTATCGACGCACCAGACCTGAATCCCCTCCGCCAGGAGCGCCTCGCAAAGATGAGAGCCAAGGAAGCCTGCACCACCAGCGACCACGGCACGCTTCGTCCTACCGTTCTTCATGGGAGTTCCCTCTGGAGTTCCGGCTTGCGTGAAAAGGGCACAAACGCTCTTCGCATTCTGGCCGCTTGGAGATGCTCGACGAGTTCCGCGGCCCGGTGGCCCGCGGTGTGCTGGGAGAGGATGCGGCTGCGCGCTGCGCGGGCCATGCTGTCGCGGCCTTCGGACGACGTGTCGCGCAGCACTGCGAGCACCGTTTCGGCATCCTCTGCGAGGACGATTTCAGCGCCCGGCAGAAGGACGGTCGAGATGCCGTCCCAAATATCCGAGATCACGGGAGTGCCGCAGGCGGCAGCCTCGAAGAGCCGGACACTGGGGCTAAAGCCCGCGCGCACCATGTCGGCGCGCGTGACGTTCAGCGTGTAGCGGCTGGCGCCGTAGAAGGCCGGATGGTCGGCGGGCGGCACGTGCTCCAGCCGCTCCACATTCGCCGGCCAGGCGATGTCGGCAGGGTATTGCGGTCCTGCGACGACGAAGCGCAGTTCCGGCGCGCGCCGGGCCGGTTCGATCAGCAGGCGTTCCAACACCGGCTGGCGATCCGCGCTGTAGGTGCCGAGGTAGCTCAGGTCCCAGCGCCGCTCGACGTCCACCGGGCGGTAGGCCACGGGGTCCACGGAGCACTAGAGGGCGCGCGCCGCGGGCGAGCCGTAATGTTGCATCAGCAGGTCGAGGGTCGGGCCGCCGGTGAAGGAGAGGTAGAGATCGTAGCCCGGGATGAGCTCCGGCGAGAGATACTCCTGCTCGCCCTGCCGCAGCTTGGCGAGCGTGACGGGCGTGTCGATGTCGTAGAACGCGGTAACGCCGCGCGCGGTATCCTGCACGAAGTGCCCGACCGCCACGCCCTCCGGCACGTAGGAACCGACGATGACGGCATCCGCCGCGGCGATCCTGGCTGACCATTCGCCCAACCCTGCGAGGTCGTCGTAGAATTCGAGCCTGCAGAAGTCAGGATCCGGAAGATCGCGGTGCGCGGCGTACCAGGGCACGTCGCGCTCCAGGAAGGTGACGCGATGGCCTCGCAGGGCTAGTGCCCGCAGGAGCGCGCGATAGGTCGTCGCGTGCCCGTTTCCCCAGGAGGAGGAAAGACTGAGGCCGATCACGACGATATCGAGCGGTCCTTCCCTCATGCCGCCCGCTCCGCGGTGGCCAGGGCGGCGTGATGGCGCAGCAGCGCGTCCACCTCGGCACCGCGGATCGTGTAGGTGTGGTCGGCCAGCACCCGCCGGAGCGCCGCCGCGCCGATCGCCCGTGCCCGCATAGGGGTGAGTGCGGCGAGCTGCTCCGCCACGTCCTGCCCGTCGCGGGCGACCAGAATTTCCTCGCCCTCCTTCAGGAACATGTCGAGGCCGGTCCAGGCATCGGTGATGAGGCAGGCACCCGCGCCGCAGGCCTCGAAGACGCGGGTGGCGGGCGACCAGCCGGTACTCGCCATGCTGTCGCGCGCGATGTTGAGCACGGCGAGCGGGGAGCAGTTCAGCGCATTGTGGTCGCGCGTATAGACGTGGCCCAACTGCCGGACGTTGGGCGGCATGTGCTTGTCGTGCCACCCATTGCCCCCGAGCAGGAAGGCCCGGCCGGGCAGGCGCCAGGCGGCGTCGAGAAAGAAGTCCTCCACGCGCTTCTCGCGGTCCGGCAGGCGGTTGCCGAGGAAGGCCAGGTCGGCGGCGAGCCGGCGGTCGCTCGGCACCGGAAAATGCGTCGAGGAGTCGAGCGCGTTGTAGATCGGGATGCAGCGCCGCGCCCCGTAGCCCGTATAGGCGGCGATCACCGGCGGGCCGCCGCCGTAGGTGAGCACGAAGTCCAGGCTCGGCAGGACGCGCCGCAGCGGATGGTCCGGCGCAGCGGCGATCTCGACGAGGGTGGCGGGCGCGTCCACATCCCAGAAGATGCGGATGGCATCGGGCCGCGCCGCGCGCATGACGCCCTCCAGCAGCTCGTCGTCATAGACGCCGACACCGCTGGTCTTCACCACCACGTCGGCATCGGCCGCGCGGGCGATCACGCTTCGTAGCGCGGTCTCGTTGGCGTCGTAGACCACCACGCGCGCCCAGTCGGGCGGCTCCATGTCGCGGTGCTGCTGCCGGCCGAAGGCATCGGGCTCGTAGAAGGTGATGTCGTGGCCACGGGCCGCGAGGTCGCGCAGCAGGCCGCGATAATAGGTCGCCGCGCCGTTCCAATAGGAGGACAGCAGGCTCGAGCCATAGAAGGCGATCCTCATGCGGCGTTCTCCATCATGCCTTGGGGGCGCAGTTCGGCGAAGATCGCGAGCAGCTCGCGCATGCGGTGCGCGCAGCTGTGGCGCGACCGGATCGTGGCGAGTCCGTTGGCCGCCAATGCGGCAGACATTTCGGGCTCGTGCCGAAGTGCCTTGAGGTGCCGTGTCATCTCCGCGCCATTGGCGGCGGTCATGAAATCCTGGCCGGGGCGGAAGAGGTGCTCGCTGTCCTGCCAGGGAGCGGAGACCAGCGGGATGCCGCAGGCCAGCGCCTCGAAGACGCGGATCGTCGGAATGCCGGGCAACATCGTCACGTAGAAGCGGCGCGGCACATGCACCGTCGCGAGATGCCGGGCGAAGACCGCCGGCGCGGACGCATTGGGCAACCATCCGCGAAAGCGGGCGCCATATGCTGCGAGCCTGGCCAGCGCCTCATCGGGGTAGCGCACGCCGTGGATGTCGAGCGCCAGGCCGGCGTCGCGTGCCGGGCGCAGCAGGAGGGATTCGATCTCCTCGCTACGCTCGCCGTCGCCCCAATTGCCGATCCAGACCAACCCCGCGCGTAGGCCTGCCTGCACGGGCGGATGAAAATGCCGGGTATCCGCGGCTTCGTGCCATGTCCAGACGCGGCGGCCCCAACCCCATTGGCGATAGACCTCCGACAGCGCCTCGCCGAAGGCCAGGATGCCGTCATAGCCGTCGAGGTCGAAGGCGCGGATCGCCTGCGGGTCGCTGACGGCGCGATGGTGCGTGTCATGGAAAAGCAGCGTGAAGCGCCCACCCTGCCTACGCAGCTTGCCGAGTGCGGCGACAAGCGCGGGATCGTTCCATTCATGGACGATGACCAGGTCGGCATCGGCAACCGCGGCCTCGCAGTCGGCGAAGGTCTCATAGGGCTGCGAGACCAGTTCCGGATAGGCAGCACGGAACGCGTCCAACCCGGCCGGGCCATGATCCTGCAGGAGGTTTTGCAGACTCCATGGCGCCGCCGGTTCCATGGCGACCACGTCGTCGCCGCGGAGGGAGAATTCGCGCAGCACGCCGCGTAGGAAATGCGCGTTGCCATGGTTCCAGCAGGAGCGGAGCGAGTGTGTGAAATAGACCAGCTTCACGCCGCGGACTCCATCGAGGAGCGGTGCGGCACCACGTCGCCATAGAGTGCGATCATGCCCTCCACCATCGCATCGTCCGTGTAGAGCGCGGCCCGCTTCCGGGCGTCCGCGCCACGCCGCGCCCGCAATGCGGGATCGGTCGAAAGGGTGTGCAGGGTGCGAAGAATGCCCTCCTCGTCATCGGGCGCGACGAAGTCGGCGGCGTCGTCCCAGATCTCGCGGAAGGAGGGAATGTCCGAGAGGACAAGCGCGCATCCCGCCTGCGCCGCCTCGAGCACGGCCAGGCCGAAGGGCTCGTAGCGCGCCGGCGACACGAAGATGCCCGCGGTCGCAAAGGCCCTCGCCATCTGGCGCGCGTCCAGGGCGCCCAGATGCCAGAGCTTCGGGAAGGCCGCGGCACCGCCATTCGGCGCGGCCAGCGGCCCGGCCACCAGGATGGGCATCTCCAGCCGCGGCGCGATGCGGTCGAGCACCGCGATGTTCTTCGCTTCGTCCCAAAGACGGCCTGCCGCGACGATGCCCTCGCGCGCGCCATGCACCATCGGCTGCGCCGGCCGGCCGTTATGCACGACACGCAGTTTGCCGCTCACGCCATACTCCTCGGCCGTAAGGCGCGCGAAGGCGTGGCTGGGTGCCACGAGAGCGTCCGCCGCGGTATAGCCCGCCGCGACCAGAGCCCTCTGCCGCGCGAGATCCTCAGGCAAGGGCGTGCCGCGCATCGCCGTCCACCAGGTCGCGACGCAGGAATGGCAGCCGACGATCAGCGGCAGGGAGAAGTCGCCACCGGCTGCCAGCGCCGGGCTGTTCAGGTGGACCAGCGCCGCGCCCGATCTGTCAGCCAGCATGGCCAGGGAGCGGCCCGCGGAGCGGAGCGTGTCCTCATCCGCACCCGTCCAGTCGAGCGGCAGGTCGGTGACTAACAGCCGGCAGCCGGCGCGCTGTGCCGCCTTCATCTGCATGGGGCTCGGGCGCGGCCCTAGCACGGCCAGCGTGACCTCGATGCGCCGCCGCTTGAGCCCTCGCGCCAGGTCGAGCGTGTGGGTCCACACGCCGCCCACGGCGTCCGTGGTCAGGAAGACCGAGTTCAGGGGCGGCCGCATGCGGCCTCCAGCTCGGCCAGGGGCATCGGCCGCTCATGCTGAATCTCGCTGAAGCTGTCGAATTGCGCGAGGTAGTGCGCATGCGCGCGCTCCCACGCCTTCTCATCCGGCGGACCCCAGAGGCGGCGATAGTCCGGCGAGCTCGGATAGGGATAGAGCGGCACGGGGTCATTGGCCCAGACGCCGGCGAGCTGGAGCTTGGCGCGCCATTCGGCGATCATCTCGGGGTCGTCGTTCCCTGTCTTGATGAGGTTCGCCTGCACGAAGGGAACCGAGCGGCGGGCGTAGATCAGCCGGTCCGCCAACTCGTCGGTGGAACTGCGGCAGTTCTTGTCCAGTGCGGCGCGACCCTCCTCGGTGAGGCTTTCCACGCCGGCCTCGATGGAGACGCAGCCGGCGGCGCCGAGCAGGTCGAGCATGTCCGGCTTCCAGAGATCGATGCGCGTCTGGATGCCGAAGAGCAGTTTGCGATCGACCAGCGCCTCCAACAGCGGGCGCTGGGGCAGGAAGATCTCGTCGATGAAGTAGACGTATTCGACCCCCTGCGCGATCAGGGCGTCCAACTCCTCCAGCACCGGCTCCAGCGCGCGGCGCCGGTACTTGTCGCGGAAATCGGCCTTCGCGCAGAAGATGCAGGTGTAGGGGCAGCCGCGAGAAGCCTCGACCTCTGCCCCAGGGCCCGTCGGCGGTGCCTCGAAGCGATGGTGGTGATGCGTGTGGCGGCGGATCCATTCGTCCGGCCATTTCACGGCCGGCGCGTTGATGAAGGTGGCCGAGGCGGGGCCGCCGTTCACCTCGATCTCGCTCCTGTTCCACCAGGCGATGGAAGGAACGAGGTCCAGGTCTTCCGTCCCGGCGAGGCGGGCGACGACCTCCTCGCATTCGCCGAGGACGACGACGTCCACGCCGAGCTTGCGCAGCACCGCGCGAGGCGTCGACGAGCCGTGCGGGCCAACCGCGACGGTCCGCCCACCGCGCGAGCCGAGTGCCATCAGGAAGGCGCGCGGGATACGCAGCTCCGGCTGGGCGCAGCGCCAGAACAGGTAGGTCGGCGCCGTCGTTACCACGGTCATGTCGGGCGCGAAGCTGGCGACCTGCTCCACCAGCGCCTCCATCGAGGTCTCGCAGAGATGGCCGTCCAGCATCAGCGTCTCATGCCCGGCGGCATCCAGCATCGCCTTGGCGTAGCCGAGCTCAAGCGGCAGATGCGGCTCGCGAGAGCCGAAGTAGATGCTGTTCTCGAAGCTCCAGGGCGGGTTGACGAGCGCGACCCTCATGGCACGGCCTCCGCCTTCACGCCGGGCCTCAGGCCGTTCTCCCGCTCCAGCCAATTTGCGAGAGAGGCGAGCCCCACGCGCCAGGGCATTGGATCGTGCAGGCCGAGCGTTTGCCGCGCGGCGCTGGCGTCCGAGACGTAGTAGCGCTGGTCGCCGGCGCGCCAATCGCCGTAATTCGTCTCGACGTTACGACCGAGCATGTCCTCGATCGCGGCGATCACCTGCCGCAGGCTGACGGCGTTTGCAGGCCCCCCACCGAGATTGAAGGCCCGGCCCCGCGCGACGTGAATCCGCCGCCAGGCATTCACATAAGCTTCCACGGCATTCTGCACCTGCAGGATGTCGCGTACCTGGCACCCGTCGCCGAAGATGCTGATGGGTTCGCCACGCAAGGCACGGATGAGGAAGTGGGCGACCCACCCCTGATCCTCGGTGCCCATCTGGCGCTGTCCGTAGATGCAGCTCATCCGGAGCACCACCGTCGGCACGCCGAAGCTCCGGTCGAAATCCAGCACGTACTGGTCCGCGGCTCCCTTCGAGCAGCCATAGGGCGTGTGGAAGTCAAGCGGGCGGCCTTCGCCGACGCCGCTTTTCCTGAAGGTCTCGTCCACCGGCACATAGCGCCCGTCGATCCGTTCCAGCGCGACGTCGGCGAGATCGCCGTAGACCTTGTTGGTGCTGGCGAAGACCATCGGCACGCCGCCGCCGCGCCGGCGGAGCCCGTCTAACAGGCGGAAGGTGCCGCCAAGGTTGATGTCGAAGTCATCGGCCGGTTCGACCATGCTCGTCGTCACCGCCACCTGGCCTGCGAGGTGGAAGACGGCGTCGGCATCGCGCAGGGCCTCGGTCACGGCGTCGCCGTCGCGGATATCGCCGATGATGGCCGAGATGCGGTTCGGATGGCGGCGCCGCAGCCATTCGAGGTTGGCCTCGACGCCCGGCCGTGCCAGGGCATCGAGAACGAGGACATCATGCCCCTCCTGCGCCAGACGGTCGGCGAGGTTGGAGCCGATAAATCCGGCCCCGCCGGTGACGAGGAGCGGCTTGCGGCCGACGATCCTGGGCGCGGCGTTCATGCCACAAGCCCTCTGGCCTCGAGTTCCTCCCGCGCCTGCCCGACGCGGTCATCCGCCTGCTGGTGCGCCACCCATTCCGCAAGCTCCGCGAGGTCCTCCTCGAAGTCACGATCGACGGTGAAGCCGAGCTCATCGCGGATGCGCGAGATATCGGCGATGTTGTGGCGGATGTCGCCGCTGCGCGCCTTGCCGGTCATTTCGGGGCCAAGTTCCGGGCGGCCCATCGCGCGGGCCAGCGCGAGCGCCACGTCCTCGACGCTACGATCCTCGCCGCTGGCGACATTGTAGACCTGGCCGGCCGCGCGCGGATGCTCCAGCGCCGCGAGGAAGGCCTTCGCCACGTCCTCCACATGCACGAAGTCGCGGCGCTGCTGGCCGTCCTCGAAGATCATAGGGCGCTGGCCGTTGTGCAGCCGCGAGGCGAAGATCGCGAGCACGCCGGTATAGGGGTTGGAGAGCGCCTGGCCCGGGCCGTAGGCGTTCCACAGCCGGAGCGCCACACCTTCCATGCCGTAAGCATGCGTGAGGGTCAGCGTCAGGCGCTCCTGCACGTATTTCGTGATGGCGTATACGGAAGCGAGATTGGGCCGCTTGCTCTCCGGAGTGGGGACGGGCTGCAGCGGCCGGCCCTGGCTGTCCATCGGATCCCAGGAGGTGTCGCCCTCACGGCGCGGCGCGCGCAGTACGTCGTCGTGCAGGGCGCCGTCGGCGTCCTGATATAGGCCCTCGCCGTAGATGCTCATGGAGGAGGCGACCACGACCCGCCGCACGGGACGATGGATGAGCTGCTGGAACAGTGCCGCGGTGCCGAGGTCGTTGACGGAGACGTAGCGGTCGATCGCATACATGCTCTGGCCGACACCGACTTCGGCGGCGAGGTGAATGACGCTGTCGACGCCCTTGAGTGCGGGAACCAGCGAGGCCTCATCGCGCACGTCGCCGCGAAGAAACTCCACCTCATCGTCGAGCAACGGGGGGCGGCGGCCGCCATGGACCTGGTCGATGAGGCTATCGAGGACCCTCACCCGGTGGCCGCGCTGAAGGAGGAGCCGCGCAACATGGCTGCCGATGAAACCGGCGCCGCCCGTCATCAAGATCGTCTCGCTCATACCCGCCGCCTTTCTGACGCCCGGAGGCGAGAGGTAAGTAGAAGAAGCAGGTATGGAACACAGATATCATAAGAAAGTTTCTATTCAATCATCTAAATCAATACTTACAAATGTTATGGTCGACGTCGACAATGGCGTCGTCGAGCGCAAATCTTGAATAACAATTGATTGATAGCGTATTTCTTACATTTGTTAGTCCGGACTGATCTCATCTCACCATCTCTGCTTCACGCCAATTACCTTGCTTCGTCATCACGCGGGGAGCGGCGCACTTCTCCGGCACAGGGTTGGTGGCGCGGCGGACCTCCCCTGCTGGACAGCCTCGGCATGCCCGTCCAGCCTGCGCGTCAGAGAGGGAGAAAATAACCATGCGCATGAGAGCCGCCGTGCTGCACGCCCAAGGGCTGCCGCGACCCTATGCCGAGACGCAGCCGATGCAGATCGAGGAGGTCGAGCTCGATCCCCCCGGCCCCGGCGAGGTGCTGATCGAGATCGCCGCCGCCGGCCTTTGCCATTCCGATCTCTCGACCGTCGAAAATCAGCGCCCGCGGCCGCTGCCGATCATCATCGGGCATGAGGGCGCGGGCATCGTGCGCGAGTTGGGCGAGGGCGTGACCGGCCTGGTGCCGGGCGATCATGTCGTCGCGCTCTTCGTGACGAGCTGCGGCGAATGCCGCTACTGCGTGCGCGGGCGGCCGAACATCTGCGCCTCCTCCTTCGACGCGCGCGCCAAGGGCACGCTGATGTCGGGCGCGAAACGGCTGAAGCGGCTGAACGGCGAAACGATCAACCACAATTCCGGCCTCTCGCTCTTCGCGCAATTCGCCGTGGTGATGCGCGATTCGCTGGTGAAGATCGACAAGGACATCCCGCTGGAGGACGCCGCGATCTTCGGCTGCGCGGTGATGACCGGGGCGGGTGCCGTGCTCAACACCGCGCGGCTGCGCCCGGGCGAGGAGATCGCCGTGGTCGGGCTCGGCGGCGTCGGGATGAACGCGCTGATGGCCTCGGTCGCCGCCGGAGCCTCGCGGATCATCGCGGTGGATACCAGCCAGGCGAAGCTGGACCTGGCGCGGGAATGGGGTGCGACGGACACCTTCCTCGCCGGCAATGCCGACTGCGTGACCGCGATCCGCGATGCGACCTCGGGCGGCGTGGACACCGTGATCGAGACCGCCGGCAGCATCCCCGCGCTGGAGCTCGCCTATGCCATCACGGCCCGCGGCGGCAGCACCATCAGCGCGGGGTTGCCGAATGTGGCCGCCAAGTTCTCCTACCTGCACGCGGCACTCGTCAGCGAGGAGCGCAGCATCCGCGGCAGCTACATGGGCAGCTGCGTGCCGCAACGCGACCTGCCGATGCTGCTGGCGCTCTACCGGCGCGGCAAGCTGCCGGTGGACCGGTTGAAGAGCGGCTTCGTGAGCCTGGACGAGATCAACCTGGGCTTCGATCGCCTGTCGGATGGGACGGTGCTGCGCCAGATCCTGCGGCCGAA
>JAQGHY010000215.1 GCA_028291455.1 Rubritepida sp. | reverse complement strand
GCTCTTTTAGAAAAAGGTCGGGACCAAGGGGCAACGCCCCTTGGTCCCGACCTCCAAGATCACCGCATCGGCAAGGCGTACATCAACCCGCCATTCGTCCACAGGTTGTTCTGCGCGCGCGGCAGCCCAACCGGCGTGCGCTCGCCCATGGTCCGCTCATAGAGCTCGCCGTAGTTCCCGATCGCGCGGATCGCATTGTAGGCCCAGGCCGGATCCAGCTTGACGGACTGGCCCAGTTCCGGCGTCACACCCAGCAGCCGGCGCGTGTTCGGATTGGTGGTGGTGCGGCGCATCTCCTCGGCATTGACGGAGGTGATGCCCTGCTCCTCGGCTTCGATCAGCGCGTAGGTGTACCAGCGCACGAGATCGAACCACTCGTCGTCGCCACGGCGGATATAGGCGGCGTAGGGCTCCTTGCTGAAGCGCTCCGGCAGGACGGTCCAGTCGCCCGGGGTCTGCATGGTGGAGCGGGTCGCGGCGAGCTGCGAGGCATCGGTGCCGAAGGCGTCGCAACGGCCGGCCTGGAGCGCGGCGGCGGCCTGGTCGGTCCGCTCGAAGACCACCGGGCGGAAGGGCACATTGATGCTGCGGAAGTAGTCCGCCGTCACCTGCTCGTTGGTCGTGCCCTGGATCAGGCAGATCGTCGCGCCGTTCAATTCCCGCACGCGCGTCACGCCCATATTCCCGCGCACCATGAAGCCGTGGCCGTCGTAGAAGTAGGTCACGGCGTGGCGCAGGCCGAGCGTGGTGTCGCGCAGCATGGTCTGCGTGCTGCCGCGGATGAGCACGTCGATCTCGCCGGCACCCAGCGCGGTGAAGCGCGTGGAGGCGGTCAGCGGCACGAAGCGCACTTTGGTGATGTCGTTGAAGATCGCGACGGCGAGGCCCCGACAGAGATCGACCTCGAGGCCCTGCCAGACGCCACGGCTGTCGGGCAGCGACATGCCGGCATTGCCGGTGTGGATGCCGCAAGCCAGCACGCCGCGGGCGCGGACCTGATCGAGCGTCGGGCCGGCCTGGGCCGTCGTGGCGAGCACGCCGACGAAGGCCGCGGCCAGCGCGGCACGGATTGGCTTATTCCATTTCATACTGACGATCCTTTGTTCCAGGGCGGATCGTCTGAGTAGGAAGGGGCGAAGTCAACTCACACGTATGTTGCGGTTCGCCGCGGCGAGAGCAGCCTCTCGCCGGAGCGAGAGGAGGTCTCTCGCCGAGCAGACGGCGTCACCGCATCGGGAGCGCGTAGAGGAGGCCGCCCTGGGTCCAGATCCGGTTCGGCCCGCGCGGCAGCGCGACCGGCGTGCTTTCGCCCATCGTGCGCTCGTACATCTCGCCGTAGTTGCCCATGGCGCGGATCGCATTGTAGGCCCAGGCCGGATCGAGCCGCAGCGACTGGCCGAGTTCCGGGGTGGCGCCCAGCAGGCGACGGGTGTTCGGATTCGTGCTGGTGCGGCGCATCTCCTCGGCATTGGCCTGGGTGACGCCCTGCTCCTCAGCCTCGATCATCGCCGTGGTGTACCAGCGCACCACGTCGAACCAATCGTCGTCGCCACGGCGGATATAGGCGGCGTAGGGCTCCTTGCTGAACCGCTCGGGCAGCACGGTCCAGTCGGCCGGGGTCGTCATGGTCGAACGGGTGGCCGCGAGTTGCGACGCATCCGTGCCGAAGCTGTCGCAGCGGCCGGCCTGGAGGGCCGCGGCCGCCTGGTCGGTGCGCTCAAAGACCACGGGGCGGAACGGCACGTTGATGCTGCGGAAGTAGTCCGCCGTCACCTGCTCGTTGGTGGTGCCCTGGATGAGGCAGATCGTCGCGCCGCTCATCTCGCGCACCTGGGTCACGCCCGAATTGGCGCGGACCATGAAGCCGTGGCCGTCGAAGAAATAGGTGGTGACGTGGCGCAGGCCGAGCGTCGTGTCGCGCAGCATGGTCTGAGTGCTGGTGCGGAACAGCACGTCCACTTCGCCCGAGCCCAGCGCGGTGAAGCGCGTGGAGGAGGAGAGCGGAATGAAGCGCGCCTTGTTCACGTCATTGAAGATGGCGACGGCGAGGCCGCGGCACAGGTCGACATCCAGGCCCTGCCAGACGCCCCGGCTGTCAGGCAGCGAGAAGCCGGCGACGCCGGGGGGAATGCCGCAGTTCAGCACGCCGCGCGAGCGGATCTGATCCATGATCGGACCCGCCTGTGCCGCGGCAGACCCCAAAACCGTAACGCACGCCGCCGCAAGCGCGGCGCGGATGGACCGATTCAAATTCATTCGTGCTGACCTCAACCCTGCTTTTTGGTGGCCGGATGGTCAGCTTTCGCGATCCGGCAAGTCAAACACAACCGGATCGCCTGGATCGGAAATGTGATCCGGAGTTTTGTAAACGCCGCATTTCTCGCGCCTGGGCCTCGCCGGCTGCCCCCGAATTGGGCAGCACGGCGAGCGCCTGTCGCTTACCGGAAGGGCGGCGAGTAGTGCAGCCCGCCCTGGGTCCAGAGGTTGTTGCTGCCACGCGGCATCGCGAGCGGCGTGTTGGGGCCGAGGTGGCGCTCGTAGAGCTCGCCGTAATTGCCGATCGCCTTGATGGCGTTCAGCGCCCAGGCGGGATCGAGCCGCAGCGCCTGGCCGACTTCAGGCACCGCGCCCAGCAGGCGGCGCACGTTGGCGTCCTGGCTGGTGCGGCGCATCTCGTCGACATTGGCCTGGGTGATACCGGATTCCTCGGCTTCGAAGAGCGCGAAGGTGAACCAGCGCACGATCTCAAACCAGGATTCGTCACCGCGGCGGATCACCGCGCTGTACGGCTCCTTCGAGAAGAGCCCCGGCAGGATCACCCAGGCATTGGGGTCCGGCAGCGAGGACCGCATGGCGGCAAGGCCCGAGGCGTCGAAGCCGAAGGCATCGCAACGGCCGGCGGCCATGGCGGCGCGCACCTGCTCGTTCTGCTCGAGAAGGACGGGCGTGAAGGTCAGGCCCTTGCTGCGGAAATACTCGGCCGTGATCTGCTCGTTGGTGGTGCCGGGGTTGAGGCAGATGGTGGCGCCGGCCAGCCCGTCGACCGTGGTCACGTTGGCATCGCGGCGGACCATGAAGCCATGGCCGTCATAGAAATACGGCGCCACGAAGCGTAGGCCGAGCGTCGTGTCGCGCAGCACGGTCTGCGTGCTCGTGAGGAAGAGGAGATCGACCTCGCCGGCGTTGAGCGCGGTGAAGCGCGTCGCGAAGGAGAGGGGCACGAAGCGCACCTTGGTCGCATCGCCGAAGATCGCGGCGGCGAGGCCCCGGCAGAGGTCGGCCACCATGCCGGTGTAGTTGCCGCGGCTGTCCACCGTGGTGAAGCCGGGAGTGCTGGCATTGACGCCGCAGGCCAGGGTGCCGCGGGCGCGGATCGCATTGAGGGTGGGCGCCGGCGCAGTCTGCTGCGCCATCGCATCCGTGGGCAGGGCGCCCATCGAGACAGCACATAGCGCGAGCGCCGCGAGCGGGGCTCGCAGCCAGGAATTCAGCATATCGTCTCGTCTCCCAATTCCCCGGAGCACGGGTCGGCCGGCTCGTCTCAGGGTCTGCCCAAGCTGCGCCGCTCCGCCGCTTCGGATCAAGAGCCGAAATGGAGCCGGGCTCGCCAAATCCGCCGATCCGGTCCAGCAATGGGGGGCGAAGCACACCGGCAACCGACCGGGCGCGCGAGGAGGAAACCCGATGAAGATCACCAAGGTCGAGCCGCTGCACGTCGGCCAGTTCATGTATGTGACGGTCGAGACCGACGAGGGCATCACCGGCGTCGGCGAGGCCGGCATCTGGGGCCATATCCAGGCGGCGGCCACCGCGATCAGCCGCTTCGGCGAGTATTTGGTCGGCAAGAACGCTGGGGATATCGAGCATCACTGGAACGTCATGCATCGCTTCAGCTACTTCCAGGGGCTGGCGATCAACGCGGCGATCTCGGCCATCGACATCGCTTTGTGGGACATCAAGGGCCAGGCGCTCGGCGTTCCCATCCATGCGCTGCTGGGCGGGCCGGTGCGGACCAAGGCGCGCATCTACGGCCATATCTACGAGAAGACGATCGAGCTGATGCTGGAGGAATGCCAGCGCAAGATGGAGGCCGGCTTCAACGCCTTCGGCCACCTCAACCCCTTCCTCGACGAGGGCAACGACCAAGTCTACTTCAAGACCCATGTGAAGAAGATGCGCGACGCCATCGACAACACCCGCCGCATGCGCGAGGTCGTCGGCGACCGCGTGGACCTGCTGATCGAGGTGCATCGCCGCCTGACGGTGGCCGAGGCCATCGTCTTCTCGCGCGGCATCGAGGAGTTCCACCCGATGTTCATCGAGGACCCGATCCGCCCCGAAGGACCGGACGCCATGGCGCGCGTCGCAGACAAGACGCATGTGCCCATCGCGACCGGCGAGCGCTTCTCGACCATCTACGAGTTCCAGGCGCTGATGGCGCGCGGCGGGATGGAATATGCCCGCGTGGACCTGTGCCTCTGCGGCGGCATCACCGGCGGCAAGAAGGTGGCCGCCATCGCCGAGGCGCATCAGGTGATGGTGGTGCCGCATAATCCGCTCTCGCCGATCGGGCTCGCAGCGTGCCTGCAGCTGGCGGCGGCGATCCCGAATTTCGCCATCCAGGAATACGCGACGGGCTTCGAGTCGGGGCAGTTCCAGTCGACCATGAAGCATCTGGGCCATGACGTCGTGGACGAGGTGCCGACGGCGGTGAACGGCTTCGTGGACATCCCGACGCGCCCCGGCCTCGGCATGGCCTTGCTGCCGGATGCGCAGAAAATCCGGACGCCGATCGTGAAGCCGATCTCGATGCGCCCGCACTTCGACGGCTTCATCGTGGATCAGTAAGGTTCAGATCATCTCCAGCAGCGCGCCCAGCGCCCGACCGCGATAGCCGTCGCGGCGGCGGATAAAGAGGGTCGTGGTGCGGCCCTCCTCGCCGGCAATGCGGTGGCAGCGCAGGTCGCGCTTCAGGCCCGATGCCTCGACCACCGCGCGCGGCAGCATGGTAACGCCCATTCCTGCCGCGACGCAGCCCAGCATGCCTTCCAGCGTGCCGAACTCCAGCCGCGCGAAGGCGGGCAGGCCCAGGCGCGTCAGCACCTGCTCCAGGCGCTGGCGGTAGGAGCAGCCGGCCTGGAAGACCAGCGCCGCGAGTTCCGCCTTCTGTAGCGCAGCCAAATTGCGGATTGCGGGCGAGGAGACGAGGACCAGTTCCTCCTCGAAGGCGGGGGTGAATTCCAGCTCCGCATGCTCGACAGGCGCGGCGACGAAGGCGCCCTCGATCTCCCGCGCCAGCACCGCCTCGACCAGCCGCGCCGTAGGGCCGGTGCGAAGGCTCAAGCGGACGCGGGGCCAGGCGCGGTGGAAGCCGGCCAGGATCTTCGGCAGCCGCACGGCGGCGGTGGTTTCCATGGAGCCAATGCGCAGCGTGCCGCTCGGCGCGCCCTCGTCCTGCGCGGCCTGCTTCGCCTCGCTCATCAGCGTGACCAGCCGCTCCGCATAGGGCAGCAGCCGCTCGCCGGAGGGGGTGAGCGACATGCCGCGGCTGTGGCGCTCGAAGAGCGGCAGGCCGATCTCGTGCTCCAGCTCCTTGATGCGGGCCGTCACGTTGGAAGGCACGGTGAAAATGTCCCGCGCGGCGGCGGTGATGCCGCCGGTGCGCGCCACGGCGGCAAAGGTGGTGAGCGCAGTCATATCCACGGCGTTCTCCAATGCAGATCGCTTCGTTCGTTATAATTCGTTTTTACGGAATAGCGATCCGGCCTATTGTTCCGTCATGACCCTCAGCACCCGCCTCACCCGCCTGCTCGGCATCGAGCGCCCCATCATGCTCGCCGCCATGGACAAGCTGGCCGATGCGCGGCTGACCGAGGCGGTCTCAGCCGCTGGCGGCTTCGGCATCCTCGGCGGCGGCTACGGCGACCCGGAATGGCTGGAGGCGGAGAGCGCCAAGCTGGTGGCGATGCGCGAAAGGACCGGCCTGCGCTTCGGCATCGGCTTCATCACCTGGAGCATGGCAAAGCAGCCGCGCCTCATGGACATCGCGATAGCGGCGAAGCCCGACGCGCTCTGGCTCTCCTTCGGCGATCCCTCCCCCTTCGCCGAACGCGCCCGCGCCGCCGGCATCAAGGTGATCTGCCAGGTGCAGACCGTAGAGATGGCGCGGGATGCCGTGGCCAAGGGCGCCGACATCGTGGTGGCGCAGGGCTCGGAGGCGGGTGGCCATGGCGGTTCGCGCGGCACCTTCGCTTTGGTGCCGGCTGTCGTGGATGCGGTGGGCGACAAGGCCGTGGTGGTCGCCTCCGGCGGCGTCGCCGATGGACGCGGGTTGGCGGCGGCGATGATGCTGGGCGCCGAGGGCGTGGTGCTAGGCTCGCGCTTCTTTGCGAGCCAGGAGGCCGCCGCTGACGACAGCGCGAAGCAGCGCATCACCGAGGCCTCTGGCGACGATACGGTGCGAAGCATCATCTTCGACATCTCGCGCAAGAACATCTGGCCCGCGCCCTTCACCGGCCGCTGCGTGATCAACGAGCACGCGAAGCGCTGGATGGGCCGGGAGCTCGAACTGACGCGCCACATGGCTGAGGAAGGTCCGCGCTACGAGGCAGCGCGGGCTGCGGGCGACTACGACATCGCGGCGCTGATCGCGGGCGAGGCGGTCTCGATGATCCATGACGTGCCGCCCGCGGGCGAGATCGTGCGAAACATTACCGAGCAGGCCGAGGCAATGCTGGCCCGTGGGCAGGGTTGGCGGGGGTAGCGCCGCCAAACGGGTGCGGCATAGGGCTCCGGCATCACCAACATGCGGCAGGTCGGGCCCGGCTGCCGCCGCGACGCTTGGTCGGCGAGCTGAACAGACAGGCTCAGCGGATGTGCTCGCGCATCCAGCGGTCGAGGAACTGCGCGATCTCCAGGCTGTTGCGTTCGATCATGATCATGTGCCCGTTTCCGCGGATGCCCTGATCGGCAAGTCGAAGAAAGTCGTTCTCTACGCCGGCCTGGCGCAGGTACTTCGACGTGCAGTGGTCATAGACCGAATGATAGGAGGCTTCGGCCACCACGATCGCGATCGGGATGCCGCGCAGGTTCGGCAGCTGATGCGGCGTGCCGGTCTGCAGCCGGCAGCGCTCCAGATTTGGCCCGTCGGCCGTAGCCTCCTGCGCGACCTGGAGCTGCGCGGGATCGGTCACCGGTGGGTCGTAGGTCATGGGCGGATTGGTCAGCCCCCAGCGGCGGTTCGGCCCGTCGCCCAGCACCGCATCCCAGAAGGGCGGGCCCGAGGGCTCCAGCGCCATGATCCCCTTCACCAGCCGCGGCCTTGCATCAGCGATCAGCCATCCGAAGGGGCCGGCCTGCGAATGCGTCATCAGGATCGCCGGCCCGATCCGGTCGAGCAGCGCGGCGCCGGCGATCTGCATCAGGCGCTCGGAATCCTCATTGCTGGCGAGGCCTTCCACCTGCGTGGCGTAGAAGCGATCGAAGACGGGATCGCCACGCCGCCCGGTGCCGGGCCATTGCGTGTGCAGGCTCGCCTGCGGCCAGCGCATCGCGCGCTCGGGCGAGGTGAAGAGATCCTCGATCGCCCCTGCCGCCCAGTTGATCTGCCGCCCGTCGCGCCCGACGTCGGAGGAGGAACGGCCGCGCGAAGGCTGGTCAATCATGTAGACGATGTAGCCCTGGCCGGCGAAGTAGTCGGCCCAGCCCTGGCGGCCGTCGGGCGTGCCCATCCAGTTCGTCGCGGTCTGCGCCGCGCCGTGGATCAGCACCAGCGGATAGGGCTGCCGCACCTCGCGCGGCACCACCACCTCGACATAGATCTGACCCCGCATCAGCTGCGCGGCGCCCTCGCCGGCATATTGGCCGCCGACATAGAAGAAGCCGCGCCGTCCGATCCCGGACTGGTCCTGGGCCGCGATATCGGCCGGCAAGGCGGCAGGGGGCGCAGGAGCTGTCTGCGCATGGGCGGCCGCGCCCGCCAGCGCCCCGAGAATCAGAGCGGTGCCGCCCAATAGGCGTTGAAGCCGAGACATGTGATTTCCCTCCCCAGGGAGCCGGTTTTGTATCCGGCCTTATTGCTGGACCGGAACGGCAGCATGGACCGGCGCTTTCAGCAAGGCCGGCATCGGGAAGGGACGCCTCAGCCCGCCGCCGTCGCGGCCGCAGTGGCCTGTACGATCCGCCCATCTTCCATCGCGACGATCCGGTCCGCGATATCCAGAATGCGGGGATCATGCGTCACCAGCAGGATCGGCACGCCGCGCCGCCGGGCGAGGTCGCGCAGCAGATGCACCACCTCCTGCCCGCTCACCTTGTCGAGCGCGGCCGTCGG
>JAQGHY010000180.1 GCA_028291455.1 Rubritepida sp. | reverse complement strand
ATCGGCACGAACAGGAAGCCCGAGACGCCCGGCAGGAAGAACATCGGCACGAAGACGATGCAGATGCAGAGCAGCGAGACGAAGGCCGGGACGACGATCTGTTGGGCACCGTCGAGGATGGCGGAGCTGACGTCCTTGCCCTGCTCCAGGTGCCAGTTGATGTTCTCGATGGTGACGGTGTCGTCGTCCACCAGGATGCCGACGGCCAGCGCCAGGCCGCCCAGGGTCATGACGTTGAGCGTCTGGCCGAAGGCGGCCAGCATGAACACCGCGGAGAGCACGGCCAGCGGAATCGACACCGCGATGATGACGGTGGAGCGCCAGGAGCCCAGGAAGATCAGGATCATCACCGAGGTCAGCGCCGCGGCCAGCCCGCCTTCGAAGACCACGCCCTCGATGGCGGCCTTCACGAAGATCGACTGGTCGTTGAGCGGCGTGACGGTGAGGTTGGGCGGCAGGCTCGGCCGCATCCCCGGCAGGAGGCCCAGGATGCCGCTGACGATGTTGATGGTCGAGGCCGAGCCGTTCTTCAGCACCGTCAGCAGCACCGAGCGCTGACCGTCAACGTGCACGACGTTCTGCTGCGGCGCGGAGCCGTCGCGGACATTGGCCACGTCCCCGATGGTGATGGTGGCGCCGTTGACGGAGCGGATCGGCAGGGCGGCGAGTTCGGCCACGGTGCCGGGCGCGTTGTTGAGGTTGAGGCTGTACTGGAACTCGCCGATCTTCGCGAAACCGGCGGGCGTGATCTGGGTCTGCGCGGCGATGGCGGCGCCGACATCCTGGGCGGAAAGCCCCTTGGACTGCAGCGCCACGGGGTCGATGTCGATCTGGATCTGCCGCGTTCGCCCGCCGAAGGGGAAAGGCATGGCGGCGCCGGGAATGGTCACCAGCTGGGGGCGGATGAAATTGACGCCGAGGTCGAAGAGCTGCTGCTCGTTCAGCCCCTCGCCGGCCAAGGCTATCTGCAGGATCGGCACGGTCGAGGCGCTGTAGTTCAGGATCAGCGGCGGCGTGGTGCCCGGCGGCAGCTGCCGCAGCAGGGTCTGCGAGATGGCGGTGATCTGCGCATTGGCGAGCCGCACGTCGGCACCCGGCTGGAAGAAGACCTTCACGATGCCGATGCCCGGCAGGGAGTTCGCCTCGATGTGCTCGATGTCGTTGACGGTCGTGGTCAGCGAGCGCTGGTAAGGCACGAGGATGCGCCCGGACATGTCCTCGGCGGAGAGGCCGTTGAAGGACCAGGCCGCGGCGACCACGGGGACCGGGATGGCAGGGAAGATGTCGGCCGGGGTGCGGAGGGCGGCGAGGAGACCGCCGATGACGATCAACACCGACATCACGACGAAGGTATAGGGTCGCGAAAGCGCGATGCGGACGATGCCGATCATCTACGAGCGCCTGCCAAGGCTGCGAATAGAATCCTGATCGTATTCGGATCGCCCACGGCCGACGCAGCGTGTGGCCGATCGATCATACAGGGCGGACAGACATGAATCGGGCGGGCACCATCATCTATCTCCGGCAAGTCGTTCAGCGCAGCTGCCACCGGCCGCCGGCCGATTGGTTATCATGACCGGCCGCGCCCGTACATTTACTCTGCATTTGTTTACGTTCACCCGACGGGCAGCGGCTGCGCTTTAGGCATATTGCGTCGATGACGGCTGCGCTTTGGGCACGACCCCTATGGTTCGCTCCCTTTAGCCGGGCGCATGATCAGGGGGAGATCAGGTCTTTGGATCTTCGATCGGCCCCAAATGGTCACCGATATGCGCCAGCACAAGATGCGGCACCCCCATCCCCTCCACCACCGACGCCAACCGGCAACCCGCCGCCGCGCCGGCGGCCAGGCCCGTCGCGCTGTCCTCCACCACCAGACATTCGCCGGGCGGGAAGCCGCAGGCACGCGCGGCGGCGAGGTAGATGTCCGGTGCGGGCTTGGGATTTTCCACATCCTCGAAGCTGAACACCCGACCTTCGAAATAGGCCGCGAAGCCCAGGACCCGCAGCTTCACCGCCAACTCCCCGCGCGAGGAATTCGAGCAGAGCGCCATGGGCAGCCCGGCCGCGGCCACGGCCCGCAGCGCCGCCTCGGCACCGGCCATGGGGCGCACACTGGCGAGGTCCGTCTCGATCTGCCGGCCCAGCTCCTGCGACCAGCCCTTCGGCAAGGGTCCGACGCGGGCAGTGATGCGCGGCTCCATATCCGGCAGCGCCATGCCGAGGAATTCGCGCTGGGCCATTTCGGCATCCATCGGCCAGCCAAGGGCCGTGACCGCTGCCGCGACGACGTGGTTGGCGACGCCTTCGCTGTCCGCCAGAACGCCGTCGCAATCGAAGAGAACCGCGCGGATCATGCCGCCTTCGCCAGCAGCGAGGTGGAATGGGTGTGCGGGCAGCCGGTATGGGCGCGCGGGCATTGGCGGGCGCCGGCGAAGCTGCACAGCGTCCGCGCCGAGCCCTCGGTCCGCTGCACCAGATCGGCCATGGCGGTGATGAAGGCGGCATCGATGTTCTGCGCCGGCACGCGGAAATAACCGGGAATGCCAAGCTTATCCGCCCCATGCCGGTATTCGACGTCGAGCTCGACCAGCGTCTCCGAATGATCCGAGACGAAGGCGATCGGGCAGATCAGCACCGCCACCTTCTCCCGCGCCGCACGCGCGATCTCCGCCTCGGTCGAGGGGCCGAGCCATTTTTGCGGCGTCACGCGGGACTGGTAGCAAACCACATGGTCCAGCCCGCGCATGTTCAGCGCGTCCACCACGCTGGCGGTGCTCTGCTCCACCTGCCATTGGTAGGGATCGCCGGATTTGATGATGGTCTCCGGCAGGCCATGCGCCGAGAAAAGGACGCGCAAGGGCACGTGCCCCGGCAATTCAGCGCGGGCCTTGGCATAGGCCTCCGCCACCAGCCGCGCCGTGGCGGTCACGAAGCCGGGGTCGGAGTGGAAGCAGCAGAGGGTCGAGGTGGGCAGCGACAATCCCGCGGCTTTGCAGGCGTCGGCCCAGGCGGTGATGGAACTGCCGGTCGAGGTCGTGGAGAATTGCGGATAGAGCGGGATCAGCAGGATCTCGCTGGGATTCCAGGCCTTCACGGCTTGCACCGCCTCGGGGCTCATCGGGTGCCAGTAGCGCATGGCGACGAAGCATTTGTAGTCCAGGCCGGGTTCCCGCTCGTTCAGCACGCCCTCCAGCGACCGCGCCTGGGCTTCCGTCAGCTCCCGCAGCGGGGACCTTCCGCCCATCACGGCATAGTTCTCCTGCGCCGTCGGGGTACGGCGCCAGGCGATCAGCCGGCCGAGCCAGGGGCGGATGAATCGCGGCACGCGCAGGATCGCGGGATCGGTGAAGAGGTTGACCAGGAAGGGCCGCACGCTCGAGGGCGCATCGGGCCCGCCGAGGTTGAACAAGACCACCGCCACACGCCGCGCCATACCAGAGCCATCCTCGCAATCGACCGGGGACATACCCCCAATCCCCAGGACTTCAAGCCGCCCGCAGGATTTCCATCAATTGCATGACGTGCTCGATGGGCGTCGGCTGCTCCACCCCATGGCCAAGGTTGAAGATGAAGGGCCGCCCCTTCATGGCCGCCAGGATGCCCTCGGCCTGCGTGCGGAGGGCCGTGCCGCCCGCGATCAGCGCCTCGGGATCGAGATTGCCCTGCAAAGCGGTCCGCGCCGGGACATTCGCCGCCGCCCAGGCGGGGTCCATCGCGGTATCCATGCCCACGGCCTGCACGCCCGTCGCCGCCGCGTATTCGGCGAGCATGGGACCGGCCAGGCGGGGGAAGCCGATCACCGGCAGGTCGGGCCGGGCCGCCTTGATGGCCGCACGCAGCCGCGCCGTGGGTTCGATCACCCATTTGCGAAAAGCCTCGGGCGGCAATTGCCCGGCCCAGCTGTCGAAAATCATCAGCACTTCGGCGCCGGCCTCGGCCTGGGCCAGGAGATAGGCGAGCGTCGCCTCCTCCAACTTTGCCATCAGGGCTGCGAAGAATTCGGGGTCGGCGTGGATCAGCCGTCGCGCCTGCTTGAACTCGCCGCCGCCTTTGCCCTCCAGCATGTAGCAGGCGACCGTCCACAAGGCGCCTGAGAAGCCGATCAGGGTGGTCCGGGGGTGGTCGGCGTCCAAGGCCAGTCGGACCCTCCGCACGGTCTTCATGATGGGCGCGGCGCGGGCGGCGGCGCCCTTGGCATCCAGCCTGTCGAGATCGGCCCGGTCGCGGATCGGCGGCAGGCGCGGTCCCTCGCCCTCGGCGAAGGTCAGCCCCTGTCCCATGGCCCAGGGGACGATCAGGATGTCGGAGAAGAGGATCGCCGCATCCATGCCGTAGCGGCGCACCGGCTGCAGCGTGACCTGTGCCGCCAGTTCGGGGTTCAGGCACAGGTCCATGAAACTGCCGGCCACCGCGCGCGTTGCCCGGTACTCGGGCAGATGGCGCCCCGCCTGGCGCATAAGCCATACGGGGGGAGGCCAGACGCTCTCGCCTGAGAGCACCTGGAGAATGGGCTTGCCTGTCATGGCCGGGACCATACTCAAGAAAGAAGAAAAAGAAGAATGGTGGTGGTTGGTAGTAGGGGGTGTGAATCATGGGGACGCATTTCCTCCCCGAACCATCCACAGGCCTGTCCGATGGATCGACGCGGCCCTGTCCGGCCTGGAGCAAGGCTTAGAAGCGATTGTCCCGGATCGGTGCATGCCTGCCGCCGATCCATACAGCCGCGCCGGAAATGTTCGCCTTATCCCCGCTGACGGGTTGGCGATTGCTGGCCAGGGCATTTCATCCCCACTATCCCCAAACTCCCAGCAAAGTGATCCACAGCTCCGATGGCACCCCGCAACACCAACCTGCACCTGGTCTCGGACAGCACGGGCGAGACGCTGAACAGCATCGCCCGCGCCGCCCTCTCGCGCTTCGACGACCCCGGCGTGGTGCAGCACCGCTGGTTCCTGGTCCGCTCGCGCATGAATCTCGACCGCGTCATCGAGGGCATCGAGCAGGAGCCCGGCCCCGTCATCTTCACCCTGGTCGACCGCAGCCTGCGCCACACGCTGGAGGAGACCTGCGGGCGCGTCGGCGTGCCCTTCATCTCCGCGCTCGATAGCGTGATGGAGTTGCTGCAGACCGAGATCGGCGCCCGCGCGACGGAAAAACGCGCGGCACAGCATGTCATGGACGCCGACTACTTCCGCCGCATCGACGCCATGCACTACGTGCTGAGCCATGACGACGGCCAGGGCACGGCCGGTATCGCCAATGCCGATGTCGTGCTCGTCGGCGTCTCCCGCAGCAGCAAGACGCCCACCTGCTTCTACCTCGCCAATCGCGGTGTGAAGGCGGCCAATATCCCGCTGGTTCCCGGCGCGCCGCTGCCGCCCGAGCTGGACAACCCGCCCTGCCCGGTCGTGGGCCTGACCATCGACCCCGTCGCCTTGCTCGATATCCGGCGGCACCGGCTAAAGATCATCGGCGCCGAGGGGGTTCGGGTGGGCGAGAACGAATATGTCGATCCCGAAGCGGTGAAGAAGGAGATCCTAGCCGGGCGGCGGCTCTGTGCGGCGCGGGGATGGCCGGTGATCGACGTCACCCGCCGCAGCATCGAGGAGACGGCGGCGACGGTCATGCAGCAGGTCGACCTGTGGCACCTGAAACAGGGCAGGCAGGCGACCGCCCAGCCGCTGGATCCGGCCACGACCATCCTCGGGCCCAGACGTTGAGGCCGGGCCGTTGAGGCTGATCCTCGCCTCGCAAAGCCTGGCGCGGCGGGCGCTGCTCGAAGGCGCGGGCGTGGAGTTCGAGGCGATGTCCGCCTCGGTGGACGAGGCGACGATCAAGGAAAGCGCGAAGGCGGAGGGCGTCTCCGCCGCCGACACCGCCATCCTCCTCGCCGATGCCAAGGCCGCGCGCATCGCCCGCCGCCATCCGGACGCGACCGTCATTGGCGCCGACCAGCTGCTGGTCTGCGAGGGGGAATGGTTCGACAAGCCGGTCGATCTCACCGCGGCGCGCGCGCATCTGCACCGGCTGCGCAACCGCGCGCATGAGCTGATGACGGCGGTGGTGGTTTGGCGCGGCGGCCAGCGCAGCTGGCACCACATGGCGACGCCGCGCCTGGTGATGCGCGACTTCTCCGAGGCTTTCCTGGACGAGTATCTGGCGCGGGAGGGCGCGCATGTGACCTCGAGCGTCGGCGCCTACCGGCTGGAGGGCATGGGCGTGCAGCTCATGCGCGACATTCGTGGCGAGCACAGTGCCATCCTGGGGCTGCCCTTGCTGCCGCTGCTGGCGTATCTGCGCGATACCGGCGTGCTGCACGGCTAGGGTCTTTCGCGATCCGGCCGCCGATTGCATGATCCGCCCGGCGCGGGCCTGCCGGAATGGTAGACGGAAGGGACTTAAAATCCCTCGGCCGCAAGGCTGTGCGGGTTCGAGTCCCGCGGCCCGCACCAGCCCTCCGTCATTGGATTACCGGTCGCGCTGCCGCAGAGCCGTGCGGGTTCAGGTCCCATTTTCCTTGCTCCGCCGAGGCGGCAGAGGGCAGCCTGCGTTCCTTCCGAGAGAAGGATCCGTGAATGCGCCTCGCCGCCATCGCCGCTGCCCTGGGCTGCACCCTCGCCTTTCCCGCCGCCGCGGCCGACATCAACATCGCCGTCGGCGGCGCCTTCACCTCGATGGATCCGCATTATCACGATCTCTCGCCCAACCATGCACTGACGCAGCACATCTTCGAGCCGCTGGTGCAGGCGGATGCCCAGGTCCGTCCCACGCCCGGCCTCGCCGTGTCCTGGGAAGCGCTGGGCGACAATCTCTGGGAGGTGAAGCTGCGCCGCGGCGTGACCTGGCATGACGGCAGCCCCTTCACCGCCGACGACGTGGTCTTCACCTATTCGCGCGTCCCGACGGTGCCCAACAGCCCCTCCTCCATGGCGCGCTACACGCAGATCATCAGCCGGCTGGAGGTGGTGGACGACTTCACCATCCGCCTGCACACGGCCGCCCCGGTCCCGCTGATGCCGATGATGATGGCGGCCTTCACCATCGTCTCTCGCCGGCACGGCACCAACGCGCAGACCAGCGACTACAACAGCGGGCGCGCCGCCGTCGGCACCGGGCCCTACCGCTTCGTCAACTATACGCCGGGCGACCGCGCCGCCTTCACGCGGAACCCGAACTGGTGGGGTCCGACCCAGCCGTGGGAGCGCGTGAATTATCGCATGATCCCCAACGACAGCTCCCGCGTGGCGGCGCTGCGTGCGGGCGACGTGGATGCGATCGACGCGGTCCCCACGCGCGACGTGGCGTCGCTCCGCCGCGAAGGCCGCGTGCGCGTGACCGAGCGGCCGGGCCTGCGGCTCATTTATCTCTATGTGGACGTGAACCGCCCCATCACGCCCTTCGTCACCGACAATCAGGGCCGGCCGCTGACGGTGAACCCTTTGTCCGACGTGCGGGTCCGCCGGGCGCTTTCCATGGCGATCAACCGCGAGGGGATGACGCGCCAGCTCATGGAGGGCTTCGCGGTGCCGACCGGCCAACTCATGCCGCAGGGCGCGCTCGGCTACGATCCCTCGATCCCGGTGCCGGCCTATGACGTCGAGGGCGCGCGACGCCTGCTCGCCGAGGCTGGCTATCCCCAGGGCTTCCGCATCACTCTCAACGGCCCGAACGATCGCTACGTGAACGACGGCGAGATCATCCAGGCCATCGCGCAGATGTGGTCGCGCATCGGTGTCCGGACCGAGGTCGCGGCCATGCCGGCCAGCATGTTCTTCAGCCGCGGCCTGCGTGACGAATATACGGTCAGCCTGACCGGCTGGTCCTCCTCGACGGGCGAGGCGGATACTTCGCTCACGGTGATGTCCGCCACGCCCGACCCGCCGCGCGGCCGCGGTTCGGCGCTTCGCCCCTCGCACTATACGAACCCGGCGGTCGACGCGCTGATCGACCGCGCGCTGGCCACCATCCCGACGCAGCAGCGCGAGGCCCTGTACCAGGAGGTGATCCGCGACTCGATCCAGCGGGACCTCGCGGTGATCCCCTTGCACCATCAGGTGAACATCTGGGCGACCAAGCCGAACATCGCCTATGCGCCGCGCCTTCAGGAGCAAACGCGGGCGATGGAGTTCTCGCCCGCGGTAACGGCTACCAGCGTCAGTCGGTGATCCAGCCGGGCTTCAGTTCGATCTCGGTACGCTCGCAGATATTCAGGTTGCGAGCCTCTTCCGCATTGCCGTTGTCGAAGACGATCCGCAGGTCCGCCTGGCAGTCGCCATCGGTGCCGATCTCACGCCGCTCGCCCCGCGGCAACGGCGTGGCGAGCAGGTTCGCGCCCCAGTCGTTCTCCGTCACCGGGGACAGGTAGGCCTCGCGGACGGCGCGGGCATTGCTCTGCACCAGCGTGACGCGCCGCGCGGTCGAGAAGACGACCTCCCGTCCCGCGCAGATATCCACGTCCGGCTGCTCCAGCGCGCGGTTATCGGCGAAGACGGCGCGCATCCTCATGCGGCATTCCTGGCTGCGCGTGCGCAGCAGAAAGCTCTGGCCGGGGTTGAGAACCGTCGTGCCCAGCCGGTCGGCGCCCCATTCGCCCGGCCCAGCTGCCGCGAAGAGTTCGCGCAGGACGCGGCTGCTGCGGTTTGCCACGGTGACTTCGCGCAGTGGGATCGAAGCGTCGCCGAAGGCGATGTTCGGCGTCGTGCAAATGTTCACGTTCGCCCGCGTCTCCTCGCGGTTGCCGCGGAAGACGGCGCGGGCGTCGAACTCGCAGGCGGTCTCGCCGCGCAGGCGGATGCGCAGGCTGTCATTGCCCGGGACGGTGGCGGCGCCCAGCCGGTCCGGCCCGATGGTGCCGGGCCGTGACAGGAAAAGCTGCATCAGCTCCGTATCGGTGTTGTTAGCGACATCGAGGGGCCGGGTGTTGCGGTCGTCCAGCACCAGCTCCTGGGTCCGGCAGACATCGACTGCCCGGGTTTCCACGCCGCCGTCCTCGAAGACGGCCCGCAGCCGGAACTGGCAGCCGACGCGGCCGAGGTTGACGCGGAAGGTGCTGTTGGGCCGGACGACGTCGGCGCCGAGGCGGTCCGGACCTTCGGCCCGCGCCGAGGTCTCCCACAGATAGACCTCGCGGATGACGCTCTGCGAGTTGTTGCGGAGCACGATGTTCCGCTCGGCCGGCGCTGGCCGCGAAGGACCGGGCTGGGGCTGAGGCTGCTTCTGGGCGAAAGCGGGCGTGGACAGCAGCAACAAAGCGAGAAGCGTGCGACGCATGCGAAACCTCACAGGTTTTTGTTCACTGGACCGGAAGCAGCACGATGCGTGCCCCGGCGCGGCGGTCCACGCCGGTGCTGGCGAAGCCACGGATGCGAGCCTCGGCCCGGACGCGATCGCGTTCGATGCCCATCTTGGCCAGTTCGAGCCCGACCGCGCGGGCGCGGCGGGCCGCGAGGCGGCTGCCGCTCTGGGCGCCGCCCTCATTGCTGGAGGCGAAGCCCAGGACGCAGAAATTGCGCGCCGGCGCCTCGCGCGCCAGCACGGCGAGCGGTTGCATCACGGCGACAGCCTCCGGCGCGACGCGGTCGGCCCCGCGCGCGAAGGTGACGACGGCCACGTCCTCCCGCAGCCGCTCGGCGCCGATGCAATTGAAGGGGCGAGGCTGGGCCCATGCCGGTGAGCTCGTGACCGGAAGGCTCGCCAGGAGGAGCGGAAGCCCGAGAACGAGGCGTCTCACGTGGCGACCAGCAGCGCGGCGTCCCGCAGCTTTGCGAGCAGCGCCGGGGCTCCGGCCTGGGGGTGCGCCTTTTGCAACTCGGCCTCCGTAATGTCGGGCCGGGCCAGCAGCCACTGCGCGGCCTCGGCTTCGGCAGGGGTAAGAGAAAGCGTGCCTGAGGGTGTCTTCAGCACCCATTCCGCGCCGCGCCGGACCGGCTTGGCACCACCGGCCACGATGCGGAACGTGCTGGCATCGCCAGATGAGTCCTCGGTATCGACGGAAGGCGGCGCGAGGCCACGCCAGGCCATCAGGTCGTTGCCGCCGCGCTGGAAGCGGTAATCGGCCACGAAGCGTTCCAGGACTTCCATCACCTTCGGGTCCTTGCAGAGCTCGGCGATCCGCAGGCCGAGCTGGCCCGCGCGTTGCGTCAACGCGAAGCGGGCGGCCGAAGTTCCATCCTGGCGCGGCAAAGCCTGGCGGAAGCTCACCTCGTAGAGTGCGCGCTCCGCCAGGATGGTCATGAGGTCCATGCCGTTCGGCGCATGGGCGCCATAGGCGACATGGACGCTCGCGGGCGCTTCGGCCAGCGCGTCATGGTACCAGCCGCGCGGCAGGTAGAGCAGGTCGCCCGGCTTCATCAGGATCTTGGCGCGGAGCTTGCCCTTGGCCTGCTCGTGCTGCTCCTGGGTCTGCGAGCGGAAGACCGGGTGGCTAATCGGCCATTCGGCGCGGCCCTCCCAGATGTTCCAGTACTTCTCGCCCTCGACCTGGACGGCCCAGACCTCATGCGTGTCGTAATGGGCATGGAAGGCCTTGTGGCTCTGCCAGGATATATAGACGTTGGCCTGCGCCTTCCCCAGCCCGGCGCCCTCGATCGCCGAGGAAACCGAGGCCAGCCCCGGCGTCAGGCTGTCCACGTCGTTCATGACGATGCTGGCGCCCTTGGCCACCCATTCCCGCACGCGGGCGGAGACCGGCTGCATGAGCTGCGTATTGGCGTCGCGTCCGGTTGCACGGATACAATACTGCTCGGGCGGGATCGGCTTGCCGTCCAGCACCATCTGGAGCGAGTGGCTGGACCATGCATGCGTCATGTCCAGCAGGCGGTTGATCTGCCGCCAGGACAGCACGGCGGCGAACTTCCCCGCGTCTCCCTTGAGGTGCAAGGGAGACTTGTCGTGGTGTTCGGCAAAGAATTGCTCGACGCTCATCGGCGCGAGCAGCTGGGCAAGCGTCATCGTCATACAGGCACGCTAGCGCAAGACGTTGCGGCACGCCACGCTTGCACCCACTGGTACGCCCGGCGGAGACTGCCGCCAAAGATGGAGGACGCCATGCCCGAAGCTCCACTGCCCACCGACACGGTGAGGGAAGAGGTCCTGCGTGCCGCGGCCACCGGCCTGCAGCCCATGGCCGCCGCCCTGCTGCCGCGCCTCTATTCCCAGCTTCCGGTGGGGGAGCTGGCCACCCGGGCGCCGGAATCCCTTGGTGAGGCGGCGACCTCCCTGGCCGCCTTGGCCGCGCAACGCGGGCCGGGCGAGATAAAGCTGCGGCTGCTGCCGCCGGCCTCGGGCCGCGGCTCGCATGGCGTGGCGGAAATCGTCACCGACGACATGCCCTTCCTGGTGGACAGCGTGCTGACCGCCCTCACCCGCCAGGGCCGCGTCGTCCGCGAGTTCCTCCACCCCATCGTTTCCGTGACGCGCAGCGACACCGGCGCGCTGACCGCGTTCGGCGAGGGCCCGCGCGAGAGCCTGATGCGCGTGACCATCGGCGCCGGCGCCGGGAACCTGCTGCCCGGCATGAGCGCGGGCGGCTGGCCGGATGTCGAGAAGGCGCTGCGCCGCGCGCTGGCCGATGTCCGCGTCGCCACCGGCGACTTCCCCGCGATGATGCTGATGTTGGACAAGGCCAATGACGAGATCGCGGGCGAGGGCCAGGCGCGGGAATTCCTCACCTGGATGCGCCACGACAACTTCGTGCTGCTCGGCCATCGGCGCCTGGTGCTGGAGGGCGACGGGGCGCGCGTGGTCACGGAGGAGAATCTGGGCCTCCTGCGCGACGGCTCGGTGCCGGTCTTCGACGCGCTGGCCAGGCTGCCCGAGCTCAACCCGCGCCTGCGCGCCGCACTGCTGGAAAACGCGGCGATCACGGTCGCCAAGGCGAATATGCGCAGCACCGTGCACCGTCCGCAGCACGCCGATGTGATCGCGACGCGCATCACCGACGCCCAAGGGCATGTGACGGGGGTGCGGCTGTTCCTCGGCCTCTTCGCCGCCGCCGCCTACAACCGCAATCCGCGCTCCATCCCGCTGCTTTCGGCCAAGGTGGAGAGCATCCTCGCCGCCGCCGGCGTCACCCCCACGAGCCATGACGGGCGCGCGCTGCGCAACATCCTGGACACCTGGCCGCGCGACGAGCTGTTCCAGGCCAAGGAGGAGGAGATCCTGGCCGGCGCCCGGCAGGCGCTGGACCTTTCGATCCGCCCGCGCCCGGCGCTGTATTTCCGGCCCGATCCCTTCGGCCGCTTCGTCTCGGTCATCGTCTGGCTGCCGCGCGAGAGCTTCGACACGCGACTGCGGAGCCGTGTGGGCGAGATGCTGGCCCGCGCCCATGGCGGGCGGCTCTCGGCCTTCTATATCGAGCTCGGCGATTCACCGCTGGCGCGCATCCACTACATCATCGGCACCGACCCGGCGAAGCCCGCCGCGCCCGATCGCGCCGCGCTGAGCGCCGCCGTCGCGCAGGCCGCGCGCAGCTTCGGCGACCGGCTGGCGGAGGTGCTGGTCGAGGAGCGCGGCGAGGCCGCCGCCAGCATCGTGCTCGACCAATGGCGCGATGCCTTTCCTGCCACCTATTGCGAGACGGAGAGCGTCACCCAGGCCGCCGCCGACCTCGCGCTCGCCGAGGCCGCGTTGGCCAGCGGGCGCACCGAGGCCGCGGTGGTGCAACCGCCCGGCGAGGGCCCGCGCCGCGTGGTGCTGCGCCTGGCGGTGCCGGGAACCTATCTGGCGCTGGCCGATGCGCTGCCGCTCTTCGACAGCCTGGACCTGCGCGCGATCGAGGAGGTGCCGCACCGGCTCTCCCCGGCCGGCGCGCCGCAGATTTCGCTCCATGCCTTCGCGCTGGATGCGGGCAGCGACCTGGTGCCCGAGCGGGCGCCCGCCCTGCTGGAGGCGCTCGAAGCCTTGATAGCCGGCGAGGCGGAGGCCGACGGCTTCAACCGGCTGGTGCTCCGCGCGGGGCTCGATTGGCGCGAGTGCTGGCTGCTGCGGTCCATGTACCGCTGGCTGAAGCAGGTCGGCTTCCCCTTCTCGCAGGAGAGCGTGACGGCGGCGCTGGCGGCGACGCCCGAGGCGGCGCGACTGCTGGCCGACATGTTCCACAAGCGGTTCGACCCGAAGGTGGCCGACCGCGACGAATCCGCGCTGGATGCGGCCTGGACGGCGATGCTCGACAAGGTGGCCGATCCCGATACGGACCGCATCCTGCAGCGCATGCGCGTCGTGCTGGACGCGATGCTGCGCACCAATTTCTACCAGCGTAAGCCCTACATCGCCTTCAAGCTGGACAGCGCCATTGCTGGCGACATGCCCAATCCCCGGCCCTGGCGCGAGATATTCGTGCATGGCGTGACGATGGAGGGCTGCCACCTCCGCGCCGGCCCGGTGGCCCGCGGCGGCATCCGCTGGTCCGACCGGCGTGAGGATTTCCGCACTGAGATCCTGAGCCTGATGAAGGCCCAGCGCCTCAAGAACGTCGTCATCGTGCCGACCGGTGCGAAGGGCGGCTTCGTGCTGAAGGGCGTGATCCCGACCGAGCGCGAAGCCTTCCAGGCCACCGGCATCGCCGCTTACCGCACCCTGGTGCGCGCCATGCTCGACCTCGCGGACAACCTGAACGGCATGGAGGTGGTGACGCCCGCGGACATCGTCCGGCGCGACGGCGACGACCCCTATATCGTCGCAGCCGCCGACAAGGGCACCGCGACCTTCAGCGACATCGCGAACGCCCTTTCGGCCGACTATCATTTCTGGCTGGACGACGCCTTCGCCTCCGGCGGCTCGGCCGGGTACGACCACAAGGTCATGGGCATCACGGCGCGCGGCGCCTGGGTGATGATCGAGCGGCACTTCTCCGAGGCACTTGGCCGTTCCATCCACGACGCGCCCTTCACCGTCGCCGGGGTGGGCGACATGTCCGGCGACGTCTTCGGCAACGGGCTGCTGATCTCCAAGCAGACGAAGCTGTTGGCGGCCTTCGACCACCGCCACATCTTCCTCGACCCCGATCCCGATCCGGCGGCCAGCTTCGCGGAACGGGCACGCCTCTTCGCGCTGCCGCGCTCCTCCTGGGCGGATTACGACGCGAAGCTGATCAGCGCGGGCGGCGGCGTTTTCGCGCGCAACCTCAAGACGATCCCCTTGAGCGGCGCGGCGCAGGCGATGCTCGGCATCAAGGCGGAGCGCGCGGAGCCGGCTGCGATCCTCAAGGCGATCCTGCGGATGGAGGCGGACCTGCTCTACTTCGGCGGCATCGGCACCTATGTGAAGGCGAGCACCGAGAGCCAGGCCGAGGCGGGCGACCGCGCCAACGACGCCATCCGCATCGACGGGCGCGAGGTCCGCGCGAAGGTGGTGGGCGAGGGCGCGAACCTCGCCGTGACCCAGGCCGGGCGCATCGAGGCGGCGCGGGCGGGTGCGCGCATCAACACGGATGCGCTGGACAATTCCGCCGGTGTCAGCACCTCCGACCATGAGGTGAACATCAAGATCCTGCTGGCGGATGCGGAGGCCGAGGGCGTGATGACGCGACGCCAGCGTGACGAGCTGCTGGTGAGCATGACGGACGAGGTCGCGGCGCTGGTGCTGCGCGACAACGAGCTGCAATCCGTCGCGGTCTCGCTGGAAGTGCGGGCCGGTGCCGCAGCACTTCCCGCCCAGGCCGCGCTGATGGCGCGGCTGGAGGCTGAGGGCCTGCTGGACCGCGCACTTGCCGGCCTGCCGGACCCCGCGGCGATGGCTGCGCGGGCCAATAAGGGCGAGGGGCTGACACGGCCCGAGGTGGCGGCGCTGCTGCCCTTTGCAAAGCTCTGGCTCGGGGAGGCGGTGGTGGACAGCGCCCTGCCCGACGATCCCGCCTTTGCGCCGCTGCTGCACGAGTACTTCCCGACGGCGCTGCGGGCGGCCAATTTCTCGCGCTTCGTCGCGCGGCACCGGCTGCGGCGCGACCTCGTCGCCACCGCGCTGGCCAATATGGTCGCGAACCGGCTGGGCTGCGCCGGGCTCGCGCGGCTCGTCGCCGAGGCGGGGCCGGCCGAGGTGGTCGGCGCCGTCTGGCTGGCTTCCGAGCTGTTCGGGCTGGAAGCGCGCTTCGAGGCGGCGGAGGCCGCGCCGGCCGAACCGCGCCTCGCCGCCCAGGCCGTGCTGCGAGAATTGCTGGAGGCCGCCGCCGTCGAGGTGATGGCGCCGGCGAAGTCGGGCCTGCAGGCGGCGATCAAGACCCTGGGCGGGGGCATCTCGTCCCTCACCGCCAGCGAGGTCGGCGAGACCGGGGATGCCGATCCCAACGGCCTGCCGCGCGATGTCGCGGGCTTCGTCGCGGCGGCGCCTCGGCTGGCGGCCGCACCTTCGGTGGTCATGCTGGCCAATAGCAGCGGCGCCGAACCCGCGGCGGCGGCCAAGGCCTGGGCCGATGTCGGTGCCTTCTTCCACCTCGATGCCCTGGCCAATGCGGCACGGCGCATGCCGGCCACCGGCCCCTATGGCGACCGCGCCCGGGCCTCGCTGCTCGCCGATCTGCGCGTGACGCAGGCGCGGCTGGCGGCCGCGCGCCTCGCCGGCAAGACGGCGGAGGATGGCGCGATGGAGGGCATCCGCAAGCTGGTGCGCGAGGCCGCGACGCAGGGCGACTTCGCGGCGGTGACTGTGGCGGCACGCGCGCTAGCCACCTTGCCGTGACGCGGCGCGAATGGGCCTGGGCCAGCTACGATTGGGCGAATAGCGCCTTTCCGACGGTGGTTTCGACCTTCGTCATCGCGGCCTATTTCACCAAGGGCATCGCGCCCGATCCGGTGACGGGCCAGGTGATGTGGGGGTGGATGCAGGCGCTGGTGGGGCTGGCGATCGGGCTGCTCTCGCCGCTGCTCGGTGCCATCGCCGATGCGGGCGGCAGGCGGCGGGCGCTGCTGCTGATCTGCACGCTGCTGACGTCCTTCTTCACCGCCGGAATCTGGTTCGCCCTGCCGCAGCCGGGCTACGCGATGTGGGCGCTGCTCTGCGTGGCGCTCGGCACGCTCTGCTTCGAGTTGGGCACGGTGTTCTACAACGCCATGCTGCCGGAGGTGACGACGCGTGCGCGGCTGGGCCGGATCTCCGGCATTGGCTGGGCGCTGGGTTATGCGGGCGGGCTGGCCTGCCTGGTGCTGTGCCTCGCGCTGCTGGTGCAGCCGAACCCCTCGTATTTCGGGCTGGACCGCGATGCGGCCGAGCATGTGCGCGCCACCGCGCTGCTGGTGGCGGCCTGGGTGCTGATCTTCGCCTGGCCGGTGCTGGTCTTCGTGCCGGATGCGACCGCGCGGATGCCCTGGGGCGTTGCCGCACGTCGCGGGGTGACGGAACTCGCGCGCGTGCTGCGAAGCCTGCCGCGGCAACCTTCCATCACGCGATTCATCCTGGCGCGGCTGTTCTATACGGATGGGCTGAACGTGCTCTTCGCCTTCGGCGCGGTCTTCGCGGCGGGGGTCTTTGGCATGGGTTTCGAGGAGATCCTGCTCTTCGGCATCGCGCTCAACGTGACGGGCGGCATCGGCGCCTTCGCCGGCGGCTGGATCGACGAGCGGCTGGGCGCGAAGATGACGGTGCTGCTCGCGCTGGTGGCGCTGATGGTGCTCGGGGCCGGCATGCTGCTGGTGGAGACCAAGGCCATGTTCTGGGTGATGGGCGTGATGCTGGGGCTGTTCTTCGGCCCCGCCCAGGCGGCGAGCCGCAGCCTGATGGCGCAGCTGGCGCCGCCGGGCGAGGTCGCGGCGTATTTCGGCCTCTACGCGCTCTCCGGCCGCGCGACCGGCTTCATCGGGCCCGCCGCGCTGGCCATCGTCACGAATGCGACCGGGAGCCAGCGGGCGGGAATGGCGGTGGTGCTGGTCATGCTGGGCGTGGGTGCCGCGATCCTGGCGAGCGTGCCGCGCCCGCGCTTGGACGGATAGGGCGCCGAGGATAGGCCCGGCAGCGAAACGGCCGCCAGGGAAGATCGCCTCGGCTGCCCCTTTGCCTGCGGCTGCAATTCACTTATCTTAAAGGATAGAAAAACACGCTCCCGGAGGAACGATCCATGACACTTCTCTCACGCCGTGGCGCAATGGGCGCTGGTTTGGGTTTGTTGGGCAGCTCCGCCGCCTTCGCGCAGGCCGCCCAGCAGATGTCCATCGCGACCGGCACGACGGGCGGCGTCTACTATCCCCTCGGCGGCGCGCTCGCGAATTACCTGACGCGCGGCATTCCCGGCCTCTCCGCCACGGCCGAGGTCACCGCCGGCTCCACCGCGAACTTCCAGCTCCTAGGCGCCAGCCGCGCCCAGCTGGTCTTCGGCCAGGTCGATGCCGCGGTGGACAGCGTCCGCGGCGCCGGTCCCTTCCGTGGCCGCATGGTGCCGACGCGGGCGATCGCCGTGCTCTACACCAACCGCATGCATATCGTGACTACGGCGGACCGCAACATCCGCACCGTGGCCGACCTGAAGGGCAAGCGCGTCTCGACCGGCGCGCCCGCCTCGGCCACCGAGCTCTTCGCGCGGCGCGTCATCGAGGCCGCCGGTCTCGACATCGCCAAGGATTTCCGCGGGGTCGAGCGGCTTTCGCCGGCCGAGAGCACCAATGCCATCCGCGACGGCAAGATCGACGCCTACTTCTTCGTCTCCGGCGTGCCGACCAGCGCCGTGACGGACCTCGCGGCCACGCCGGGTACGACCCTGGTCATGATCGACCATGCGGACCTGGTGGGGAACATCGTGCGCGAGCATGGCCCGGTCTACTTCGCCGAGACCATCCCCGCGGGCACCTATCCCGGGCAGACGGCGCCGAACCAGCAACTCTCGGTCGCGAATATCCTTGGCATGCGCGCGGATGTGCCGGCCGAACTGGTGCGCCAGATCCTGACCGTGCTCTGGGCCAACCGCGAGGATTGGGCACGCGTCCATTCCGCCGCGCGCGACTTCACGCTCGCGCAGCAGAAGACGGCCGCGGCGGGCGTGCCCTGGCATCCCGCGGCCGAGGCCTATTGGAAGGGCGCCGGGGCGAACCTGGTCTAAGGAGCCCCGGGTTTGGGTGCTTGGGGCTTGGGCACCTTTGCCAGATTGATATAGACAGCGGCCGGGCTTGTGCCCGGCCGCCTCGCGTTTGGGAAGAAACATCCGATATGTCCAGCAGCTCCCGTCCCCCCCACATCGACCCTGGCTCCTTGGACGACGCGACCTTGGACGCAGCGACGGCGCAGCACGTTGCGGAGCTGATCGAAGCCGAAGAAGGCGCGATGAACCGCTTCGGCGGCACCCTGGGCGTCATCGCCGTCGGCATCGCGGTGGCCATGTCGCTGTTCCACCTCTGGGCCGCCTGGAGCATCGTGCCGACGACCACGCTGCGCTTCGCCCATGTCGGCTTCACCATGGTACTGGGCTTCATGCTGTTCCCGGTGGCCCGCCGCTACCGCGACCGCTTCCCGCCCTGGGACTGGTTGCTGATCGCCACGGCGCTCTACGTCACCTGGTACCTGATCTCCGGCGGCGACGACCTGCAGGACCGCATCATCTACCCCGAGCCGATGGACATCGTGGTCGGCTGGATCCTGATCGCGCTGGTCCTCGAAGTGACGCGGCGCTGCACAGGCTGGATCATGCCCGTCGTCGCCATCTGCTTCCTGCTCTACGCCTTCTTCGGCAACCACCTGCCCGCCCCGTGGACCCATCGCGGCTATGACGAGGAGCGGCTGATCCCGCATATCGCCATCACGCTGGAGGGTATTTTCGGCACGGCGGTGGACGTGAGCGCCACGCTCATCATCCTCTTTACCATCTATGGCGCCATCCTGGGTGCCACGGGTGCCGGGAAGTACTTCGTCGATTTCTCCTTCGCAGCGACCGGCGGCAAACCTTCGAGCGCGGGCCGTACGGTGGTGCTTTCAGCATTTCTGCTGGGCGGCCCTTCCGGCTCGGGCGTGGCCACCACCGTCACCATCGGCACTGTCGCCTGGCCGATGATGAAGCGCGTGGGCTACACGCCCCATGACGCGGGCGGGCTGCTGGCCGCCGGCGGATTGGGCGCGATCATCTCACCGCCCATCATGGGAGCAGCGGCCTTCCTGATCGCCGAATACCTGAAGATCTCCTACCTCGACGTGCTGCTGATGGCGGTGGTCCCCACCTGCCTCTTCTACGCCTCGCTGCTCTTCATGGTGGAGCTGGACCAGCGCCGCATCGCCGCAGCCGGCGGGCCGCGCGACGAGACGCCGATGAGCGTCGAGACCGTGGGCGCGATGTTCAAGCGCGGCTGGTACCATTTCAGCAGCCTGATCGCGATCATCTTCTTCATGTCGATCGGCTATTCGGCAACGCTTTCCGTGCTTTACGCCATGCTGCTGGCTGTCGCGCTGTCCTTCCTCTCGCGTGAGCACGCGCTCTACCCGATGAAGCTGATCCGCACGCTGGCGGCCGGCTCCGAGCAGGCGCTCAGCATCGCCGCCACCTGCGCCTGCGCGGGCATCATCGTGGGCGCGATCACGCTGACCGGGCTTGGGCTGAAGTTCTCCGACATCGCCATCCAGGCGGCGGGCGGCAGCCTCATCATCACGGCGGTTTATACCGCGCTGATCGTCTGGGTCGTCGGCCTCGCGGTGCCGGTGACGGCCAGCTACATCATCTGTGCGGTCGTGGCCGCGCCGGCGCTGATGAAGCTCGGCGTGCCCGACTACGCCGCGCATATGTTCGTCTTCTACTACGCGGTGCTGTCGGAGGTTTCGCCACCGACGGCGCTTTCGCCCTTCGCGGCCGCCGCCATTACCGGCGCGGGCCCCTACAAGACGACGCTGATGGCCTGGAAGTACACACTGCCTGCCTTCGTGCTGCCCTTCGTCTTCGTGACGGATCCGCAGGGCGTCGGCCTGCTGCTGAACATGCTGCCCGGCATGGTCTGGACCGATGTGGTCTGGCAGGTGGTGCTGGCCACGCTCGGCCTCGCGGCGCTTTCCTCGGCCTGCCAGGGCTATGCCATCACCGCGATGAACGGGTTCGAGCGCTGGGCCATGGCGCTGGCCGGACTGCTGATGGTGTTTCCGGCGATCCTCCAGGCGGCGGCATCGGGCAACCTTCCCGCCCCGCATTGGATCGGCCTCGCCATGGGTGCGGGGCTGCTGGGACTGCAGACGATGCGGCGGCGGCGCGTGGCGCAATTGGCTTAGACGATCATGCGCCTCGATCCCGTCTTCGCCGCGCCCGGCCGCTTCTGGAAGGGCAATATCCACACGCATTCCACCCTCTCGGATGGGATGCGGGGGCCGGCGGAGGTCTGCGCCACCTATCGGGAGGGCGGCTACGACTTTGTCGCCCTCACCGACCACTTCCAGGCGAAGTACGGCTTCCCCGTCGCGGATACCAGGGGCTTCCGCACCGACAAGTTCACCACGATCATCGGTGCCGAGGTGCATGCGCCCGCGACCTCGGTCGGCGAGATCTGGCACATCCTGGCCGTCGGCCTGCCGCTGGATTTCGCGCCGACCGGCGAGGCCGAGACCGGCCCGCAGCTGGCCGCGCGCTGCCTTGCCGCCGGGGCCTTCGTCGCGCTGCCGCATCCGGGCTGGTACGGGTTGACGACGGGCGACGCCGCGACGATCCCGGGCGCGCATGCCGTCGAGATCTACAACCACACCAGCGCGGTGCTCTGCGATCGCGGCGACGGTGCCTACCTCGTGGACCAACTCCACGCGGAGGGGCGGCGCGTCAGCGTGATCGCGGTGGATGACGCGCATTTCGGCTGTGCCGACTGGTTCGGCGCCTGGCTGATGGTGAAGGCCGAGGCGAACGAGCCCGAACCGCTGCTCGAAGCGCTGAAGGCCGGGCATTTCTACGCGACCCAGGGGCCGAGCATCGAAGCCGTCCTCTGGGGCGAGGACAGCGTGGAGGTGCATTGCTCGCCGGCCTCGGCGGTGATGGTGCTGGGACGCGGCGCCGCAGCCTCCAAATCCCTCGCGCCGCTGCAGACGCGGGTGGTGCTGCCGCTGACGCCGCGCGTGAAGAATGGCGGCTATGGGCGGGTGGTCGTGGTGGATGCGGCCGGCCGGCACGCCTGGGCAAACCCGGCCTGGTTCGGCTGAAACCGGGCAACCGCGTTCGGACCTGCCCGTTTGATCCGCAAGGACGATCTTTGATCAAGGAGGTCGCAATCCTCGCGGCCTGCCACTATATTGCAAGCAAGACATAAACTGCCTCTGGGAGTCGCCATCATTATGCGCCGCAATGCCCGCTTCCTGACCCTTCTGGCCGCCGCCGCCTTCGCGCTGGCGCCGATGATCGCCGATGCCCGTCCCGGAGGCGGCTTCTCCTCGGGCAGCCGCGGCAGCCGCACCTATTCCGCACCGCCCTCGACGAGCACCGCGCCGAGCGGCGCGCGCCAGTTCGACCGTTCGATGACCGAGCGCCCCTCCTCGCCGTCCGCCATGCCGGGCGGCGCGATGGGCCAGCAGGCCGCTCGCGGCGGCTTCTTCTCGCGCAATCCCTTCATGGGCGGGCTGATGGCCGGCATGCTGGGCGCGGGGCTGTTTGGCCTGCTCGCCGGCGGCGGCTTCTTCGGCGGCCTCGGCAGCATGGCCGGGCTGCTCGGCTTCCTGTTTCAGATCGCCATCATCGCCGGCCTCGTGGCGCTTGTGGTCGGCTTCCTGCGCCGTCGCGCGCAGCAGCCTGTACCGGCCGGCATGCCCAACACGATGATGCGCGAGCAGCAGCCCGCCATGATGGGCAACGGCGGCGGCATGGCACGTGGCGCTGCCAAGCCGGTCGATGAGCTCGGCGTGACTCCCGCCGATTTCCAGAACTTCGAGCGCATCCTGGGCGAGGTGAACACCGCCTGGTCGCGCGAGGATATCGCCACTCTCTCGCGCATCTCGACCCCCGAGATGGTCCGCTTCTTCCGCGACGACTACGACGCTCTGACCCAGCGCGGCTGGAAGAACGAGACGAGCGACGTGAAACTCGAGCAGGGTGACCTGGCCGAGTCCTGGAGCGACGGCCCCCGCGACTTCGCGACGGTTGCGATGCGCTTCAGCCTCATCGACGTGACTCGCGACGTGAAGACCGGCGCGGTGACCGAGGGCGACCCGGTACGCCGTACCGAGACGACGGAGCTCTGGACCTTCGTGCGCGTGCAGGGCGGCCCCTGGATGCTGAGCGCCATCCAGCAGACCGGCTGAGACGACTTCCGGCCGGGGCGGCCTCGCCCCGGCCGGGACTCGATCGGACGATGAAGGTCTTCGTAACAGGTGTCGGCGGGTATATCGGCGGATCGATTGCCTTGCGGCTGATCGAGGCCGGGCATGAGGTGCGCGGCCTCGTCCGCAAGGCCGATGCGGCGGACACCCTGCGCGGGCTGGGCATCACCCCCGTCATGGGAAGCCTGGACGACGCAGGCATCCTGCAGGCCGAGGCGCGGAACGCCGATGCCGTGGTGAATGCGGCGAGCAGCGACCACCGCGCCGCCGTCGAGGCGATCATCGCCGGGCTTGCCGGGTCGCAGAAGCCGTTCCTGCACACCTCGGGCTCCAGCATCGTGGGCGATGCCTCGGGTGGCGAAGCCTCCGACCGGATCTTCGAGGACGACACTCCCATCCAGCCGACTGCCGACAAGGCCGCCCGCGTGGCGATCGACCGGCTGATCGTAGCCTCGGCGGCGCAGGGCATCCGCTCCGCCGTGCTGTGCAACACGCTGATCTACGGCCATGGGCTCGGCTTGGCGAAGAACAGCGTCCAGCTTCCCCGGCTGGTGCGCCAGGCGCGGAAAAGCGGCACGCCGCGCCATGTGGGCCGTGGGCTGAACATCTGGTCCAACGTCCATATCTCGGATGTCGCGGACCTTTATCTGCTCGCGCTGGAGAAGGTGCCCGGCGGCAGCTTCATGTTCGTCGAGAACGGCGAGGCGAACTTCCGTGACATGACCAACGCGATCGGCACGGCCCTCGGCCTCGGCCCGGCGCAGCCTTGGAGCATTGAGGAAGCCTCGGCGGAATGGGGCTACGAGATGTCCACCTATGCGCTGGGCTCCAACAGCCGCGTGCGCGGCAAGCGGGCCCGCAATCTGGGCTGGGCTCCACGTCACGGCTCCGTTCTGGACTGGATCGAAAAGGAAGTCGCCGCGACGCCGTGAGGGGCATGCTTTCCCCTAGGCGTTTCGCTGGCTAGGCTCCGCCGATGTTCACCCTCCCAGAGCTCGAAGCCGCCGAATCCCTGATCCGCCGGTATTTTCCCGCCACGCCGCAATTCGCCTGGCCCCTCCTTGCCGCCCGTGCCGGCTGCGAGGTCTGGGTCAAGCACGAGAACCACACGCCCACCGGCGCCTTCAAGGTGCGCGGCGGTCTCACCTATTTCGATCAGCTCGAGTCCAAGGGCGTGATCAGCGCGACACGCGGCAATCACGGCCAGTCGCTGGCCTATGCCGGCGCCAAGCGGGGCATTCCCGTCACCATCGTGGTGCCCGAGGGCAATAGCCTGGAGAAGAACGCCTCCATGCGCGCGCTCGGCGCCGAGCTGATCGAGCGCGGCGCCGATTTCGACGTGGCGCGGCAATACGCCATGCAGATGGCCGCCGAGCACGGGCTGGATTTCGCACCCTCCTTCGCGCCCGCGCTGGTGAAGGGCGTCGCCACCTATGCGCTGGAGCTGTTCCGCAATGCGCCGCCGCTGGACGCGCTCTACGTGCCGATCGGGCTGGGCTCGGGCATCTGCGGCTGCATCATGGCGCGCGACCTGCTGGGCCTGAAGACGGAGATCATCGGCGTGCAAAGCACCGGCGCCGACGCCTATGCGCAGAGCTACGCCGCCGGCCATGTGATCGAGACGCCGACGGCCGTTACCCAGGCAGACGGCATGGCCACGCGCATCCCCGACCCCAAGGCGCTGGAGATGATCATCGCCGGTGCCTCGCGCATCGTCACCGTGACGGATGACGAAATCCGCGACGCCATCCGCGCCTATTGGACCGACACGCACAACCTCGCCGAAGGCGCCGGCGCGGCGGGCTTCGCGGCGCTGATGCAGGAGCGGGAGGCCATGGCGGGCAAGCGTGTCGCGGTCGTGCTCAGCGGCGGCAATATCGACCTGCCAATGTTTCGTGATTGGGTGACGGGATAATCCTGCAACATCCGCGCGCCGCGGAGGCGGCGCGCCCTGCGGGAGCGTTGTTGGGCTGACTCCGCCGCCCTGTGTTTTCTCCCGGCCTGTGCCATGATCCCCGAGGGGAAGCGGCCGAACGGCAAATCGAGGAGATTTTCACGATGCGCCTGTCCCGCAAGCAGTTCCTGCTGACGCTCCCCGCCCTCGGCCTGGCGGGTACCGCCCAGGCACAATCCCTCTTCACGCGGCCGGTCCACATGGTCCTCAGCACCGCGCCCGGCGGCGGCGCGGATGTGACGCTGCGGCTGATCGCGCCGCAGCTGACCGAGCGGCTGGGCGCAACCGTCGTGATCGAAAGCCGCCCGGGCGGCTCGGGCCTCATCGCTGGCGGATACGTCGCGCAGCAGGCGCCGGACGGGTACACATTCCTGCTGGATATCGCCACGCACTCGGTCAATCCCGCGCTCGGCCGGCAGATGCCCTACACGGTGCTGGAGGATCTCGTGCCCGTCACGCAGGTCATCCGTGGCGCCAATGCCCTGGCCGTCCATCCGTCGCTGCCGGTGAGCAATATCGCCGAGTTCATCGCCTATGCGCGCGAGAAGAAGGGCGACCTCTCCTACGCCTCCTCTGGCATCGGTTCGGCCCAGCACCTGGCCATGGAAATCTTCAAGGAGCGGGCGGGGCTGCAGATGACGCACGTTCCCTATCGCGGCGGCGGCCCGGCGCTGATCGACCTGATGGCCGGGCATGTGCAGGTCTATTTCGCGTTCATCCCCTCGGCCAGCCAGCACATCCGCGAGGGGCGATTAAAGGCGCTGGCGACGACGGGCGGAGGCCGCGCGCCCAGCTTGCCGGAATTGCCGACCATCGCGGAATCCGGCTTCCCCGGCTTCGAAAGCTACGACTGGAACGGCATCTTCGCCCCCGCCCGCACGCCCGCGCCGATGATCCGCCAGATGCAGGCGGCCGTGGTCGGCGCGCTTGCCGTGCCGGAGATTCGCCGCCGCATCCTGGACATCGGCATCGAGCCGGTCGGCAGCACGCCGGAGGAATTCCGCGCCTTCCTCACCGCCGAGATCGCGACCTGGTCGGCCGTCGTCCGGCGCCTCGGCATCACCGCCGAATGATGATCCCGACCGAGGCGGAGATCGCGCGCCTACCGGAGATCGCCGCCTGGCTGGAGGGCCAGTACAACCTCAAGGCCCGCCATCCCGAGCGCGAGGCGATCTATGCCGGCTACACCGCGCGCAGCCAGCATTTCCGCGATGCGGGTCCCTGGGAATGCCTGCGCTATGCCGAGCCCGAGCGCTGCACGATCGACTGGTTTCCCGCACGGGGCGCGAAGAATGCGCCGCTTCTGATCTTCATCCATGGCGGCTTCTGGCGAGGCGGCGAGAAGCGGGTTTTCTCCTTCCTGGCCGAGCCCTACGCCGAGGCCGGCGTCGCCGTCGCGCTCATCGGCTATGAGCTGGCGCCAGCGGTGACGTTGACGCGAATCGTGGAGCAGATCGTCCAGGCCGTGGCTTGGCTGAACGCGCATGCGGCGCGGCTCGGTTTCGATGCTAGCCGCGTCACCATCTCCGGCCATTCCGCCGGCGGGCATCTCTCCGCCCTGCTCAGCACCATGCCACCAGACCGCTTCGGCGGGCACGGCTTCCACGGCGTGCTGCCCATCAGCGGCATTTTCGAACTGGCGCCGATGCTGCTGACCAGCATCAACCACGAATCCCGCATCACCGCCGAGGAAGCCGCCACGCTCAGCCCCATGCGGAAGGAGAGTTTCCTCGGCCGGCGCTACTGGGTCGTCGCCGGGCAAGGCGAGACGGAGGACTTCGTGGCGCAGACACGCCGCTTTGGCGCGATGATGGAGCAGGCCCGCCCGGGCAGCGGCGCAACCATCGTGCCCGGCCGGAACCACTTCGACATCTTCGAGGAATTCGCCGATCCATCGAGCCAGCTTTTCCAGGCGGCGCTGGCGCTGATAACCTCGTCGGCATGAGCATCACCATCTTCCACAACCCATCCTGCGGAACCTCGCGCAACGTGCTGGCGGCGATCCGCGCGGCCGGTCACGAGCCGAAGGTGGTCGAGTACCTCAAGGCGGGCTGGACGAAGCCACAGCTGACGGAACTTCTCGCCGCCATGCAGGCCACGCCGCGCGACATCCTGCGCGCCAAGGGCACGCCCGCCGCCGAGCTCGGCCTGCTGGAGCCGGACGTGACGGATGACCGGATTCTCGATGCAATGGTGGCGCATCCGATCCTGGTGAACCGGCCCATCGTGGTGACGCCGAAGGGCACGACGCTTGCGCGCCCTTCCGAGACCGTTTTGGACTTCCTCTAAGCTACCAGCCCACAGCATAGCTCGGCCGGCGCGGATCGGCGCCGCCGGTGAGGATGCCGCTCTCCAGATCCGCATGGATCGCGCAGACCGCGCCCGCCCGCCAGATCCGCTCCGGCCACCAGGACACCTGGTGCCCGCGCGCGGCCAGATCGTCGCCGGTCTCCTTGGCAATGCGGGACTCGATGCACAGCCGCCCCGGCAGATAGGTGTGCGGCTCGAAGCTGTCCGGATAGCTGTAGCTGGCGACGCGCGGATGCTCGACGGCATCCTGCGGGTCCATCCCGAAGAGCGTCATGTTCAGCAGCACCTGGAGCATGGCCTGGGACTGCACGTCGCCGCCCGGCGTGCCGAAGGGCAGCACGTATTTGCCCGGGGATACCGCCATGGCCGGATTGGGCGTGAGGCGCGGCCGCTTGCCCGCGGCCACGCGGCTCGGATGGCCCGCCGCCATGAAGGACTGCGAACCGCGCGAGGAAGGGCATAGCCCGGTGCCCGGGATCACCGGCGTGTCGTTCGAAACGTCGCTCGGCGTGGCCGAGACCGTGTTGCCCCACTTGTCCACGACGGAGATGTAGGAGGTGTCGCGCGGCGGGCCGGAGGGTACGCCGTCCAGCATGCGGATGCCCTCGCGCGCATGCGGTGGGCGCGCGAAGCCGGCGGGGTCACCGTGCGGAGGCATTTCCGGCCAGGCGCAAGCGGGGTCGATCTGCTTGGCGCGCGCGGCGCCATAGGCGGGGTCGAGCAGGGCGTCCATCGGCACGTCGACGAAGTTGGGGTCGCCGTAGAAGGCCTCGCGGTCGGCGAAGGCGAGCTTGATCGCCTCGGTGACGCTGTGCAGGTAGTCGGGGCTGTTGTGGCCGGCCGCGTACAGCGCGGCGGGATCGAGGATGTTCAGCGCCTGGGGGAGCACCGGCCCCTGGCACCAGACGCCGCAGGTATAGACGTCCACGCCCGCGAACTTGACCGAGACCGGGCGCTCCACCGGGGAATGGAAGTTCGACAGGTCCTCGGCGGAGAGCCAGCCGCCTTCCTGCCGGTGGTACTTCAGGATCGCCTGGGCGATGTCGCCCGTGTAGAACGCCGCCCGCGCGGCTTCGAGCCCGGCGATGCGGTCGCCGCCACGCGCCAGGGCCGAGGCCTCCTCATCGGCCATGTAGCGCAGCGAGCGCGCGAGATCGGCCTGCACGAAGAGCTGGCCCACCGCTGGCGGCTTGCCGCCGGGCAGGTAGATCTCGGCGCTGGATGGCCAGCGGGCGTATTTCTCCGCGCGCACGCCGATCATGTCGGCCAGTAGCGGATAGACGGGGAAGCCCTCGGCGAAGCGGATGGCGGCCTGCACCACCTCGCCGAACTTCATGGTGCCGAAGCGCTTGAGCGCCGTGATCCAGGCATCGGGCGCGGCCGGGACGATGGTGCGCAGGATGCCCTCCGGAATCGCGCCGTTGTACTGGCGGACGAAGTGCTCGGGGTCGGCCGCGGCGGGCCAGTGGCCGAGGCCCGCGATGGTCCAGACCTCGCCATCGGCCATGCGGATCATGATGGGCGCAACGCCCGCGACGTTCACGATATCGGGCTGCAGCACGCCGAGCGCGATACCGCCGGCCACCGCCGCATCCACCGCGTTGCCGCCGGCTTCGAGGACGGCGAAGGCGGCATGCGCCGCGCCGTAATGCCCGGCCGAGGCCATATGCCTGGTGCCGCGCAAGGCGGGCCGCTGGGCGTAGCTTTCACCTTCACTCATCTGAACGTCTCCTGTCCAAGCCGGCTCATCGTGCCCGGTAGTTGATGCGGTCCATCATCTCGTTGCCGCTGCGGACCGCATCCACCATCACCTGCCGCATATCGGCCAGTGACCCAGGTTGCGCGTCCACGCCCACATCCTGCAACCGGGTCTGCATGGCGGGTTCGCGGAGAAGTGTCTGGAGCTCCGTGTTCAGCCGGGCCACCACGGGCTCCGGCAGGCCGGCTGGGGCGACCAACCCGTACCAGGCGGAGGCATCGTAGCCCGGCAAAGTCTCGGCGATGGAAGGGATATCGGGCGCGCTGGCGCTGCGGCGGCCGCTGGTGATGCCGAGGGGCCGGAAACGCCCGGAGCGGATATGCGGCATGGCGCCGGCCAGGCTGGGGCAATGCAGGTCGATCTGGCCGCTCATCGCATCCGTGGTGGCCTGCGCGGTCGAGCTATAGGGGATCTCCTCGAGCTGGATGGCGGCCCTCGCCTTCAGTTCCTCGAAGCCGACCCAGGAGCCCGAACCGGGGCCGGAGGATGCATAGCTGAGGCGGCCGGGAGCGGCGCGAGCGGCGGCAAGCAGGTCGGCCATGGAGCCGATCGGCGATTGGGGCCGCACCACCACCACATTGGGCGCGAAGCCGATGAGGCCGATGGGCCCGAAATCCTCCAGCGGCTTGAAGGCCACGTCGCGGAAGAGGCGCGGCCCCATGGTCAGCGCCGTCGCGCCCATCAGCAGGGTGTAGCCGTCGGGCGGGGCACGCAGCACCAGCCCGGCCGCGATGGTCCCGCCGCCGCCCTCGCGATTTTCGATGACGATGGGAATGCCCAGCCGCTCGCCGAGCTTTTGGCCGACCAGCCGCGCGAGGAGGTCGCTGGTGGTAGCGACGCTATAGCCGACAATGATGCGGATAGACCGGGATGGCTGCCACGAGGAGGCTGCCGGTGCTTGGGCTGCGGCCTTGCGGGCTGAAAGGAGGGCGGGAAGCGACAGGGTGAACGCGCGGCGCAGCATGTCCGGATCCTTATAACGTCGCTGGCATCCCTTTCGGCGAGTTCGATTGCCCGCTCGATCCGCAGCGTCCTGCCCGCCGGCATCGCGCGCAAGCCCTGGCGCGACATTGGCTTGCCCGAGTGCGACAGAGCGTCTGATAACCTGCGCCAAGCTAGGCGACACTTTGCCGTAACGTTCCCGTGCTACGGGTTCCCCGACCCAAGCTGAAGGAGCGCTCAATTGAGCACGATCGAGACCAAGGACGGCACCGAAATCTATTACCGCGACTGGGGAACGGGTCAGCCCGTGGTGTTCAGCCATGGCTGGCCGCTGAGCGGCGACGCCTTCGAGGACCAGATGTTCGCCCTCGCCTCGCAGGGCTACCGCGCCATTGCCCATGACCGCCGCGGCCACGGACGCTCGAGCCAGCCCTGGCAGGGCAACGACATGGACACCTATGCCGACGACCTCGCCGAGCTGACCGCGGCCCTGGACCTGAAGGATGCGGTTCATGTCGGCCATTCCACGGGCGGCGGCGAGGTCGCTCGCTACATCGGCCGCCATGGCACTAGTCGCGTGGCCAAGGCCGTCCTCATCGGCGCCGTACCGCCGCTGATGCTGAAGACCGAAGCCAATCCCGGCGGCACGCCGATGGACGCCTTCGACGGCATCCGCGCCGGTGTGTTGGCCGACCGTTCGCAGTTCTTCAAGGACCTCTCCACGCCCTTCTACGGCTACAACCGGGCTGGCGCGAAGGTCTCGGAGGGTGTGCGCGAATCCTTCTGGCTGCAGGGCATGATGGCGGGTTTTCCGGCCAGCTATTTCTGCATCAAGGCGTTCTCGGAGACCGACCTGACAGAGGATCTGAAGCGGTTCGACGTGCCGACGCTGATCCTCCATGGCGACGACGACCAGATCGTGCCGATCGCCGCTTCGGCGATGCTCTCCTCCAAGCTCGTGCCGAACGCGACGCTCAAGATCTACAAGGGCGGCGCGCATGGGATGTGCACGGTGCAGAAGGACGAGGTCAGCGCCGACTTGCTGGCGTTCCTGAAGGGCTGAGCCACGGCCGCGGGGCGAACCCCCGCGGCCTTACTGCCCCAATAGCTCGCGCGTTCCAGCCACGGCCTGCGCGAGCGTCACGCGCTCCGGGTTCACGCCTTCCGGCAATCCGGCGAGCACGCGGGAGGGGCAGGCGCGGTCGAGCAGGACGAAAATGCCCTTGTCGTCCGCGCGCCGGATCAGCCGGCCGAAAGCCTGGCGCAGCTTGTGGCGGGCATGGGTGTCGTCATAGCCCTGCGGATCGCCCTCGGAGAGGTAGAGCCGGCGCTCGCGCTGCAAGATGGTGCGGCGCGGCCAGGGCACGCGGTCGAAGACCAGCAGGCGCAGCGCGCGGCCGGGCACGTCCACGCCGTCGCGCATCGCATCGGTGCCGAGCAGGCAGGAGTTCTCCTCGGCGCGGAAGATGTCGACGAGGGTGGCGTTGTCCATCGCATCCACATGCTGGGAATAGAGCGGGATACCGCGTGCCTCCAGCGCGGGAGCGATGCGCGAGGCGACCTCGCGCAGGCGCCGGATCGCCGTGAAAAGGCCGAGCGCGCCGCCGCCGGAAGCGAGGAACAGCTGCTGCATGGCGCTGGCGATCGGGCCGGAGTTCCGCGCGTCCACATCGGTCACGATGAAGGTACGCGTATTGGCGGCGTAGTCGAACGGCGAGGGCAGGGCGGCGCGGATCGCGGGCAGGGGGAGGTGCGCGGCGCCGCTGCGCGCCTCGGCCTCACGCCAAGCGGCCTCGGGATCGTCGCGCTTGGCGGCGTCGGTCAGCGTGGCCGAGGTGATGAGCAAGCCATGCGCTGGCGCGGCGACAGTCTGCGCGAAGGGGATCGTCGGGTCGAGCCAGTGGCGGTGCAGGCCGGCATCCACGTCGCGGCCCTCGCGCCGGTCGAGCTGGAGCCAGTCCACCATGACGGGGCGCGTGCCGGGCTCACGCTGCGGCATGTCGAGCTGGCCCAGCATGGCGCGCCAGGCCGCGAGCGGCATCAGCGCGCGACGCTCGATGCCGCGCATGGCGGTCTCGAGGCGGATGCGCTCGCCGACCTCCGGCTCGTCCTCGCCCTCGGGCGTCGCCAGCTTTTCGGCGAGGCGGTCGCGGAGTGCGGTCAGCGGCTGCTCCAGCGCGCGCAACGCCTCGGCGAGGGCGGCGCCGGTTTCGGCCACGGACTCGCTGACGGGGTGGAGGTCCACCTCCAGCGTGTAGATGCCGTCATCCTCGGGCACGCGCGCCAGGATTTGCGTGCGGGCCGCGCGGAGGAAGTTCTCTGTGACCGTGTTGTCCGGCGAGCCGCCGCCTTCGGAAAGCCGCGCATACCAGCCGCCGCTCGGCAGGCAGCGCGCGGCGTGCAGCGCGGCCTCCATCGGTTCCAGCAGCTCCGGGATATCGCCGGCGAGTTCCTGGATGCGGGCGCGCAGGCCCTTGGCACGGCTGCGGCCGCCCTCGGCGCCCAGCAGCCAGCGGCGCAGCTCCGCCGCTTCGACGCCGGAAAGCGCGGCGGAGAAGGCGCTGTCCGCCGCGTCGAAGAGGTGATGGCCCTCGTCGAAAACGTAGCGCGTGGGCTTGCCGTCCTCGCCGCCGCCGAGTGCCGCCTGGACCATCACCAGCGCGTGGTTTGCGACGACAAGGCGGGCGGTGCGGGCGCGGCGGATGGAGTGCTCCACGAAGCACTTCTTGTAGTGCTGGCAGGCCGAGCGGATGCATTCGCCGCGACGGTCGGCCAGGCCGAACAGCGTCCCGGGGGTGAAGAGCTCACCGATCCAGCCCGGGAAATCGCCGCCGGTGATATCGCCGTCGCGCGTCGCGCCGGCCCAGCGCGAGACCAGCGCCAGCGGCAGCGCCATGTTGCGCAGCCCGTACTGACCCAGCGCCTCGTCCAGGTTGAGCAGGCAGAGGTAGTTCTCACGCCCCTTGCGGACGGCGACGCGTGCCCGCCGCTCCTCCGGATCGGGGAAGAGCTGCATCAGCTCCTGGTCGATCTGGCGCTGCAGGTTGCGCGTATAGGTGCTGATCCAGACCGGCGCGCCGTTGCGCTCGGCCCAAAGCGAGGCGGGGGCGATGTAGCCCAGCGTCTTGCCGGTGCCGGTGCCGGCCTCGGCCAGGACCATGTGCGGCGCACCCTCGGCCTCACGCGGGGCGAAGGCATTGGCGGCGGCGGAGGCGAAATCGGCCTGCTGGGGCCGCTGCTCGGCGCCCGCGCCCAGCATTTCCGCGAGCCGCTTGCGGGCATCGGCGCCGCTGACGGCGAAGCTCGCGGGCGGCGGCGGCGGCGGGGTCTCCTCCCATTCCGGCAGGCGGCGCCAGGTCTTGAAGGCGTCGCGCGAGGGCTGGGCATCGGGCAAGCCGAGGGCGGCGAGAACGCTGGGCACCCAGGGCCAGCCGGCGGCACCGGCGAGCTGCGCGGCCATGCCGGCGGCCTCGCGCCCCGAGGAAGCCTTTGCCTCGTCTGCCAGTGCGCGCAGCAGGCGGGAGGCGATCTCGGGCAGGAGGGCGGCGGCGGCCTCGTCATCCTCGGGCGGCGGGAGGTCGAGCACCAGGGCCAGGCCGCGCGGGGTCGGCGGCGTGTTGCGGGCCGGCATGGCGAAGGCAAAGAGCTCCAGCAGGTCCAACGCATCTATGAAGCGCGGCAGGTCCAGACGGCGCGCGGTGGCGGGGGCGTGGACGAGCATGGGCGCGGGGTATTCGTCCAGCGCCTCGGCGATGCGGGCGCCAGTGAGGGTCAGCACCTCGCCATCGGGCGTGAGCAGCGTGGCGCGGCCATGGGAAGCAACCAGTGCCGGAGCCTCGGGCAGCAGCAGGCGCGGGCGAATCTGGACCATCGCTGCCTATTTGGGGGCAAAACGCGAACAAGACCAGACTTCGCCGGGCATGGGGGGTGTGTTATGTGCGCTGGGTGAGTCTCCGTAGCTCAGCCGGATAGAGCACCAGATTCCTAATCTGGGGGCCGTGGGTTCGAATCCCGCCGGGGACGCCACATTTTCCAAGGGTTACCAGATATTTTACCCGCATATTTCGCGGACCTCTCTGCTGCGGACCTGTTGCGGACCTCTGAGGCAGATTCGCCATCTTGTCAGCAAATGGACCTGAGCCTGCCGCTGAACCGGAGCCGCGAGCGCGGCCGGTGGGCTTCGTAGTCCGCCATCAGGTCGGCGGCCCGTTCATCGATCTCCCGAGACGTACAGCCATCCGCTCGACATTGTGAAACCCGGCACCAGAAGGCGGCAACGCTCTCCGGCCGCTGAGAAGTCCTGATGCCCGATGCGGCCGTCTTGTATGCACTCGCCGCCATAGCTCTTTTGATCAGTGTGGTGGCTCGCAGCGTCAGAGCCTCAAACGCAGCAGCATTCTCGGGTCCGGCAATCGCGCTCCTCCGATGACTGGATGTCGCACGTGGACTGATGGCGACCAGCAGTCCCCCTCTACCAAATCTCAAGCCTGCCGCCCCGATTTCGGCTTCAATTCTTCACGTGCTCGGAAAATACTTGAGATGCAGCCGCTAGATACCGTACGCGGAAGCGAATTTTCGAGGGGCATGGTCATGTCGGAAAATTCTACGAGAGTGTTTACATTTATTGTCATGGTTGCGTGGGCCATCCTTCCCCAAACTGCGCTCCCTCAGGCAAATCCAAGCGGAAATCCGACCGGCTTGTTTTTGAATGCGCCGCCCGGTGGGAATACCTACTCTTCGGGATCGCAGGTGGCACCCATGAGCAGGGATGCGGCGCCCAGGGGGGTCATATCTGGGGACGATCCCAGCGCCACCCAGTGCGCCAATCTGCTCGCGATGGCCGAGGCCGTTCCCTCTCTCAAAAGTATGCCTGACTATCCCGGCTGCCTAGCCAGATCGCGACGCCGATAAGTGACCCTCGAAAGCAATACGGAGGGAGCGCCGGAAGGTGTCTCGAACGGAAAGCGCAGCGGCTTCGACAAGCCGCCCGAACGTTGGATTTCGTTCTTAGGATTCGTGATCGTCACAAAGTCGGACTTGCTTGCGGCGACCGCCTTCGTCCTGTCGATGATCTCCGTCGCGTATCAGATCTCGTCCTGGGCCAATGGAGCCTCGCCCAGCGTGTACCCACCGGATTTGGTCTATGTGACCTTCGATCAATACGCCAATAATCGGACTGTAGTGCGGTTCGTTTCGCAACTTTCCTTCGTAAACACGGCGGATGCGGGGCGGGACGCGATCGTCCGTAGCGTCAGCCTGAACGTCACTGCGGGGCGCTTCAACAATGTTCAGGAGTGGCTCAGCTTCGTCACGGTGCGCCGCGTGGAGATGCGCCTGCAGGTCGAGCCGCGGGAGTCTGCTCACCCTTTCCCCGTGTCAGGAGGCGGCGCGGTTAGTCAGACTGTCTCCTTCGCGCCGTTTGAACAGGCCTGCCCACCTCAACCTAGCCAGTCTGAAGGCCAAGCCTGTAATTCCGACGTCAACTTCGTTGCTCCGGCTGAATTCCTGAGCCAGATCGAAGCTGCCACCCAGATGAGACTTACGTTCCGGGTTAATATGGTCGGATTTAGCCGCCCGTTGACGACGTCCTGCACCATCCCGATCGGGACGGCTTTCCGGCAGTACATGGCCGAGAATGGATGGTATTCCGCGAGGTGCTATCCTGCCGAGGCGTTGAGCGGCAGAGTGCCATAGGAGGTCCCGTCGGAGCTGCGCCGACAGGTCCTCGCAGTCGGATAGCGCGACCAAGTGCTTGCCCTCGACCTCGGTGAGGAGGTGGATGGCAGACGGCTCCCAACTGGTCGGTGAGACGCCGCGATCCTCCACCGCCGTGAAGGATTCGGTCCACCACGACCTACCGCCGCGACCGTCCACACGTTGCGTCGAGTTGGGTCGCGCCGGTGATGGTGCGGCTGAAGGCATAGACGATCATGGCGGAGCCGGGGCGCTGGCCTGGATCGAGCACGAGGCCCGGTGCTCTTCCTCGAGTTCCTGCCAATCCTCCTCGGTCATGGCAGGACGGGCGAACCAGGGGTGGTCGGCCCAGCTCGCGAAGCCGAGAGGCGGGCCCTCGCCGTCGTTCAGCGCAATTTCGTAGGCAGATTGTCGATCTGTGGCGACGACCCGCGCCACTATCGCCTGGACCGTCGCGAGCGGCAGGTGCGCCCGCATCTCCAGTGCAACGTCCCATTTGCTGGCGGCGAAGACCGACATTCTGGACACGCAAGGAAACTGGTGCGCGTGTCGGATCAGTGCTTCGCGGGAGGTAAGGTCGGGAGCGACGCGCTGGCCCAACTGACGTGACACTGAGACCCGCAGGGTTGCAGGTTTCAGACGCGACAGGCCGGCTGCAGCGAGGCGCTCGTTAGACCGCTCCACGTCCACCTCCCTTCCATGGAACGCAAGGTAATCCATGGATTTCCACTGGTAGGCCGTCTTGCGCGAGACGTCCTGCAGGCGCGCGAAAGCGCTGATCGTCATAGTCGTCATGTCACCTGTCACCCTACTTTGGAGGAGTTTGGCTAGCGGCGTGGCGCGCTCGCGAAACCCCCGCGTTGCAATCGTGCCTGGGAAGGACCCAGACCGGGGGGGGTGGAGTCCCGCTGGACGCCCGTAGGCGGCTCGGAAGCTCCCCAGTGGCACCCGAGGTGCTGGAGAGGCTGAGTGCCCCTCCAGCGCCCGCACCGAAGCTCCTCCGCGCCTCCTTGCGATGCCGAAGGTGTCAGAGCGCTGCGGCCTCAGGCCAAGCCTCGTCGATGTCAGGAGCAGCCAGGTCGAAGGCGGCTCCCACCTGATCGATCAGCGGGTGACTGCGCAGGTACTCGGTCGCGTACTCCCACTCGATCTGAGCCCGCTCGCGTTGACCTTCCGGCACTTGTGCCAGAGCGGTCTCCACCATCGCGCCGGTGATGCCGCGGCTCAGTAGCCACAGGCGCAGCTGGCGCGCGGTCAGAGGCTGGGTAGCCACGTCACCATGCGCAGGCGGTTCCGGCGCCGACCAGGTGCTGCCCGAGAGGCTCCACCCGGTCACCACCTCAGCCGGAACTTCGACGAAGGTGGACGCGATTGAGGGATTGAACCGCTCGCTGATAGGCGCGCCTCCCTCCTCAATCTCGATGATCTCGGCCGCGAAGCCATCCGTCGTAATTCGCGCGAAACGCTGCATGCTCATGTCCTACCACTCCACAATCACGAGGCCGGCGGCACCGTTGCCACCGTTCAGTGCGCCGCCGGCCGCACCGGCGCCGCCCATGCCTGGGAAGAAGCCGGCGCCGCCGGCCGAGCCGCCGCCTACGGCGTAATTCATGCCACCCATCCAGGCGGCGCCGCCCTGGCCGGCGTTGTAGGTGCCGCCAAAGACGATGCCCGGTGCGCCGGCGCCGCCGGAGATCTGCAGGGTTCCGCCAAGCCCGATTCCGCCGTTGCCGCCTCCCGTGGCGATGCCGCCGCCAGCACCGAAGCCGCCATCGCCGCCGGTGGCGGAAACAAACGCCCCAAAGGACGAGGCGCTACCCGCTGAGCCGGAGCCACCGGCTGCGCTGCCGCCGCCACCAGGCCCGCTCAATGTGATGGGAATGCTGGCGCCAGGCGTGACAGCGACCCAGCCCTCGGCATATCCCCCGGCGCCGCCGCCCCGACCCGCTGCCGAACTTGAACCAGCACCGCCGCCACCGCCGCCCGCAGCCCAGACCCGAACTCGAACCTTCGTCACGCCGGCCGGCACGATGAAGTTGCCGCTCGATGTGAAGGCTTGCATGCCACCCCCGAACATTTGCCGGATTGCGGCAAGCACCTGGCCGTTGTTAGCGCCGTCGGGCGTGATACCGGCGGCCGTGAGGAAGGACATCAGCTCTTCCTGAATGCGGTTGTACTGCTCCGCATCCCAGATCGAGCCGAGCTGCCCGGCTCCAGGGTCACCGTTTGTGCCGTAGCCGGGGGTTCCGACCGCGGCCACAACCGCGGGCAGCGTGCCGACCTGCGTACCGTTCGCTAAGCGCCTCATTTGCTATTCTCCGTGTGTGGTTTGGAGGAGGTGCCGCCTGGCAGCACCCCGCTCTCGTTTCTCTTGCCCAGCCTCTCACCGAGCCTCAGCATTCCTGAGAGCTTCGGTGTGGGCTCCACGTGTTCGGCGCCCGCGGTCGGAAGCGCGTCGGAGCGAGGGCTGGTCATTCCCAGCCCCCCTCTTTGGCGGTGATGCCTGGCAACGGCCCAAGTGGATCGAGGCCGAATTCCTCGCCGAACAAGCGGACAGTGGCGCGGCGCACGTCTTGCGGGCCGCCCTGTCGCTCAGCATTGCGCGCTACCCGCCTCGCCTCCTCGCCGGCGTTGATCTTCTCCGCGGACTCGCGCGCGGCCATCATGCTTGCGCCGGCGACACGGGCCCCGTCGGATAGCGGGATCAGCGGCCCGTTGTTGAAGCTGATGCTGGGGCCAAGCGGCCGGCTCGACGGCGGGTCGTTCGGCTTCACCTCTCCCGTTTTAAGCCCCACCACCTTGCGCAGATCATAGAGCCGCTCCGCTTCGGGTGGAGACACGCGAAGAGTATCGCCGCCCCTCAGAACCAGCGGCGCTAAGCCGGGGATCCCGGACGGGTGGGGGCTGACGGTAACGCTCTCAAAGGGCGCTACGGTCACCAGGACAGTTTCATTCAAAGTGCTCATTGTCAGTTCCAGTGCGCGAAGAGGCTGATGGGGCTGGGAGTCGTCAGATCGGGAATCTCGACGTCGAGCGGTCCGGCATCGCGGACTTCCTGCCGCGAGTAGATCGACGCGGCTTTGGCGAGGAAGCGGCTGCGCGCATCTCTAGCCGCGCTCTCCAGCCTCCTCCCCTCGCCGACCAGCCTGGGGATGTTCGGCCACTCGGTTGCCTGCCATTCCGCGAAGGCGTTCACCGTCGCAGTGACGCCGGCAACCTCGGCCCGCAGCTCGGCTAAGGTCTCCGCGCCGGCCGCCTTCGCCTCATCCTCTCGAATGGACGGAAGCAGGGCGGTGATGCGATCGACGGCCAGGCGGGACGCTGCGGCCTCCTGCTCGGCCTTCAGGATGGTTTTGTCGTCGATGGTGAGAAGGCCATCAGCCCGCGTCTTGTCGAGCTCGGCGGCACGGGCCGTGAGTTCCTGCCGCAGAACTTCGGCCCGCCTGATCGCTTCGTGGAAGTCGGCGCTGGTGCCGGTCGTCGGCCGCAACGCGAGGATGTCTTCTAGTTTCATGGTGGTCTCCTTCAGTTGCGGGCCGGGGGGCGGGCGCGGTTCATGGCATTGAGGACGCTGGCCGCCTGAGCTTCCGGCGTATCGGCCGCGGGCTGCGGGGCCTCGGTTCCGACGCGCGGCTGAGCGATGCCGGCCATCCGGTCGGACAGGCTGATGCGCGGCTGGGAGATAGCGAGCGGCGCAGCGGTGCTCAGCAGGCTGATGGCGTTCGCCGCGCTGAGTTCCGTCGCGAACGCCAAATGGGCGGCAAGCGGGGGGTGCTTTGCGGCCTCTGGCGATCCGAGGATGGAGAGCATCCGCGCTCGCTCTTTGCTGCCGGAGGCGTCGCCGCCCATGGCAGTCTTGTCCCGCCACATCGCGGACCATTGTTCCCGCGGCATCGAACCGAGGTGGGCGAAGCTGCTGGCCGTATAGGCGGGCGAGTGGCTGGCCGCGGGCTTGGGCTTCGAGACCGTGGGCTCGATGCGCTTGGCCGGCGTAGGCCTCTTCGATTGAAGCCCGGCGCGACGGGGCCCGGGCTTCGATGGAGCCCTCGACTTCGACCCGAAGCCGAGCAAGTGCGCGAAGCGATGTGGAACTCTCAAGATGTTCATGGTGGTGCTCCTGTGGTCGCCGATGACGTGCTTCCCCAGCGCGGCGACGAGGCGCGTGGCGAAGTGATTTCGTGGCTGATCGGGGGTGCTGCGGCGCCGCGCTGGAGCGGCACACTCAAGACCCTGTGACGGGTGTGACGGGTCGCGCTTTATCACCCGTCTTGCGTGCGTGCGTGCACACGCGCGGAACGTTGATAAGGGAGAACCCGTCACACCCGTCACAGGCATCACCAAACACCCCCCGTATGGGGTCGTAGACGGAGCCCGCAAAACATCGCTCCATCCCTGGTTTTCTTCTTCGCGTAGTGCCGCTCCAGCGTGGCGGAGAAGGCTTTCCCGGTCCCCGCCTCATCCCCTCGCGCCTCTACCCAGCTTTTCCAGTCGCGGAAGAGCGCAGAGGAGGCGGTCTCACTGCCGTTGGCCAACTCGCATCGGTTTTCCAGCCATTGGCCGAGGAGATCCTGCTCAGTGAAATACTCATCGGTCGCCGCCTTCACGATCTTCGGCATGCCGAGGCCGTCGCGCTGCCAGGCGAGGCAACCCTTGATGGCCCAGGCTAGGATGCCGGGCATCTCCGCTTTCAGGCGCTGGGGAAGCGTATGATCGGGCTGGGTCGGTTTGAACGTGAGCGGCAACAGGTGCAGGCGCCGGCGCATCGCGTCATCTGGGTTGCGAATAACCGGGCGGTGATTGCCGACCATCACCAGCTTGAAGATCGGGGTGAACTCGAAAAAGTCGCCTCGCATGAAGCGGGCGGAGATCCTGTCACCCCCCGTCAGCGCCTTGATCCGCGCTTCCGCTAGAACTCGTCCAGCTTCGGTTTCTTGAGCCACGACGAGGCGGGCGCCGCGCAGGCTGGCTAGGTCCGTCGGATGCCGATCATGTAGGGAGGCCATGAACGTTTCCATTGGAGCCGTCGTCGCGTAGTCCCCCATCACTCCAGCAAGCGTGTTGACGAAGACGCCCTTGCCGTTTCCTCCAGGTCCATGAGGAACGAGGAAGGCATGCTCTCGCGTGGAGCCCGTGAGCATGTAGCCGGCCCACCGCTGCAGGTAGACGACCAAGTCGTCATCACCTTTCGCGATTTCCGAAACGAAAGACTCCCAGAGGGGGCAAGCGCCTGCCGGCGAGATCGTTGTGACTTTTGTGCAGAGATCACTATCTCGGTGCGACCTCATCTTGCCCGTTGAAAGGTCGATGACGCCGCTAGGCGTATTAAGAGCCCACGGGTCCGCATCAAAGAGCGATGCCTCCCTCACATGGCGCCGGTCGGAGCGCGCCATCTTTTCGACGGCCGCGACCTTCTGCGCGCTTGCAATGCTCAGGCCCTTGTCGCTGCCGCCTTTGGCGGCGAACTGCGCCTTTGCAGCCTTTTCACGGCATAGGGCTCGCGCTAGGTCGTAGACAGCCAAAGTGGTGTCCCGCGACCATCGTGAACCATCCCAGCGGAGCCAGTGTCCCCATTCAGGCACGAATAGCAGATCTGTCGCATGGCGGTCGGAGAATGCGAGGGCGATTGCGTCGTCCGAGTACTCGATCTCAGCGCCTCCGGTTAGCTGCTGAGCCGGCCGACTGCTGCTTCGCCGCTTTGGCATCTCGATCGTCGCGCCCGCAGCAAGGAGCCGAGCGTCTGGGTTAAGGCCGTCCATCAGCCAGCGCTCCGGTGCAGGTCATTCCAATCACCTGCCGGCGGCGCGATGATCCGAGCCTCACGCCCCTCCGCATTCCAGCGCTCCGCGCAGGTCGCCGCCGCCTGCGTGCCCGGCCCGTCTGGGTCGGCGAAGATGGTCAAAGCCTCGATGCCGCCTAGCACTGGGAACTTCGTAATGGCGCCCGCACTGGTGGCGGCCCAGACCGGACGCCAGCCGAAGCCCTGAGCGACAGAAAGGGCCGTTTCGATCCCCTCCGCGATACCAAGGCCTCCGCCAACATCCTCGTCACGAGTGAGACGGATGACGCCCGCACTGCCAGCCATCATCTTCGACTGTCCGGCCGCCTTCCCAAGGCCGTCGACGGCCAAGAACGTTCGGTGGGCACCGCACGGCTCCCCTGTGACAGCATGAGTCATTAGCGCGACCATGCACGGCAACAGCTCAGATCCCCGTGGGCACGCGGGGTGGAAGCGCAAAGGTCCGGGTTCCAGCTGCAGCCCGCGCGACGCGAGGTAGGTTTCGACCGGCGTTCCAGCGGGTGCTATTGCCTCGCGCCAGATGCGGCGCGCGAGATCCAGCGTGCTGGATGGTGCTGCACTCTCGGGGTGCTTCGCCCGATCCTCAACATAAGTTGTACCGCGCCCACCGGTCTCACCCAGCCACTCAAGGGCCCAGCGATAGGCGTCGCGCATTGGGATCCGCAGGAGGTGCGCGATGAGGCCAAGGGGATCGCCGCCGACGCCGGCCTCATGGTCGTGCCAAACGCCCCGCTTCGCGCCATGAACCTGCACAGCCAGACTGCCCTTTGAGCCGAAACGCAACGTGTCGCGGACGCGCTGGGTCGGTTCTCCGGCCAAGCGCTCGGCTAGGACGGCCATGCAGCTGAGCAGCAGGTCGTTGACGGATGCGATGTCCAGCGAGGGTTTGATTGGCCTGTTCACGCCGCGCTTCCCTCGCTCGCGGCAAGAGCAGTCGCGATGCTTGCAAATGCCATCAGCAGTGGCCGGCGCCTGGATCCCGTCGCGCGGACAATCAGCGGCTCGCCGGCCGCATTGCAGAGGCCATGAATGATGCAGAGGCGCGGCGGCTCATCGGACGCTGCGAGCGGCGCGCGGACGGGCTGCTGAACCTGTTTGCGGTGCTGTCTCAATTGAACACTGTCCCGGCCGCGGGAGGGCGCATCTCACCCAGGTGAGCCGGCTTCCCTTCCGCGACCCCGAACACGAGACCGGGGGCTGATGGGGCAATCTGTCGTTTTAGATCGATCCAAGCCTGCAGGTGGTCACCACGGCACTCGACCAGCAGGACGCGGCGCCACAGCAGTGCCGCGTCGACGGTCATGGCGTAGTGCCAAGGCTCGCCACCGGCGCCGTGCAGGACGCTGTAGCCGGCCCAGCGCAGTAGGCGGGTTGCGCGAGGAAATCCTTCTGGCCCAATGGCGTTGAACGCGTCTCCGCCAAGCACCACGATCGCCGGCTGCGGATTCTTCTGCATGTCGAGCAGAGACAGGGGGAAGCTCTGCCCGGGTCCGGCCATCACCAGGCGCACCAAGCCCCTCTCGGCGCCCCGGAGCATCGGCACTGTCCACGGCGCGCCTATGCGATGTGCCTTCGCGATGAGTTCCGGCACCTTCTCGGGCCGCATAGTTTGGAAACTGATCGTCATGTCTCGGGTCTCCGGACATGCTCGACACAAAGCCCTTGAACGCAGCGAGAGCGAGGCGTAGATAATGGCCTCTTCATGGTTAGTAGCTCTCGGAACGCTCGGTCTTGTGCCGGGCGTTCTGCGTTTCAGGGCGTGCGGATCTTCTGGAGATCAGCTGTGACGACGAAGCCGAGCATCACGGTGAGCGAGACGCCGGCCAGAACCGCGTGACGCATCATGCAGCCCTCGACCGCGAGGAAAGCTCGGCGGCGCGGCTGGCGTACATGCGCGAAGCTTCCCATGCCTCCACTTCGGCGATGGAATAGATGACCTTCCTCGGGCCAATCCGAATCCACCGAGGCCCGGAGCCATCTCCTCTCTGACGCTCGAGGGTACGGAGAGAAACGTGATGCCGCTCGGCCAGCATTTCCGGTGTCAGGTGGCGCTGCATGAACTGCCCTTTCGTGAAGCGGCGCGACACGCGCCGCCGGGCAAACAAATAGCTGCGCAGAAACGTGTTTAGGAACAGCTAAGGGGTGGTTTCGACACCCCCACTAGTTCCGCCATGGCGCAACCAAATGGGGTGGTTTCGCCATGTCGAAACCTACCCTGGTCGCTTCGCCGCCTTTGCGCGCTTGACGAGTTGTCGCCCATCGCGGATCCGCCGACTCATATGCGATGGATCGCCCACGCCAATGACGCTGCTGATGGCGTGGAGAGCGATCTTCGACGGCACGCCGCCTTCTCGCATGGCGTCGTACGAGTTCGCTTCGTGCATTTTGGCGGTGCTCGCCTTGAACGCGGAGAAGGCGTTCCACCCACCCCTGCGCGTCAGCCCCAGTACCATAGGCAGGAGCTTCATCGCGTCGTTGGGCGAGATGCTTACCGATTCCATGTGCGCCTTCCACTCCGGTGACTGAAGGATCTCCTCCGGAGTGCGGTACTGCGCGACACTCGGTTTTGTGGCCTCGCCAGGATCTGCCCCGGATTTCTCGATGCGTGGATCGATTCCGGCGGCTAGGTCGAGAACGTTCAACATCACGGCGAGCAGATACTCCGCAACCCATCCGGGAATTGTGAACTCTCCGCCGATGTCCTTCTCGAACCCGGCGCCGAGCTTGCCCTTGAAGCGCGCCTCGAGCGCGTGCCAAGCGTAAATCGGGTTCTGCGTTTCTTTCGCTAGTGCATGGAAGGTTTCGATACTCGCCTCCCAGTCGATGGCGGCCAAATGGGCGGCCAACTGGGCTGCGTGATCGGTCGCCTCGTCGCTCATCACTTACGCCTCCGCAGCGCCATCCGCAGGTGAAAGTAGACGGGGCATCCCAGCGCGGAGAGCCAGGCGATCGGCGGCCAAGCCTAGCCCCGTCAGTCGATGGATACCTTGTCACGACGCTGTGCCGCCAGCGGCCTGTAGCAGCATGCCGTCGCGCACCTGATGGTGATCTTGCCTAAGCAGGCGGGCCGCGGCATCCGCCTCCAGCGCCTCCACGACCAGATCGGCAACATCGGCCGACATATCCTTCGCGCTCTGCCGTGCGAGCAGATAGGCCGCCTTGTGGGCGAAATCCTCGGCCGAGCCCGGCACGCGCTGCGCCAGGTACTCCAAGAGCCGGTCGTCCATCTCCACCAAACCGCCTATGTGCTCGTCCTGGAAGCACTGCGGCAATCCATCCATTGCCGCGTTCATGAGCCGGCTACACGAAACCAGCTCAGCGATGCTCGCCGCGTCCAGAATGGCGCAGGAGACGATCACGCCTGCCGCGCTCATGCTGGCGCGCCCGGCAGGTGAGCGGCGTAGCTAAGGCCCGCCAAGATGCGGACATTCGCGCTCTGCAGGATCTCTAGCGCGGCGCGAAAGAAAGCCATTGAGGATTCGATAGAGCCAGAGACCTCGATCATGGCGTCAGGTTCGCTGATGCAGGCTTGGCGCACCTGATGGTGATCTTGGCCAAGCAAGCGGGCCGCGATCGTGACCGCCGTTGCATGGCTACTTAGACGATCGCCCAAGTCGTCGACGCCCTTCAGCGCAGCAAGTGTCGCTCCGCCATCACCGTCAAACTCCAGCCTCGCGTAGTCGGCTACAGTGGCCTTGCGCTCGTCTTGGTTCGCAGCTTTCCTTTCACCCTTCGCGGGCTTGCGCGGGGTGCTATTCTTTTGGGTAGCCATGATCCTGTTGCTCCACAGCGGGTTGTGGTTAGGCCAGATGGAGCGTTTCAGCCGCTTCACCTGGCCGCCTCAACTTACACATGTTGCTCGGGTCGTCAAGCAAGTTACACACTTGCAGCAACCGACGCGTTTGGCGTAACGTTGTCTTATGGATGACCCGAAGCTTGATCAGCGCGTTCAGCTAGTGACTTCTAAGGCATTCATAGCGTCAGTGGACGACTGGCGACGCGCGCAGCCAGACCTTCCTTCGCGATCAGAAGCAATTCGCCGGCTGGTGGTGTGGGGGCTGAAAGCCAGCGCGGGCAAGTGACGTGCAAAATCGAGAGTTCAATCCCGGCAGCTTGATTTTTCTGGTGCTTGCAACTGGTCTGGCTGTCGCCTGCCTTAAGTCAGATACAAAACCTGCTCGTCTTTGGTTCGGATCATGCGTAGTCGGAAACCTTGCGGTTTGGTTTAGCGTCAACTCGCATGCTCTGGACTATTGGTGGCGAACCCTGACCCGCTAGGGCGCGTGCAGCCGTATTCAGGAAGGGTCAAAACGATCCATGCAAAAGGATGGCGAGGCCCGGGGTGAGGCTGAGGAAGACGCTACCGGAGTATTCCACCAATGGCTGATGCAGCGCCGTCCAACCTTATCGTGGCAATCAACGCTTCGACGGATTTAGCCTGGCTCCGCAGCTGCCTCGAGCACAACCGGAAGGCGGGGAACGAAACCGTCGCCTCCCTTACCGAGGCTCGCATCCGCGACGTAGATCTGGCGAAGGCCTTAAAAGTGAAAGCGGGCGGCGACACGCTGGAGGGCCGCGTCCTTGAGGCACTGCGCGTGTATCGCGAGATCCTGAAGCACAAGCACGGACGTAATCAGCCGGCGGGCTACACAGAGCGCGCGATCAGGGACCACGGCCCGAAGGGAGCGCTGCTTGTAGCGTTGAAGAGCGGCAAGCCGACGGACGGGCTCAAGCGACTGGCCGAGTACCACCGGCTCGACTGCTCGTATGAGCAGATCGCGATCGACTTCGCGGCAGAGCTGCCGGCTGACGTCGTCGAGAAGGCGAAGCGAACGCTCGCAGCCATGCAGGCGGATAGGTAACGCCTGGCAAACGCGCTGGTGCCTCTGGGGGACCTGATAGAGGATGCCTGATACAATTGATGGATCGGGGAGGCGAGAATGACCGTCATCACAGGCAAGAGCTCCGCGCGACGCGTGGTCGTCAGAACTATTGAGACGAGCTCCGGCGACGAGCAGGAGATCTTCTTCGCCGAGACCGAGCGTGCTCCCGGGCTATGGCACCGCGATGCCGACTGGCGGCCAAAGACGCAGGAGCAGGCCCAGGCGTGGTGCGACTCCTTCGATACCGGAGCGAAGACGCCCTGAGAGGGGCAGATGGAATCGCCACTACCCCGGCAGAAGCCGTCGGCTTCTTCGCCTGGATGCGGGTCTACCTAGCATGCCCTTAGTAGTGGAGCAGGGACAGGCCCCGCGCTCGGCCCCGGACGTGCGCTTTCGGTTGACTTCCTTGATGCATGCCGTTGCCTTCTAGATAGTCGCCGCGGGCACTAAGGAGCCTCCATGGTAGATTTCGAGCGGGCGGAGCGTCTTTCGCTGCGCGCACACCCTGAGTTGACTGAGAAGTGGGTGCAGGACCTCATCGCCGACGATCCGAGCATCCTGGGCCTCGGCGACCTGGAACTGCGCCAGAAAGAGCGCATCCAGCCCCGCGCCGGCCGCCTCGATTTGCTCCTGCAAGATCCCGACACCAAGCGCCGCTACGAGGTCGAACTGCAACTCGGCCCGACCGACGAGACGCATATCATCCGAACAATCGAATATTGGGATATCGAGCGAAAGCGTTACCCGCAGTATGACCACTGCGCCGTGATGATCGCCGAGGACATCACGAGCCGTTTTCTCAACGTAATCGCTCTTTTCAACGGTACCATCCCGCTGATTGCCCTTCAGATGCAGGCTCTCAAGGTGGGGGGTAAGACCACGATCATCTTCACGCGTGTCATGGACGAGATGGCCCGCGGGCTCGTAGACGAGGATGAAGAGGCTGAGGCGTTTCCTGCTGACAGACCCTACTGGGAAGGCAAAGGATCAAAAGCGACGCTGGGTCTGGTCGACCAGTGCCTAGAGATGATCCGCAAGCTTGATCCCTCTGTGGCCCTTAAATACAACAAGCACTATATTGGGCTCGGCCGCGATGGGCTTCCCTACAACTTCGTGGCCTTTCGGCCCAAGAAATCGACGCTGACCATCGAGTTCAAGCTGCCCCAGAGCGATGATGTGGACGCGATTATCGAGGAAGCCGGGCTCGACAAGCTCGAATACAACGCCCGTTGGAGCCTGTACCGGCTCCGTCTCTCTTCGTCGGACGTGAAGGGCAAAGCCGAGGTCTTAGCCGCGCTCATGAAGCTCGCGCATGACAGGCGCGCGGGTCCGTGAGCATCGACGATTTCCGGGAGCGCGAGCAATTGCCGCTCTCCACACGCCGTCACTTCATCAACGCGAGCCAGAAGACCCAGATCGCGCCGGCGACGAAAACGGCCAAGGCAAGCGCGAATAGCACCATACCGGCGAGTCGCCAGCGCTTATAGCGACGCCACCAGTCATCGCGCTTCTCGGTCTTTTTCGCTTCCAACTCTTTGACGCCGGATGCTTCCATCGTGTCGGTGAGGAAGTGAAGATGCTGGTGCTGCCGCAATTCCCCATCGGCCCGGCTGCCCTCAATGTGCATGCACATTGCGAAATAAGCAGTCGCCATCGCGAACACGCCGCTGATCACGCCCACGGCAAACAGCCCCATCGGGTAGATCAGCGACGCCTTTGCTGCTGCATCGAAGCCGATGAAGGTGGTGACGGCGGGCATGGCTAGGGCTGCGCCAGAGTTAAGCAGCACGATGGTTTTTAGGCCGTCTCGGACAATGTTGGCGGCAATCTCTTCGCCTTTGCGCGCTGTCTCCTCAAAGGGCTTGGATGATTCGCCTATAGCCCTTGTGAGTTCAGTGCGGGGTACCTTGTCGGCCATGTGACTCCTCCTCAGCAGCTCAGAATCACGCCCGTGGCTGTGTAGGCCACGCCAGCCGGGCCGTTCACCTCAGGACGATAGTGGCGTCCAGTCCGGGCATCTCACCGCTTTCGCGACACCCGGCCGCTATCGCACTGTGAGGGCCTGCTGGCGAACATCGGGCATCCTCTCCTCCACCTCAAGCATTGTAGCCTCTATGACCCTTTGCTGCTGTTTTCTGGCTCAGTGCCTGCCCGTCCCGTCTTCCACCCTCGGTACCAGGTCTCAAAGTCGGCGCCGCGATAGGGGTTCTTATGCTCCGGCTCGCCTTTGAGCCCCGCAACCCGGCCTTCCAGCCAAGCCTTTGAGTTTATCGCCACGAGGCTCCAAGTCCTTATAAATGCCCATTTTTTGATCTGCACCGTATGGCAATCTATAGCCGCCGATGCAAGCGAGCAGAAGGTCAGAGTGAACTGGCGGGCCACTTTCGTCGAAATGGGTCTCGACAACACCCTGCAGGGCGATCATTTATCCAACATGGATGGGGTAACGAACGTTTATTGCGACGAGTCTTGCCACTTAGAGCATGACGGACAACGCGCTATGGTCTTCGGTGCTTTATGGTGCCCGGAAGCTAAGAAGCGCGAAATCGCTGAACGCATTAACGAGATTCGTTTGCGGCACAAAATGCCAAAGGATTTCGAGTTCAAATGGACAAAAGTTAGCCTCGGAAAAATTCAACTCTATATGGATTTAATCGACTATTTCTTTGACGATGACCATTTGAACTTTAGATGTCTCGTAATCCCGAACAAATCTGTAATAAACCATAATCATTTTAACCAATCCCATGATGATTGGTATTATAAAATGTATTTTAACATGCTTAAAGTCATTTTGAAACCAGATTCAGCTTACAGAATTTATCTGGATATTAAAGACACTCGTAGCAATTCTAAAGTAAACAAACTGCACGATGTCCTCTGCAACAACGCTTATGATTTTTCCCGCACTGTCATTCAGCGTGTACAGCAAGTTCGATCCCATGAGACTCAGCAAGCGCAACTGGCCGACGTTCTCATCGGTGCAATGGCATATCGCGCGAGGGGATTAAATGCTAATGCCGGTAAGACTGCATTAATCGATCGGATATCTAAGCGTAGCGGATACACCCTTGACAAAAATACTTTGTACCGCGAGGAGAAGTTTAACATCTTGATCTGGCGTGGTTCAGAAGAGCCATGAATCCGCTATGGCTTCCTCCGCTGTTGACTTTAGACGAGCATAGAGGTGATTGGGATAAATACCTCGATGCGTTATATGATCAATTCAAACTGGACTTCCGGGGCGCACCCCTGAAATTTCGAGGTAAACGCGTAGGCTTAAAGCGGAATCCAGTTATTCTCGGACGAGAGGCCACCTTCTGGCATTTCATATCAGAAGGGTCGATCGAGGAAGATCGCACGCCGGATATGCGGCGGTGTGAGCGCATTGCTTGGCCAAAAGCCATTATTGAAAACTGCGAGGATAGTTGCCTTAAGATTTGGTCTGAGGAAGGGTCCAGGGGTAGGCGGACTTATATTTTATGCGAAGACGCCGGATATATATTTATTTTGGCGGAGCGTGAGGACTTCGTCTTGCCCTGGACAGCCTATCCGCTGCCCTACGCGCATCAGGTCAATAAATTTATCAAGCGTTGGCGCACATACTCGTCCACAAATGGCTAGCCCCGCCCCCTTACGGGAACGGGGCTGAAACTCCTTCCACACTGACGCCCGTAGGCTGGTAGATGAGCTAGCCCCTATTTAGACTCGGAAATCTGCACACGCAAGAGTCCCCTTGACAAATAAATTTTCTTTCTTGGACTCGGCCGCCGCCATGGCGCTCTTCCCCTTGTCAATCACCGAAGCGGCCATCTTGCGCGGCTGTAGCGGCGGGCCTAATTCCACGGCCCGCTGGGCGCTCTCCAACCTCACCGTGCGCGTCGCCGTTTTCTCTCGCTATCGAGGCTCGTTACCTTAGGCGTCGCCTCTCGCCCCCCAGCACACGCCACAACGTGCACCGCCCAAGCATCCAGTGCCGCCTTCCTCTCAGCCAAGAACTCTCCGCGCTGATAGACCGCCGCAACGCCAGAGATCGTCCCGCCAACATGGTTGAGCAGTCGGTCGGCGACGTGCGGCGGGAACCCGGCCCCAGCGAGCCAGGTGACGCCCGAGCGCCGGAAATCATGCAGCACCCACGCCGCCAACGCGGAAGCCGTCCTATCGGCCCTAGTTGGCCGCATCTCGAGCTCAGCAGCGATCGCCGCTTCCATCTCCCGCTTGATCCAACTGAAGGCCGTGATCGGCCGATTGCGGGCAAGGCCGAAGATCAGCTGGCTGGCAGGAGGCAGCGCAGGCAGCGGCTTTCGCTCCGGCACCCCGAGCAGCTCGCGGAGGATCGCCTTCGCCGGGTCAGCCAGGTGCACGACGTGGGGCTTCCCGTTCTTCGTCCGCTCCCCGGGCTGCGTCCAGGTCGAGAGATCCGCGGCGATCTCCCCCCAGGTCATCCGGGCCCCTTCATCCCGCCGGGCCAGCGTCAGCAATAGGAAGCGCACTAATGGACCGTGAGGCGCTGGCACCTTCACTGCCGCGCGCCAAGCTTGTCCGATCTCCTCGTCGCTTAGGACACGGTCGCGAGAGGTGCTGCTTCCCTCGATGGCAGGAAGCCCAGCGAAGGGGTTTAGGACCAGTCGACGACGCTTCACCGCCCAGCCATAGCAGGAGCGTCCATAGGCCATCGTCAGGCGCGCCGTGGCGGCCTTGCCCTCACCCACCAGGTTGTCCAGCGCGGCGATGACGGCATCATGCCTCAAGGTCGCTGCGGAGCGGCCCAGCTGGGCCTTAAAGGTCAGCCGGAGAGCGCGCTGCGCTTCGGCCGAGTAGCGCGGCCGGCGGCTGGAGAGGTGGAGCCGGGCCCAATCATCGATCAAAGCTTCAAGCGTGAAGGCGGCGTCAATCTTCGCCTGAGCCACCTCTTCGCGCTGCTTTGCCTCCTCGGCGGCTCGAGCTGTGCGTTCGGCCTTTGGATTGAAGCCGGCAGCCACGCGTCCAAGCCGGATCCGGGCTGCCTCGCGCGCCTGCTCCAGGGTGATGGCACCCCACACGCCGATGGGCTCCCGGACCTTCCGCGCCGTGGCCTTGTCCGTCCACTGGACGATGAATGTCTTTGTTCCGGAGGACGTGGCGCGGAGGCCGAGCCCCTTCACCTCAGTGTCGAAGGTGAGCCGATCCTTCGCGCCCTCAGCCGGGGCAAATGCTAGAATGAACCGGTCCGTCAGCTTCGGCATGGCCCTCTTATTCGACCCTCTTATTTTGTTTTTGCGGACCCCATGCGGACCCGGCGGTTAGGTCCGCTACGGGTCCGCGTGTCGGTTTACGTCGGGACGATAAGAGGGACACCTTCTGGAAGGCAAGGCAAATGGCGGTTTACGTCGCGTCTGGGTCCGCAATGTCGCGTCGCGCTCGCATATTCCTAATCTGGGGGCCGTGGGTTCGAATCCCGCCGGGGACGCCACTTTCCAGTGGATTGCTCAGTGCAGGAACGGGCGCTCGCGATAGGCGCCCCCGCTCAACGCAATAGAGTAAATCACCTATGCAGTTTCGACTTATGCGTGCAAATCTCTTGCATAGAGATCATCCCGCGCACGGTTAGCGTTCGCGGCATTGCTCTGCGGGAGGCAATCTTGGCCATCGAAACTGGTGACATTCTCTACATGCCGGGTGGTGCCGGGCACATTGGCATGGCTTACGACAATAAGACGATCATCCATGCCCAGTTCTTCGGAAACTTCCACAAGGAACCTAACCAGAAAGACAAAGGTGGGGTTCTCTCCTATATGGCCAGTGGCGCGGGCATTTTGGTCTTTCGGCCGCCATGGGCGAAATGCCCAGATGCAGCTGCGCGCAAGGCCACGCTTCAGCGAGTGTCGGACGCTATTTCGGTCGGTGCCGTTTACGGTGCTTATCGAGCGGTTCGCCTCCTGCTCGGCTCGTCCGCCTTCGGCCCGGACGCCTTTACAAGATTGATGAAATACCGGGAGCGGTACGAGGCCAATAAGGGCACGCCTGCACTTTTTGCGCAGGCCGGAAACGAGGTGATCAAGAACGTGACCTGCTCGGAAGCAGTTATCGTGACTTACCAGCTGACTTTCCCACTGCACGAGGAGCAGTTTTTCGTGCGCCTCGATGCCGCCCACGCCATGCCGAGCACCTTGAAGACCTGGCTCCCCGCGAATGGCTGGACACTGGTAGCCGGCTAGGCCAGCGCGCACTCACCGCGATAGCGGCGATCGCATCGTACCGGCGATGCCGCGATCTGGACCGTGAGCCGCGCGCGGATGAAGACACCACCGTAGGTTCGGATCCCGCCGAAGGCATTCACCTTTCCAGGGAATTGGGTGAGGATCGATCCTGGGCGCGGCGGTGACATCGCTGCGGGGACCGCCGAGCACATGGCGAACACCTCCGCAGCTCCCACCGCACGAGCGCCGAACAGGAGCCCTTTGCTTGTCCCGCATCACCCGCCTCCGTACCATCCGCATTGCCGAACGCCCCAACCTGATCTGGCTTGAGATCGAGACCGATGAAGGGCTGACCGGCCTCGGCGAATCCTTCCGCGGCGCGCAGGCCGTCGAGGCGGTAATCCACGAGCAGGTGGCACCCTTCCTCCTCGGCGGCGACGCCCGCCGCATCGAGGCCGTCTCCCGCCACCTCATGACGCCCTATCTTGGCTTCAACAGCGCGGGCGCGGAGATCCGCGCGGCGAGTGCTGTGGATATCGCACTCTGGGACCTCGCCGGGCAGCGCCATGGCATTCCCGTGCACGAGGCGCTGGGCGGCGCTGTCAGGACGGAAATCCGCGCCTACAACACCTGCGCGGGCTATTCCTACAACACCGCCGGCGGCCGCCGCGACGTCTCCGGGCAGGACGAGGCCGCCGGCCCCTATGACGACCAGATCGCCTTCATGAACGACGCCGGCAGGCTGGCCGAGAGCCTGCTCTCCGAGGGCTACGCCGCCATGAAGATCTGGCCGCTCGACATCTACGCCGAGGCCTCGGGCGGTCACATGATCTCCCTGCAGGACCTCAAGGCCGGCATCGAGCCCTTCCGCAAAATCCGCGCCGCGGTGGGCGACCGGATCGAGGTGATGGCCGAGCTCCACAGCCTCTGGAGCAGCCACGCCGCCATCCGCATCTGCCGCGCGCTGGAGGATGTCGGCGTCTTCTGGGCGGAGGACCCAATCGCCAAGATGGACGATGTCCGCACCCTGGCCGATCTGCGGCGCCAGACCCGCACGCCGATCTGCGGCAGCGAGACTCTGGGCGGCGTGGTGCCCTTCCGCGACTTGCTGGCCGGCGACGCGCTGGACATGGTGATGCTCGACCTCGCCTGGTGCGGCGGGCTGACCGAGGGGCGCAAGATCGCGGCCCTCGCCGAGGCCTATGCGAAGCCGCTGGCCCCGCACGACTGCACCGGCCCGGTGACGCTGATGGCCGGGCTGCACCTGGCCCTGCACGCGCCCACCGCGATCTTCCAGGAGGTGGTGCGCGCGACGCTCGCCACCTGGTATCGCGATCTCGTCACCGATCTGCCCGTGTTGCGGAACGGAATGGTGCAGGCACCCACCGCGCCGGGTCTCGGCATGCGGCTGCAGGATGGGGTGCGGACGCGGCCGGACGCCGTGGTGCGCGAGAGCGTGCAGAACGCCTGAACAAAGGAACCAATCGATGCTCGATCACATTCGCGGCGTCTACATCATCGCGCAGACGCCCTTCGGCGAGGACGGCGCGATCGACCTCGACAGCGTCGACACGCTGACCGATTTCTACTTCCGCCACGGCGCCAACGGGCTGACGGTGCTGGGCGTGAGCGGGGAGAGCGGCAAGCTCGGCGCGGAGGAGGCACTTTCCGTCGCCGGCCGCTTCATCCAGCGGGCGCAGGGCCATCCGGTGATTGTCGGCGTGAGCAATCCGAGCCTGGCCGCGCTCGCGGAGCTGGCGGGCAAGGTGATGGACCGCGGCGCCGCGGGGGTGATGATCGCCCCACCCGGCGGCACCCGCACAGAGGAGGAGCTGTTCGGCTACTTCGACGCGGTGTTCCGCAAGATCGGCGACGTGCCGACGGTGCTGCAGGACTTTCCGTTCTCGACCGGCGTCTGGATGTCCGTGCCCTCCATTCTCCGGCTGATCGAAGCCTTTCCGCAGATCCAGGTGGTGAAGGCGGAGGACATCCCGAGCCCGGCCAAGATCTCCCGCCTGCGTGCCTCGCAGGGAAGGCGGGTCGCGATCCTGACGGGCAACAATGCGCTCTACCTGCCGACGGAAATGGACCACGGAGCGGACGGGCCCATGGCCGGCTTCTCCCATCCCGAGATGCTGTCCGAGGTGTACCGGCTGCACGCCTCCGGCCAGCGCGACGCGGCGCGGGACGTGTTCGACCGCTACCTGCCGCTGCTGAATTACGAGGGCCAGGGCTTCTGGGGCGTGGCCGCGCGGAAGGAAGTGCTGCGCCGCCGCGGCGCCATTCGCAGCGCCGCCATGCGCCAGCCCGGCCCGCGGCTGACGCCGGAGGATATCGGCGACATCGACCTGCTGCTGCAGCGGCTGGGCTGTAGCCTCGCCGAAGTGGGGAAAAGGGCGACAGCGGCCTGACGGCCAGGATAGGATCGAGCCCAGGAGGAAACTTAAAAATGAATCGTCGTTCCATCATGCGCCTGGCACTTGGTGCCGCCACGTTGCCACTCGCGGCGCCGGCCCTGCGGGCGCAGACCTTCGACCACCCGATCCGCTTCATCATTCCCAATGCGCCCGGCGGCACCAGCGACATCCTGGCGCGCCTCATGGGCCCGGAGCTGACGCGCACCCTCGGCCAGAACGTCGTCATCGAGAACCGCACCGGCGCGGGCGGCAATATCGGCGCCGATTTCGTGGCGAAAAGCCCGCCGGACGGCCACACCATCCTGCTGATGGACGTGACGACGCTGGCGACCAACCCGGCCCTCTTTCCGCGCCTGTCCTTCAAGCCCGCCGACCTCGCGCCCGTCAGCATGGTGATCTACGCGCCCTATATCCTGGGCGTGGCGAATGCCTTGCCCGTCCAGGACGCGGCGGGGCTCGTCGCTCATGCCAAGGCGCATCCGAACACGCTGAACGTGGCGAATTCGGGCACCGGAACCTCCTCGCATCTCACCGCCGTCATGCTGGAGGACGCCTGGGGCACCCCGATGACGCATGTGCCCTATCGCGGCGGTGCGCCCGCGCTGCTCGCCGTCACCACGGGCGAGGCCAGCATGACGATGGCAGGCGCCACGCAGTCCCTGCCCTTCGCAGTGAACAACCAGATGCGGGCGGTGGCCGTGACCGGCCCAACACGCTTCGCCGCGCTGCCGCAGGTGCCGACCTTCCGCGAGCTGGGCTGGCCCGGCGTCGATGCCGGAACCTGGCAAGGCGCGCTCGTGGCTGCCGGCACGCCGCCCGTCCTCATCAACCGCTTGCATGCCGCGATGCGCGACGCGCTGGCGCAGCCCCAGCTCGCGGCACGGCTCGTCGACCTCGGGGCCACGCAGCGCACCGATGGTCCCGAGACCTTCGGAAACTGGCTGGCGGAACAGACCGAGGCGTATACGCAGCTGATCCGGAGCCACAATATCCTGACGGAATAAGCCGCCGCCTGCCCGCAGGGGGCGCACGGCGCGGGTGGGCTGCCGTCGCAAGCGGCATTCCCCGCGGCGGCGGGCGGCGAGGAGCCCTGGCTGCGCTTGCCCTGGGGTTACACTTAGGTAGGGTAGGATAGTCCCGATATCGGAGTGACTCAGATGGACCGCCGTCTCTTCCTCAGCGCCACGACAACGGGGCTTATTGCAGCGCCCTCCCTGCTGCGTGCCCAGACGCTGCCCAAGATCACCATCGGCATGTCCGGCTGGACCGGCTTCGCACCGCTGAGCCTGGCCGAGGGCGCCGGCCTCTTCCGCGCCAACGGCATCGAGGTCGAGACCAAGTTCGTGCCGCAGCGCGAGCGCAACCTCGCCCTCGTCGGTGGTTCGCTGAACTGCGTGGTCACCACGGTGGACACCATGATCCTATGGGCCAGCGCCGCGCCGCTGGTGCAGGTGCTGGTGCTCGACCGCTCGCGCGGCGGTGACGGCGTGGCCGTGCGGCCCGCCATCACCGGCTGGGCCGACCTCAAGGGCAAGACGCTTGCAGTCGATGGCGCCGGGACCACGCCCTATTTCGTGCTCGCCTACATGCTGCGCGAGAACGGGCTGTCCATTCGCGACGTGACCACGGCGGCCCTCGCCCCGCAGCCCGCCGCCCAGGCCTTCGTCGCCGGGCAGTTCGACGGCTGCTCGACCTACGAGCCCTATCTCTCCCAGGTCCGCACCATGGGCGCCGACAAGGGCAGGATCCTCGCGACGACGCTGGACTACCCTTGCGTGGTCGATACGCTCGGCTTCCAGCCTGCCTTCGTCCGGGCCAATCCGGACGCGGTGCGCCGCGTGGTGAAGTCCTGGTACGACGCGCTCGCCATGATCGAGCGCGAGCCGGATCGCTCTTACGAGATCATGGGCCGCCGGGTGAACCAGACTGGCGAGCAGTTCAAGGCCAGCGCGCAGTTCATCGAATGGCTCGATCAGGCGAAGAACAAGGCCTATGTCGCCGACGGCCTGCCGCAGTTCATGCAGAAGGCGCACACGGTGCAGCGCGAAAGCGGCGTGGTGCGTCAGGACGTGAATCTGGGCGGGCTGCTCGACACCTCCTTCCTCGGGTGAAGCCACTCGTTCCGGTCTCGACCGGCGCCCGCATCATGCTGGGCGCCGGCTTCTTCGCCGTGTTCATCGGGGCCTGGGCGGCAGCGACCTACTCCGGCTGGGTGCCGCCGCTGTTCCTGGCCGATCCCGGCAAGACGCTCATCGCCGGATGGAGCCTGCTGACCGAGTTCGGTTTCGCCGGCGATATCGCCGTCACCATCGCCCGCGTGCTGTCCGGCTTCCTGATCGCGGCAGTGCTGGCCGTTCCGCTCGGGCTGATGATGGGCGCGTTCAAGCCGGTCGAGGCCTTCTTCGAACCCTTCATCTCCTTCGCGCGGTACCTGCCGGCGAGCGCCTTCATCCCGCTGCTGATCCTCTGGGCCGGTGTGGGCGAGGCGCAGAAGCTGTCGGTGATCTTCATCGGCACCTTCTTCCAGATCGTCATCATGGTCGCGGTGACGGCGGGCGCCACGCGGATGGACCTGGTGGAGGCGGCCTATACCCTTGGCGCGCGGTCTCGCGGCATCGTCCGGCGGGTAATCATCCCCTCCTCCGGGCCGCAGGTGATGGAGACGCTGCGCCTCGTGCTCGGCTGGGCCTGGACCTACGTGATCGTCGCCGAGCTCATCGGCGCGACGTCCGGGATCGGGCACATGATCATGGACAGCCAGAGGCTGCTCGACACCGGGCAGATGATCTTCGGCATCGTGGTCATCGGGGTGATCGGCCTCGTCACCGACTTCCTGTTCAAGGCGCTGAACCGGGCGCTCTTCCCCTGGGCGGTGCTATGAGCCGCAAGACCCTTCAGATCAGCGGCGTCACGCGCTCCTTCCCCAGCCGAGGGGCGGCCGGGCCGATGCTGGCGCTGCAGCCGACGGACCTGACGGTTGCTCCCGGCGAGTTCGTCGCCATCCTCGGCCCCTCCGGCTGCTGCAAGTCCACGCTGCTGCGCATCGTCGCGGGCCTCGACCAGCCGACCGCTGGCCAGGTGACGCTCGATGGGGCACCGGTCACCGGCCCCGGCCCCGACCGCGGCATGGTGTTCCAGTCCTACACGCTGTTCCCCTGGCTGACCGTCGCACAGAACATCCGCTTCGGCCTCGCCGAGCGCGGTCTGCCCGAGGCCGAGCAACAGGCCATCGCCGCGCGTTTCATTGCCCGCACGGGCCTGAAGGGCTTCGAGAACCACTGGCCGCGGCAGCTTTCGGGCGGCATGCAGCAGCGCTGCGCGCTGGCCCGCGCGCTGGCGAACGACCCCGAGATCCTGCTGCTGGACGAGCCCTTCGGCGCCCTCGACCACCAGACGCGGGAGCTGATGCAGGAATTGCTGCTCGAGATCTGGGAGGATGGCGACGATTCCGGCTCCGCCGAGGGTCGCAAGACGGTGCTCTTCGTCACCCACGACATCGACGAGTCGATCTTCCTGGCGAACCGGGTGATCGTCATGTCGGCACGGCCCGGGCGCATCAAGGCGGATGTGCCGGTGCCGCTGCCCTATCCGCGCGACTGGACGATGAAGACCACGCCGGAATTCGCCGCCCTCAAGGCGCTGCTGATGGGCGAGATCCGGGAGGAAGTCCGCAAGGCCGCGCTGAGCTGAGGCGCGGCTAGCTGATCCCCTCCATGTCGCCGACGAGGCGGCGATGGATGAACACGGGATTGCAGCGCCGCGACACCGGCCGCCCGCCGCCCTTGAATTCGAAGGCCTCCCCGTAGATGCGGAACAGATAAAAGCCGGCCTGGCCCAGCACCGTCAGGAAGTCGCGCAGCGGCACGTGGGTCTCGTTGTACTCGTTCGTCGCGGCCTCGACCTGCACGAAGTCGACGATCTGGAGCAGCGGGCCGAAGCCGCGCACCACTTCCAGGTCGTGCCCCTCGGTATCGACCTTGAGGAAGGAGATGTGGTCGATGCCCCGGTCGCGGCAGAAATCCGCGCCGGCGACGATCTCCACCTCCTGCTGCCGCGCCCTTCGCGGCGGTTCGAGGACGGGTGGAGGACCTCCAGGCGCCCGCCCCAATGCCTGCGCCAGACTTGTTCGCGCCAGACTGGTCTGCACCGAAGGCGGCGGCAAAGTGAGCCGGTTCACGACCGAAGTCCCGCGGCCCGTCATGGCACCGCGCTCCGTCCTGGCCCCCAAGGCGAGGTTCACCGCCTCGACGCCCGGCTGGTCCGCGACATTGGCCTGGAGGACCGCGAAGCTGCGGGCGGCCGGCTCGAAGGCATAGATGCGGGCGCGCGGCAGCGCCTCGGCCAGCGGCAGGCAGGACTGGCCCAGATTGGCGCCGACATCCAGGATAGTCCGGAAGTCGTAGCCCGGCACCCGCGCCGAAATGTCGCGAATCACGCGCGGCGCCTGGGCCAGCTCCGGCGCCGGCTGCGGGACGGCCCTCACCATCCGCGCGACCGACCGGTCATGCCGCCACCCCACCGATGGTCCGCACCAGTTCCTCGACGTCGATCTCGATGTCGGAGTTGCAGCGGTTGCCCTTGCGGTCCGGCTTCGCCTCCTTCGCGAAGAGCTGCGTGTAGGGCAGGCCGAAAAGATCCGAGAGGCTGCGGTAGGAGGTGACGCCCTGGTCGTAGCCCTCGGGCACCAGCTCCACCACCGGCGTGCCAGGGTCGCAATAGGCGATGTTGGACAGGCCCGCGCCATGCGGCGAGACGACCAGCGCAGCGTGGCGGAAGGCGCGGATCTGCTCGCGCACCGGATGCTCCGCATTGTCGAAGACCTCGAAGCCCAGCTTGCGCAGCGCCGCCTCCACCGCCGGTTCGTTGACCACGCGGCGCATGCCGACGTTGCGGCGCGGGATGTAGATCCTGCGCTTCGGGTGCCGCCAGAGCTCCTGCACGCGCGGGTGGTCGCGCAGCGTCCCGACGATCTGCGGCGAGATCTCGTAGCGGCCGAAGGCCATGGGCGAGACCAGCACGAGCCGGTCGAAGATCATCGGCGCCTCGAGGTGGATGACCTCCTGCTGCGGCACTCCGAGGAACTCCAGCGTCTCCGGGACGTAGCGCTTGCGCGGCATCGGCACGGCGAGCTGCGCGACGTCCGGCATGGCCTGGTACTGCGCCACGCGCGAGGCGTAGCGCAGCGTCCAGTTGAAGTAGTTGTCGGCCAGCCCGTAGCCGAGCAGGAAGCTCCGGCCGGGCACGCGATAGGCGGGCGGGACGGTGCCCCCGGCAATCGGCGTGCTCGAAGACCCCATGGCCGCCCGGAACCCCTCCATCTCCCCGTCGGGGAATACCGATTTCAGCATCTTCGGATGGCGGATCGTGTCGCGGACGAGGCGGTCCCCCACGGCCACGATGCCGAAGGGCGGATAGACGGTCGCCTGCTCCAGCTCGACGACCCAGAAGCGCGAGAGGCGCGCCTCGCCGCGGTACTGCTCGTCATAGGCCTGCCAGCGCTCGGCCAGCCCTGGCTCCGTGATGCCCGGCCCGATGGGCAGCGCCAATTCCCGGCGGAGATCCGGCGTGTCGAGCACCGAAAGCCCGCCGAAGAAGGCCTGGTGCGGATCGATGATCTGCCGGGAGAACCGGCTGGTCGGCACCGGGCCGCCCATGACTTCGCTGATGCCGGCGATCTGGTAAGCCTCGCTCATCCGGGCGTCCATGTCCTCGCGGCGCAGTTGCGGGAAGGCGGCAAGAAGACTCTCCAAATGGCGGCGCCGGAAGATGCCGGCTTTGCCGGCCAGGATGGCCAGGGCATGATAGGCGGCAAATCTGCCCCGGGAAACTCCA
>JAQGHY010000166.1 GCA_028291455.1 Rubritepida sp. | reverse complement strand
GTCGTCGGGATGGCAATTCTGCAGCTGCAGCCGGCCCTCGGAATAAATCCGTGCGTGTTCCGCCAACCGTTCCGCCAGGGCCGCGATCTCCGGGCGCCACGCGGGGTCGTCCAGGATCGCGAGATCGGCATTCACCGGGGTCAGCACGCAAGCGGCCTGGCGATGGAACCCCGCGGCCACGTCGTCCGTCCAGGCCGGGTAGCGGCCGGCATCGAGATGATCCAGCGTCGCCGGCAGGTCGCGCACGCGGCCGCGATGGGCGAGCCATTCCACCCCCATCCCAGTCGCCTCCAGAAACCGGAATAGCGCCAGCATCTCGTTCCAGAGCCAGGTGTCGTAGTTCAGCACCTCGTCCAGATGCAGCGTGCTGCCGGGGGAGAGATGCGGCCCCAGGGCCAGCAGCCCGGCATGGGCTGAAGTCTGGATGTCGCAGTCTATGTTAAGGACGGCGATCGGCTGATCGAGCGTGCCGGCGAATGCGGGCAGTGTGTGGTCGAAGAACCCCTCGATGAAGCGGCAATTGCCCGGCAGGCGCGGCGGCTTGGCCACGGCGAAGTCCAGCTGCCAGTCGGGCCGTCCATCCTCGGGAAAGCCGCGCAGGCTGTCGAAGCCGACGAAGCTGCGATGCGGATGGCGGCGGGCGGCGTGGCGGAGGCTGCGGCCCTTCCAGACGCCGAGCTCCACACCGATGCCGGCCCGCCCCTCGGCGAAGCCACGGTCGAGCGCGGCATCCAGCGCGACCCGGCGCCCGCCGCGAAGGGCGGGGACAGCCGCGAGGCGCGGCAGGGTCGAGAGGAGGAAGGCGGCGTAGCGCTCCGGCGGCACCGGCAGGGGATGCATGCCTATGCCGGTACGAGATTGCCGCGACGGCGGCAACCGTGAGGACCTCAGATGGCCCGCGCTATCGGCATCCGGAAGGTGAAGACGGTTTCCTCGGGGGTCGAGACGACGTCGATCGTGCCGCCATGCGCGCGCGCGACCTCCGAGGCGATGTAGAGCCCCAGGCCGAGGCCCCGCCCCGTGGCCTGCGCCGCGCCGCGGAAGAACGGCTGCATGAGGCGCGTCAGCGTCTCGGGCGGGATCTGCGGGCCCGAATTGGCGACCGAGAGCTCGAATACGCCGTTCGCGCTCAGGGCCTCGACGCGAACGGGCGTCTGCGCGGAGCCATAAGCCAGCGCGTTGCCGAGGAGATTCGAGAATAGCTGCGCGATGCGGTTGGGGTCACAGGACACCGGCTCCTGCAAGGCGAACCTCACATCGATGGGCTTATCGGGCATGGTGACGCGAAGCTCGGTGACCACCTGTTCGAGGATGGGAGCCAGCGGTTCGGCGGCCAGCTTCAGTGCGACGCCGCCGCCCAGCCGGCCGCGTGCGAAATCCAGCACATCGTCGATCAGCCCGGCCATCCGCGAGACGCTGGCCTGCATCATCCCGACCACGCCGGCGGCGCGGTCATCGAGCGGCCGGTCGAGCAGCAGCCGCGTGCCGGATGAGATAGCGGCCAGCGGATTTCGCAGATCGTGGCCCAGCACCGCGATGAACTGCTCGCGCAGCTCTGCCGTCTCGCGCTCCTCCTTCAGCTTCGATGCGCTTTCCGCCAGCCGCTCATGCGCTTCGAGGTGGAAGCCGATCAACTCCGCGAAGAGCTTGAACATGCCGATCACCTCGGGCGTCTTGAGCTTGGCTGGGCGCGGATCGATCGCGCAGAGCGTGCCGAAGAAACGTCCGTCCGAAAGGAGAATCGGCATCGAGATATAGCTCTGGAAGCCGTACTGGGCGGCGGTGGGATGTCCGAAATAGGCATCGTCTTCCGCGACGTGATTGATGATCACGGCGCCGCCACTGGCGCGGATCTCATGGCAGATGGTGGTTTCGACCTTCAGCTCACCCCCGGGCCGGAGGCCGAACTCGATATCATCGCGAACGGCGCAGGCGATCCAGCGATCCTCCGTGACCCGCGCGATGGCGGCGAAGCCCATCCCGGTGGTCCGGCACACGACATCCAGGATAGTGGGAACCGCGGTGATCGATTCGATCGCCACGATGTCGCTCTCGAAATCACTCGCCATTACGTGCCCAGCTACAACCGCTGCGACAGATGGGTGGCCTTCAACCACTTGTCCACCCGGCACCGGGAGTCCCAGGCCGCCCACTCTCGAGCGCTAACGCAGAATCCTTAACGAATGATTATAACCACAAGGAGCGCACGTGCGGATGCAACATTCGTTAGTCGTCGTTCTGCCGGCGTGGCTTCTCGATCGCTTCCGGCCCGCCGCGCGTTTCGTCCTCGGCGCCGACCATGCGCTTCTCGAGCTCGGCGGCGGTGGGCGGCGGTCCCGCCAGCTCGCGTCTGACGAGGCGGGTGATCCATTCCTCCACCGTGCATCCGGCCGCCTTCGCCGCGGATTCCAGGGCGGAGCGCACCTCGGAATTTACACTGATCTCGATGTTATCCATGCCAACGAAACCAACCCGGCGCTCCGCGGTTGCAACCCCAGGCAATGGGGATCCCAATCCGATGAAAGCGCTCACCTGGCATGGCAAAGGGGACATCCGTTGCGACACGGTGCCGGACCCGCGGATCGAGCATCCCCGCGATGCGATCATCAAGGTTTCGTCCTGCGCGATTTGCGGCTCGGACCTGCATCTTCTGAACGGCGTCATCCCCACCATGAAAAGCGGCGACATCGTCGGCCATGAATGCATGGGCGAGGTGGTGGAAGTCGGCGCGGAGAACAAGAAGCTGAAGGTCGGCGACCGCGTGGTGGTGCCCTTCACCATCGCCTGCGGCGAATGCTTCTTCTGCCTGAAGGGCGCCTTCTCCGGCTGCGAGCGATCCAATCCCAACAAGTCGATGGCCGAGAAACTCTGGGGTCACTCACCTGGCGGCCTGTTCGGCTATTCGCACCTGCTTGGCGGCTATAGCGGCGGGCAGGCGGAATATGTGCGCGTCCCCTATGCCGATGTCGGCCCGATCGTAGTGCCGGAAGGCCTGACGGACGATCAGGTCCTCTTCCTGTCGGACATCTTCCCCACCGGCTATATGGGCGCCGAGTTCTGCGACATCAAAGGCGGCGAAACCATCGCGATCTGGGGCTGCGGTCCCGTCGGCCAGATGGCGATCCGCAGTGCCTTCCTGCTGGGCGCGGAGCGCGTCATTGCCATCGACACGGTGCCCGAGCGCCTCGTCATGGCGCGTGCGGCCGGTGCCGAGACGCTCGATTTCCACGAGGTCGACGTCTACGACGAAATCCAGAAGCTCACGAAGGGCCGGGGTGCCGATGCCTGCATCGACGCGGTTGGCACCGAGGCCGATGCGACCGCGAGTTTCGACTCCGTTCTGGACCGGATCAAGACCGCGACCTTCATGGGCACTGACCGGCCGCATGTGCTGCGCCAGGCGATCCACTGCTGCCGCAACTTCGGCGTCGTTTCCGTTATCGGCGTCTATGGCGGCTTCCTCGACAAGATCCCCTTCGGCTCCGCGATCAATCGCGGCCTGACCTTCCGCATGGCGCAGACCCCCGTGCAGCGATACCTGCCTTTGCTGCTGGAGCGCATCGAGAAGGGGCAGATCGATCCCTCCTTCGTCATCACCCATCGGGCGACGTTGGAAGAGGGGCCGGAACTCTACAAGACCTTCAGGGACAAGAAGGACGGCTGCATCAAGGTCGTCCTGACGCCTTGATCCACGTTTGAAAGGAACACCCAATGAGTAGTCGCAAACTTGCCGTCGTCACCGGCGCATCGTCGGGCATCGGCTACGAGCTGGCCCAACGCTGCGCCAAGGAGGGCTTCGACCTGCTGGTCGTGGCCGACGAGCCGGAGATCAACAGCGCCGCGGCCTCGTTCAAAAGCGAGGGCATCGACGTCGAGGCACTTCAGGTGGATCTCTCCACGACCGAGGGGGTCGACCGGCTGTACCAGGCCATCCGCGGCCGCCCGGTCGAGGCACTGCTCGCCAATGCGGGACGGGGCCTGGGCCACGGCTTCCTCGATCAGTCCTTCGAGGATGTCCGCAAGGTTGTGGATACCAACATCACCGGCACGATCTACCTGCTGCACAAGGTGGCTGCGGACATGCGCCGAGCGGGCCATGGCCGCATCCTGATCACGGGGTCGATCGCGGGCTTCATGCCGGGCAGCTTTCAGGCCGTGTACAACGGCACCAAGGCCTTCATCGATTCCTTCTCCTTCGCGCTGCGGAACGAGCTGAAGGATAGCGGCGTGACCGTCACCTGCCTGATGCCGGGGCCGACCGACACGGAATTCTTCGACCGTGCCGGCATGATGGATACCAAGGTCGGCCAGGGGAAGAAGGACGATCCCGTGGATGTCGCGAATGTCGGCTTCGACGCGATGATGAGCGGCGACGGCGACGTGGTGAGCGGCTGGAAGAACAAGCTGCAATCGGCGATCGCCACCGTCACGCCGTCCAGCGTGCTGGCGGGGATGCATCGCTCGATGGCGGAGCCGGGTACCGGCAAGGAGTAGCCGATGGCGGAGAGCTGCGGCACCCTGCTTTACGGCGAGCTGGGTGCCACTTGCCGGCATGTCTGCGTCGATATGCAGCGGCTCTTCGCCGAGGATACCGAGTGGAAGACGCCCTGGATGGATCGCGTGCTGCCGCGCGTCCGCGCACTCGTCGCCCATCATCCGGAGCGGACCGTTTTCACCCGCTTCGTGCCCGCGGAACATGCGGGGCAGGGGCAGGGGACATGGCGGCGCTATTACCAGCGCTGGTCGTCGATGACGGTCGCCGAACTCGGCCCGGAGATGATCGGGCTGGTTCCTGAACTCGCCGGCTTCGTGCCGCCGGCGGTGGTGGTCGACAAGGCCGCCTATTCGCCCTGGTACGAGACGGGCCTGCATGAGCGGCTCCAGCACGAGGGGGTCGACACCCTCGTGGTGTCAGGCGGCGAAACCGATGTCTGCGTGCTCAGCACCGTGCTCGGCGCGGTGGATCGGGGCTATCGCGTGGTGATCGCCACCGACGCGCTATGCAGCAGTTCCGACGAGACGCACGACGCCTCGGTCAAGCTCTATTCCAGCCGTTACCGCCAGCAGGTCGAGACGGTGACGACGGAGGTTATTCTGCGGAACTGGAACTGATCCGCCGCGCGCGGGCCAACCACGGCCAGGCGTGCCAAAGCCCGAACAGGGCCACGGCCGTCCCGGCAGCGGCGACGTTGGCAACCTTTGCGTCGCCTGAAATCCTGCCGGCGACGACATGGATGTCGGCGGTCAGGCCGAGCGCCAGGAACACCGTCGCCGCCAGGATGAAGAGGCTGGCGGTCCGGTAGAACTCCTCGGCGACCGTGCCGTCGTAGACGATGCGGTGGTAGGCGGCCGGGGCCATCAGCAGCATGGTCGACAATGCGATGAGGCCCAGCGCGATCCCGTGCAGAGCCCTGTCCGCGGCGGGCAATTCCGCGAAGCCGGAGGTCAGCACAATCGCGAGCTGAAAGCCGAGGAGAGCCTGCGCGCCGGGAAGCACGACCCGCGCTTCGGTGAGTGCGAAATCGATCTTGGCGCCCGCCGGTGTCTTCTCGTCGGATGTGGTCATTGCCGCTTTTGCCTTCTTCGGGAGCAGGAGGGGGCCGTACCAGAGGCCCAGTGCGCCGGCCCCTGAGAGGAGGCCGGCGAGCATTCCGATCCGCGCGCCGCCAATGCGCCCGGCTGCTATGCCGACGGCCAGCGCCAAGGCCAACGCGAAAGGGCCGAGTGCGGCCATCGAGAGGCGGCTGATGAAGCCGATGATCTCCGGCGTCGCCTCTCCCCTCTCCACGATGCGGTGGCGCGCACTTGGCGTGATGAGAAGACCGATGACGAGCACCATCAGGCACAGGACCGCGAGCTCCAGCGCCTTCTCCGCGCCGCTCAGCTCGGAAAAGGCATTCTGGAACGGCGCCTGGAGTTGGAAGCCGAGCAGGATTTGGGCGCCCAGCATGAGCATCCGGCATTCGTCCAGTGCGGTCTTGGTCCTCTCGGTCGGGGCCATCTGCTACTTTGTCCGGTCGCGCGTACCGGCCGCCGCCTTGATGTTGGGCATGGATGCTCTCCTTCGCTGCGGGACAGCAACGCCTTCGCTTCAGCTTCGTTGCGGGAGGGTACTGCCGCAGGGTTGCCCGCATGAAGATCGCCACCTTCAACATCAACAATGTCGTCAAGCGCCTGCCGAACCTGTTGGCCTGGCTGGGAGAGGCCAAGCCCGATGTGGTCTGCCTGCAGGAACTCAAGGCGACGCAGGGCGGCTTTCCCGTGGAGGCGATCCGCGAGGCGGGATATGGCGCGGTCTGGAACGGCCAGAAGACCTGGAACGGGGTGGCGATCCTGGCCCGCGGCGCGGATCCCGTTCTCACGCGACGGGAACTCCCCGGCGATCTCTCGGATACGCAGAGCCGTTACATCGAGGCCGCCATTTCCGGCGTGCTCGTGGGGTGCCTCTACCTGCCGAACGGCAATCCGCAGCCGGGGCCGAAATTCGATTATAAGCTGGCTTGGTTCGAGCGATTGATCGCCCACGCGGCCACGCTCGCCGGGCTGCCCGCAATCCTGGCCGGCGACTACAACGTCGTGCCGACGGAGGCCGATATCTACCCGACGAAATCCTGGGCGAGGGATGCGCTGGTGCAGCCGGAAAGCCGCGCGGCCTTCCGGCGGCTGCTGGATCAGGGCTGGACCGATGCGCTCCGCACGATCCATCCGTCCGGGCCGGTCTATACCTTTTGGGACTACAAACGGGTGGCCTGGCCGCGCGACGCCGGACTTCGGCTGGACCACCTGCTGATCAGCCCCTTGCTGGCGGCGCGTCTGGCGGATGCCGGCGTGGATCGCGAGGTCCGCGGGCGCGAGGGTGCGAGCGATCATGCGCCGGCATGGATGGCCCTTCGGGACGCAGCCTCAGGCACGAAGGCGCGAGCGGGCGCAGCCAGGGCGAAACGCGGCATTCGCTGATGAACAGCGAAAGAAAGCCGTATCCGCGCAACCTTCACCTGATTGGAGAGTTACCGCGACGCCACTGGAATGGAGGCATCTACGTGAAAGTCTATCTGAGCGTCGAAGCCGAACATCGCCTGATCGGCCGTGCCGACATCCCGGACGATCATGTCCCGGTCCTGGAAATTCCCATCTACGGGTTTGCCCGAGTGATCCGGGTGCGCTTCGCCATCGGTGCCATTTCGCGCCTGACGGCCGAGGGCAAGATGGTGGTCGAGCGGGCGGTGCTGATGTCGAAGGGCCAGATTCCCGCTCTCCTGCCGGGCTGGCAGCCTCTTGCCTCTTAGGCTCGCGCTTGACCGATTTGCGAGGCCTTCGCAATGTCGCGCCTCAATTGGGGGGCACGGAATGTTGCGGATCGGATTCATGCTGGCGCTGGCGCTCATCCTGCCCGGCTGCGCGACCGCGCCGCCGAGCGCCTTGGCTTCTCCGGACAGGGCCGCGGCCATCGTCAATTCCCAGCTCGTTCCCAGCTCCTGCCAGACGGCGCGTGGCCCTGACGGCTCCACGCAGATCGCCTGCGAGCTGCGCCTGGTGCCGAGCCGGACTCAACGGATCGTCTCCTTCGTCGGCATGCTGAACCTCGGCTACGACCGCAGCCAGCTCGACGATCCCGCCTTCATGGCGGCCCTGGCCGGCTTCCTCACCGCGCTCGAAATCTCGCCGGTGGAGAGCGTCCTGGCGGTCGCGCGGAATGCCGACAATCCACGCGAAGGCAGCGCGAGCCTCAACGTGCTCGCGGCGGCGAGTTGCATGCACGACCGCAACCTGCCGGAAAATCGTGGCGCGACGGGCGCCATGCTGCGGCGGCCGGGCGGGACGCTCTGTACGCTGCGCCTGTCGCATCTGCGCGGCGGGACGACGACCATTCCCATCGGACGATGAAATCCTGAGAGACAGGGGAGGATCGGATGGTGGGCGCGACAGGGATTGAACCTGTGGCCCCTGCCGTGTGAAGGCAGTGCTCTACCGCTGAGCTACGCGCCCATCCGAGGGCGCTCCTTTGCGGTGGAAGAGACCCGGTGTCAAGACAGTTGCGCCGCGTCGTGGGAAGCCCCAATTAGCGTCGCATGCTGCGGCGCATCACCCTTGGCCTCGTGCTCCTCGGCAGCCCCGCCGCTGCCCAGACCTGGCATGCGAGCTATGTCTTCACCGTCGCCGGCGTGACGGTGATGGAATCCCAGGTCGATCTGATTCCCGGACGCCCCGGCGCGGGTTACGCCATCGAGACGCGCACCCGCGGCCGAGGCGTGGCCTCGCTCATCTTCCGGGGCGAGCAGGTCTCGCGTAGCGAGGGCATCTGGCGCGGAGCCGTGCCGGTGCCGCGCCTGCACCGGAGCAGCGGCAACTGGCGGGGCAGCGTGCGCCGCACCGCGCTGGAATACTCCGCCACCGGCGTGCCGCGCGTCGTGACACTCGAACCTGCCCAGGACATGGAGCGCACGCCGATTCCGGCGGAGGCGCTGCCGGGCTCACTGGACGCCCTCTCCGCCCTGCTCCAGCTCTCCCGCCAGGTGCGGGATACCGGCCGGTGCGACGCGCGGGCGCAGATCTATGACGGCCGGCGACTGACCGCGCTGGAACTCACCACCGATCCCGAGCGGGATCCGGAAGGGGGAGGCCTGCCGACCTGCGTCATCGAAAGCCGCCTGGTCGCCGGCATCCCCGTGGAGCGCTCGGACGATGCGCGGCCCATGCGCAGCGTGATCCATTTCGGTCTTCCCGCGGCCGACGGTCCCGCCCTGCCGCTGCGGATCGAGCTGGCGAGCCGCTGGTGGGGCACCATCCAGGTCGCGCTGACGGCGCTGACGCGGGATTAGAGCAGCAGGCCCGGCAGCTCCGCAGGGCTGGCCGCGCTGAGGTCGGCCCCGGTGCCGTCGCCATAGCCCCAGGCGGCGAAGACGCTTCGCACGCCCGCACCGGCGGCGGCGAGGATGTCGTTCTGGTGGTCGCCGATCATCACCGCCTCGTCGGCCCGCGCGCCCAGCTCCGCCAGCACGCCCAGCACATGGCCGGGATCGGGCTTGCGGACGGGCAGGCTGTCGCCGCCCATGACCAGCTCGAAATATCCGCCGAGTTGAAGGGCGTTCAGCAGCGCCCAGGTCGCGGCGATGGGCTTGTTGGTGCAGATCGCCCGCTGCCAGCCGGCCGCGCCGAAGCTCTTCAGCGCCGTGACGATGCCGGGATAGGGGCGGGTGAGGACGGCGGCGTTTGCCTCGTAATCCACCAGGAATTCGGCCACGGCCTCGTCGGTGAAGGCCGCGCTACGGGCGGCAAACGCCTTTTGTACCAGCGCCCGGGCGCCGTCGCCGATCATCGCGGCGACCTCCGGCAAGGCGAATGAGGCCAGCTTGTGCCGGGCCATCAGCCGGTTGAGCGAGGCGTGAAGGTCGGGCGCGCTGTCCACCAGCGTGCCGTCTAGGTCGAAGATCGCGAGGGTCATGGCGCAGAGGGTTAGCCCTGCCCGAAATTCGCCGCAAGAAAGGGCCGGCCATTATGGAGCCGCCGCGCGCCTCAGCCGCTCTGCCCAGGCGGCCATGATGCGGGCATAGCATCGGCGGTCCGCATGATGCGCGTCCACGAACTCGCCCGGGACGCAGCCGTAGTTTTCAGACGCACCCGCATCGATCAGGGTGAGGTCATGCAGTTGTGCCCATTCGCCCATTGCAGCCTTGGTTCGCTGGAGGGCGGCCCGGGTCTGCGGGTTGCTCATGAACGCGGCCTCCAACCCCGGCAGGAGTGGCGGCAGCAGGAAGAACATCTCCCCGCCCCTGGACCGAAGGCGCTGCGCGGCCTGCGCCAGCCGCAAGAGGGACGGGGCGTAGGGTTGGCCCTGTGACGCGGCCAGCTGGTTCCGGTATATGGAGCCGGTTGCAAGCGCCGCCTCCAGAACCGCGCTCGCATCGTGGACACGCGGGAGCGCCCGCATGCCGGTGCTTCCGTCCTGATCGAAGCCCATGCAGCGCCCGCGATAGCTCGTCTCGAAATCTCGGGCCAAGCCGCCGTCGCAAGGGTAGGGGAGGCCGCCTGCCGTCAGGAACTCGGTTCGGAATGCCATGATCGGGTCGGAAGAGGCGGCGACGTTGCGCAGAATGCCGGCCAGCGCCGCGACCCGAGGATAGGAAAGCGCGTCCCGGATCAGATCGGGATGCAGGAGATTGCGAGACATCGCCAGAAGCGCGAGCTGCTGGTTCTCGGCTGAAAGATCGGCCGTAGGCGGCTCGCCCTGCTGGTACAAATAACCCAGCGACCAATCCAGATCCACGAGGATCCAGTTGCGACCGTCTGCGTTCGCGATCAGCCAATCCATCTCGGAGATGATCGAGAGAAGAGAATTGGCGTTCTGGGCAAAATTATACATCCGCATCGGCTGCGGAAACATATCGGCGGCGATCGGCATCGCCGTCGATGAGCCCAGGATGATGCCGTTGATATCAGCCAGGCGATCGCCGAGGCGCAGGACTTTGAAGGGGCGGTTGTCGATGCCAGTGAGCGTCGCGCTGGTGACGCCGCCGGTGCGTTGCTGCCACTCGCTTGCGACGATGATGTTGCGCGGCGCCAGCCCCTGCCAGATCAGGAGGAGGTTCAGCGTCAGGACGGGAAGCGTGACGGCCAGCATCCCGCCAAGCAGGATCAGGACGTAGCGAAGATGGGGAGAGCGCATGGCGTTTCAGAACTGAAAGTAGAGAAAGGCGGATTGGCGCTGCATAAGGAGCAGGGCGCTGAGGCCCAGCAAGCAGGTGAGAACGGCAGCGCCCGCCGTCGGCTGCCACTTCAGCAGAGAGGCGAGACCTTCCGGCATCGCCAGGGCCGGCCGCCAGTCGCGCATGATGGTCTGCGTATTCGGGGCGAACCACACGATGGCGAGCAATATCCCGATCCACACGCGGCGTTCAAAGGCACGCTGCCTTCGAAGCCATGCCAACCGACCATGCTGGACAAGATCCGGAACGCGGCCGTGACGTCAGGGGCGCGGAACAGGACCCAAGCCATCGTCACCAGGATGAAGGTGCCGAGGACGAAGGCCGCTCGGATCCACGCAGGACGAGCCGACGCGGGACGGGTTCCCCCCGCAACCGCCCGGAACGCGTGGTTCAGGGTGAGGAGCACCCCATGCACGGCGCCCCAGAGCAGAAACGTCCAGCCGGCCCCGTGCCAGATTCCGCCAAGCAGCATCGTGATGAACAGGTTGGCGTAGCGGCGCGCCGTCCCGCGATGGCTGCCTCCGAGGGCGAAGTAAAGGTAGTCGCGCAGGAAGCGGGACAGCGTCATGTGCCAGCGTCGCCAGAACTCGATGATGCTTTCCGCCTTATAGGGCGATGCGAAATTGAGCGGCAGGATGATGCCGAACATGCGCGACAACCCGATTGCCATGTCGGAGTAGCCTGAGAAATCGAAGTAGAGCTGCAAGGTATAGGCCAGCGCCCCCACCCAAGCGGCGGCCATACCCGGCGCTGCGGCGCCGGCTGGCGCATCGAATATCGGGCCTACGAACGGCGCTATCCCATCGGCAAGAACCACTTTCTTGAACAGCCCGATGATGAAGATGGTCAGCCCCACCGAGATGTTTTCCGCCTTGAGCCGGTAGATACTCTTCGTGCGAAACTGCTGCATCATTTCGGCATGGTGCAGAATGGGGCCGGCGATGAGGTGGGGGAAATAGGTGACGAACAGTAGATAATGGATGAAGTTCAGTTCTTTTACTTTGTCGTGGTAGGTGTCGACCAAGAAAGCGATCTGAGTGAACGTATAGAAGGAAATCCCGATCGGCAGGTAGATGGTGGCTATATTGACATCGAAACCTGCAGCGCGTGAGATCTCCGCTGCGAAAAACAAATAGTATTTGAAATATGCCAGGACGATCAGGTTTAAAAACAGCGCGAAGCCTAAAATCGGCCCGCGAAACCTCGTGCTGGTCGCCATCCTCGCGCCTGCAATGAAATTCAAGACGACGGATGCCAGAAGAAGGCCCAGGAAATCCGAGGCGGAAACGGCGTAGAAAATGATGGATAGTAACGGGAGCCAGGTCGCAGCTAAGGCAGCATGATACTTTCAAGGGCATAAAAACCGATAAGCGCGACAGGCAGAAAGACGAAAATAAAGCCGTAGGAATTAAAAAGCATATTGTTGATCTGCCTGATAGCGGGCCTTGGAACATGAAGGATTGCTGCCGAACCGCCTTTGGAGAGACCTACAAGCTTATCGCCGGTTTTTGATTCGTCAATTTTGCGACGAGGCAGCTCCGTCGGAGTTGCTGTTGCAGTTGTTCCGAGGCCCATGCCGGATTTGCCACCCTGGTGCCTCGGTTCCGCCAGAAATGCTGCGCAAAAAGACGTCAGCCGAACCGGACTTGCGGTCCGGCTAGGCCGAAGGCATGCATCAGGTAAGGTCCGCACCGTCCGGGTTGTGGCCGCCTGGACCGAAGGGAACCTGAACCATGTGCGGGATTGTGGGTGTCGTGGGCCGCGAGAATGCGGCGCCGCGTCTGCTCGAAGCGTTGAGACGCCTCGAATATCGCGGCTACGACAGCGCCGGCATCGCCACCCTCGTAGACGGCGTGGTCGAACGCCGCCGGGCCGAGGGCAAGCTCGGCAACCTCGCGGCCGTGCTCGAAGCCTCCCCGTTGGCCGGCACCACCGGCATCGGCCACACCCGCTGGGCCACCCACGGCGCTCCGGTCGAGCGCAACGCCCACCCCCACGCCACCCAGCGCGTCGCCGTGGTTCATAACGGCATCTTCGAGAACTACGCGGAGTTGCGCACCGAGCTGGAAGCCCAGGGCCAGGTCTTCGAGACCGAGACCGACACCGAGACCTTCTGCCGCCTGCTCGACCATCTTCTGGCCGGCGGCGCCACGCCCGAGCAGGCCGCCGCCGCGGCGCTGAAGCGCGTGCACGGCGCCTATGCCATCGCCATGATGTTCGCCGGCGAGCACAAGACGCTCATCGCGGCACGCCAGGGTGCCCCGCTCGCCATCGGCTTCGGCGACGGCGAGATGTTCGTGGGCTCCGACGCGCTGGCCCTCTCGCCACTGACGCGGCGCATCGCCTATCTCGAGGAGGGCGATTGGGTCGTGCTCAACGAGGACGGAGCCCGCTTCTTCGACGTGCACGACCAGCCCGTGACGCGCGAGACCCGCACCACCGCCGTCTCCGGCGCGGCCACCGGCAAGGGCAACTACCGCCACTTCATGGAGAAGGAGCTGCACGAGCACCCCGCCGTCATCGGCGACACGCTGCGGCAGTACCTCGACCCGCGGACTCTCGAAGTGAATATGCCGCGCCTGCCGTTCGACCCGCGCAAGGTGCCGCGGCTGACCATCACCGCCTGCGGCAGCGCCTTCCTGGCGGGCCAGGTGGGGCGCTACTGGATCGAGCAGCTCGCGCGCATTCCCGTCGATGCCGATGTCGCCAGCGAGCTGCGCTACCGCGACCCGCCGCTGCCCGAGGGCGGGGCTGCGATCCTGGTCAGCCAGTCCGGCGAGACCGCCGATACCATGGCCGCGCTCAAGCTGCTGCGCGAGAAAGGCCAGAGCGTTCTCGCCGTGGTGAACGTGCCCGAGAGCAGCATGGCGCGCGAAAGCGACGCGACGGTGCTGACAGTCGCAGGCCCCGAGATCGGGGTCGCCTCCACCAAGGCCTTCACCGCCCAGCTTTCGGTCCTGGCCTGCCTGGCGATCGGTCTCGGCCGGGCGCGGCGCGAACTGACCACGCTGGATGAGGGCCGCCTGACCAAGGCGCTGCTGGAGGTCCCGCACAAGGCTGCCGAGGTGCTGGAGCAGGATGCGGAAATCCACGCCTTGGCCGTCGAGGTGGCCAAGGCGCGGGACGTGCTGTTCCTAGGCCGGGGCTCGCTATTCCCCATCGCGATGGAGGGCGCGCTGAAGCTGAAGGAAATCAGCTATATCCACGCCGAAGGCTATGCGGCGGGCGAGATGAAGCATGGGCCGATCGCGCTGATCGACAGCCAGGTGCCGGTGATCGCCATCTGCCCCTCGGGGCCGCTGTTCGAGAAGACGCTGTCGAACCTGCAGGAGGCCTCGGCGCGGGGCGGGCGGATCATGGCCTTCACGGATGCGGCGGGCGCCGTGCCGCTGCGGCGCTTCGCCGAACGGGTGATCGTGATGCCCGAGATCGACCCCTTCGCGCAGCCGATCCTCTACGCCATCCCGGTCCAGCTGCTCGCCTATCACGTGGCCGTGCTCAAGGGCACGGATGTGGATCAGCCCAGGAATCTGGCGAAGAGCGTCACGGTGGAGTGATCACGCCTCGTCGATGATCGCGACGGCGCGGGTCCAGCCGGCGCTGCCGCGATGCACCTTCACCGGGAAGCAGGCCACGGTGAAGCCGCTGCTGGGGAGCTGATCGAGGTTTGCCAGCTTCTCCAGGTGGCAATAGCCGATCTCCCGCCCCGCCCGGTGCCCTTCCCAGATCAGCGAGGCATCGCCCGTCTGCTCGACGCGGCGGCGGGTGTGGCTGAAGGGCGCGTCCCAGGACCAGGCATCGGTGCCGACCAGCCGTACGCCCTGCTCCAGCATCCAGAGCGTCGCCGCCTTGCCCATGCCGCAGCCGCTGTCGATGAAGTCCGCCTCGCCGTAGCGCGCCCCCGCCGCCGTGTTCACCAGCACGATCTCCAGCGGCTTCAGGCTGTGGCCGATGCGGTCCAGCTCGCCCCGCACATCGTCCGCTGTGCACACGTAGCCGTCCGGCTTGCCACGAAAATCCAGCTTCACGCCCGGCTGGAAGCACCAGTCGAGCGGCACTTCGTCGATGCGCCAGGAGGGCTCGCCGCCCGGCACCGTCCGCTCGTTCATGCGCGAGAAGAAGTGGTAGGGCGCGTCCAGATGGGTGCCGTTATGGGTGCTGATCCGCACGTTCTCCACGGCGGCGTATTCGCCCTCGGGCAGAGCCTCGACCGGCACGCCCATGTAGTCGGCCATGCCCGGCGCGCTCATGCGGTGGTCGATATAGTCGATCTCGGGCGGCATCCGCGGCGGGTCGCTGGCGATACCCGCCATAAGCGAGACAGAAATGTCGATGATCCTGTGCGACATTGGCGTCACCGTCCCCATGTGTTGCCCGCAGGCTAGGCTTGCGGCATCGGCGCTGACAATCGGCCCAGACCGGCCTATCGTCCGCGCAAAGACGGAGGAACCCCCATGCTCGATTCGCTCGCCAAGCTTCCCCTCAAGGACCCCGACCTGTTCCGCCAGGCCAATTACATTGGCGGCGAATGGGTCCAGGCCGATTCCGGCAAGACCTTCGCGGTCCGCAACCCCGCGACCGGCGAAGTCGTCGGCAGCGTGCCCGCCATGGGCGCCACCGAGACCCGCCGCGCCATCGAGGCCGCCAATGCGGCGCTGCCCGCCTGGCGCAAGCTGCTGGCGAAGGAGCGCGCGACCATCCTGCGCAAGCTCTTCGACCTGATGCTCGCCAATACCGACGACCTCGCGGCCATCATGACGGCCGAGCAGGGCAAGCCGCTGGCGGAGTCCAAGGGCGAGATCGCCTATGCCGCCAGCTTCATCGAGTGGTTCGCGGAAGAGGGCAAGCGCATCTACGGCGACATGATTCCGCCGAACGCGCAGGGCCGCCGTATCCTGGTCATGAAGGAGCCGATCGGCGTTTTCGCAGCCATCACGCCCTGGAACTTCCCGGCCGCCATGATCACCCGCAAGGCCGGCCCCGGCTGGGCCGCGGGCTGCACCGGCGTGATCCGCCCGGCCTCGCAGACGCCGTTCTCGGCCCTGGCCCTGGCCGTACTCGCCGAGCGCGCGGGCATGCCGGCCGGCGTGTGCAACATCATCACCGGCCCGGCGCGCGAGACGGGCGCGGAGATCACCTCCAACCCGCTGGTCCGCAAGCTGACCTTCACCGGCAGCACCGAGGTGGGCCGCACCCTGCTCGAGCAATGCGCGCCGACCGTGAAGAAAACCAGCATGGAGCTCGGCGGCAACGCGCCCTTCCTGGTCTTCGACGACGCCGACCTCGATGCCGCCGTGCTGGGCGTCATGGCCAGCAAGTACCGCAACACCGGACAGACCTGTGTCTGTGCCAACCGCGTGCTGGTGCAGGAGGGCGTCTATGACGCCTTTGCCGCCAAGCTGAAGGTCGCAGTCGAGGCGCTGCGCGTCGGCAACGGCATGGAGCCGGGGATCACGCAGGGCCCGCTCATCAATGCCGACGCCGTGCTGAAGGTCGAGGAGCACATCGCCGACGCCACCAAACGCGGCGCGACCGTGCTGAGCGGCGGCCATCGCCACGCCAAGGGCGGCAATTTCTTCGAGCCGACGATCCTGACCAACGTGCCGCACG
>JAQGHY010000164.1 GCA_028291455.1 Rubritepida sp. | reverse complement strand
CAACCTCGTCTTCGTCACGCTGGCGCGCATCGTCCTCGGCGCGGCGCGAAGCTTCCTCGGCGGCGCTGCGCACCATGAGGGCCTGCTGCTCGCGCTGCTCGCGCTCGCGCTGGGCCTCGACCCGGCGCTGCTCCTCCAGCACGCGCTGACGGGTGGCGAGTTCGCCAGCGGTCAGCGGACGCCCGGAACTGGGTGCCGGACCGCGTGAAGGCCCTGAAGTCGGCTTGGCCGCACCTGCAGGAGCCGGCGGCCGCGGCGGGGCGCCGGGCCGGGCGGGTGCCTGGGGAGCACGCAGCGTGGCGGGAGGGGTGCCGGGCATCGGGGCGCGCTTCTTCACGACCTCGACCTGCACCACCTTGCTCCGGCCATGGCTGAAGCTCTGCCGGACGCTCCCGGCATCCACAGTCTTCCCCAATTCCAAACGGCCTGCGGGGCGCAAGCTCAACCGGCTCTTCGCCGCATCCTGATCGTTCTGGTCGCTCATTCGCCGTTCCGAAACCAATCCCTAATCCTCAAACTGCCACGAAACCGGCTAAACGTGCCGTTTCCGCCTGCAGCGAGGAAACCACCCGACCTGGAGAAATCGCGACATGTACCGCGCGATCCCGCCCGAAAATTCCACCCAACTCCGCGGCCGTTAGCGGAGTTAGTACCGGCACCTCTCGGTTGCCGACCAGTCTGCTCCGCTCGGCCGGGCTGCCATCCGAAGCCTGGATGAGCAGCGCCACCTTATCATGCCGGAGCCAGTCCAGAACCGCTTCGCGCCCTGCCACCGCCTCGCCGCTGCGTCGGGCCAAGCCCACGAAGTCGCGAACGCGTTGGCGCAGACCGGAAACGACAATCGCGCCAAGATCGCCCGGAACCCCTACGGAGCCCCGCGCTGCCTTGGCGAAGGCGCCCTGCTTGAGCGCTTTCCGCAACACATCATCCTGCGCGACCAACCATAGTCCCCTGCCCGGCAGGCGTCCACCCGGATCAGGCACCAGCTCACGCATAGGGCCAATGACAAAACGGATCATCCGCTCCTTCGGCAAGGTCTGGCGGGTGACGATGCAGCGGCGTAACGGTCCGCGCTCACGCGCGATCGCGTCGTCGTCTTCCGCTATCTGGGGAGTGGCGGCGAGCTTAGCCAGGGGCCTCTTCCCCTTCTTCTTCACCGAACCAATGGGCGCGGGCGGCCATGATGACGGCATTCGCCGTATCCTCGTCCATGGCGTCGGCACCGATGATCTCGAGCAACTCGTCCGAAGCCAGATCGGCCAGGTCGTCCAGCTTCTTGATCCCGGCCTCGCCCAGCGCCGCCAGCATGGCGGGGGTGAAGGTGCCGATCTCGGCAATCTGGTCAGACACGCCCAGCTCCACGCGCTTGGTTTCGAACTCCGCGTCCTTGGCCTCAAGGAAGACCATGCCGCGGCGCTTCAGCTCGGTGGCGATGGCCTCGTCGAAGCCTTCGATCCCGGCCAGCTCCTCATCGTCGACCTCGATGATTTCCTCGATGGTCGAATAGCCCTCGGTCACCAGCAGGCCGGCGATGACGTCGTCCACGTCCAGCGCTTCGACGAAGAGGCCGCTGCGCTTGCGGAAGTCTTCCTGCCGGCGCTCGCTCTCACCTGCCTCGGTGAGGATGTCGATATCGTAGCGCGTGAGCTGCGAGGCAAGACGCACGTTCTGCCCACGGCGGCCGATGGCGAGCGAAAGTTGCTCGTCGGGCACCACGACCTCGACGCGCTTGCTCTCGTCGTCCAGCACGACCTTGGAGACCTCGGCGGGCGCCATCGCGTTCACGATGAACGTCGCGATATCCGAGCTCCAGGGGATGATGTCGATCTTCTCGCCCTGCAGTTCCGCCACCACGGCCTGCACGCGCGAACCGCGCATGCCGACGCAGGCGCCGACGGGGTCGATGGAGGAGTCGCGGCTGATCACCGCCATCTTGGCGCGGCTGCCGGAGTCCCGCGCCACGGCCTTGATCTCGATGATGCCGTCATAGATCTCAGGCACTTCCTGCGCGAAGAGCTTCGCGAGAAAGCCAGGATGCGTGCGGCTGAGGAAGATCTGCGGGCCGCGCGGCTCCTCGCGGACGTCATAGATATAGGCACGCACGCGATCGCCATTCTTGAAGGCTTCGCGGGGGATTGTCTCGTCGCGGCGCAGCAGCGCCTCGGCCTTGCCCAGTTCGACCATCAGGTTGCCGTACTCGGTGCGCTTCACTGTGCCGTTGATGATCTCGCCGACGCGGTCCTTGTACTCGTCGAACTGCTTCTTGCGCTCGACCTCGCGGACGCGCTGCACGATGACCTGCTTAGCGGTCTGCGCGGCGATGCGGCCGAAATCGATGGGCGGCAGCGGATCGATGATGAACTCGCCGACCGCGATGCCGGGCTTCACCTTCAAGGCGATGCGCAGCGGGATCTGCGTATCCTCGTTCTCGACCGGCTCCTGCTCGACCACCTCGGTCCAGCGCGAAAGGCGGACTTCGCCGTTCTTGCGGTCGATGGTGGCGCGGATGTCCTTCTCGAGGCCGTACTTCTGCTTGCCCGCCTTGCCGACGGCAAGCTCCATGGCTTCGAGGACTTCCTCGCGCTCGATCATCTTTTCCCGCGCGACGGCTTCGGCGACCTGCAGGAATTCTGGGCGGGGGATCGCTACGTCCAAAGCCATATCTCTCAATTCCCTTTGTTCGCCGCAGCAGTCGCGGCGATGAGTTCATCGGTGAGGACAAGTTTCGCGCGACGCATCTGGTCGCGCGGCAGGGAAATCTCGGGCCCTTCGTCGAGCCGCAGCCTGGCATTCTCCTGGTCGGCGCCAAGCACGATGCCGCGGAAGCGCTTGCGTCCCTCGATCGGGATCAGCATGTCCACCGAGGCGATATGGCCGGCGTAACGCTCCCAATCCTTGGCGCGCGTCAGCGGGCGGTCGATCCCCGGGGAGGACACCTCCAGCATCCACTCCGCCTTGATCGGGTCGGCGACGTCCAACACGGCGCCGACGGCGTGGCTGATATTGGTGCAATCCTCGACGGTGAAGGCCTCGCCATCGATGCGATCGGCCATGATCTGGACCGTCGGGCGTTCCTTGCCGCTGATCTGGACGCGGACGAGCTCATAGCCCAGATGCTCGATGGTCGGGGCCACGAGGTCGGCAATGCGGGCGTCGAGCCCTTCATGACGGGGACGTTCAATCGTCATAGCAAAACAGGCGGCCCCGGAAGGCCACCCCCCAAAAGATATGGATGGTGTGGAAGACCCTCATATGACGCTTCCGCGCGCCCGATGCAAGATGCGGCTAGCCCTTGGGCAGGCGGACCATGAAGCGGGCACCGCGGATCTTGCCCTCCGCATCCCGCCGGTTCTCCGCGCTGATCCGCCCCCGAAGCCCCTCGATGATCTGGCGGGAGATGGAGAGTCCGAGCCCGGAATGCTGGCCGAAACGCTCCCCGCGCGGCCGCTCGGTGTAGAAGCGGTCGAAGATGCCTTCGAGCTTGGCGTCGGGGATGCCCGGCCCCTCGTCCTCGATGGTAAATTCCACCTCCGCCCCCGCCTCGCGCGCCCGCAGCCAGACGCAGCCGCCCTCGGGACTGAAGGAGACGGCATTGCCAAGCAGGTTGCGCAGCACCTGAACCAGCCGGTCCTCCACGCCCATCGCTACCAGCTTCTCAGGCGCTTCCAGGTGCATCTCGGGATCGTGCGGCTGCCGGGTCGTGTTGTGCAGCTCGACCAGCACAGCGAGAATCGGGCCGATATCCACCGGCTCGGCGATGGCACGCGACAGTTCCGCATCGACCCGCGAACTGTCGGAAATATCGCCGATCAGCCGGTCCATGCGTACAGCGTCGTTGGCGATGATGGAAAGCAGGCGCTGCTGCTGCGCGGGATCCTCGACCCGGCGCAGCGTCTCCAGGGCGCTGCGCACGCTGGTCAGCGGGTTCTTCAGCTCATGCGCCACGTCCGCGGCGAAGCGCTCGTTGGCGTCGATGCGTGCCCAGAGCGCGCGGGCGGCGGCCTGCAGGTCGCGCGCGAGGACGCCGATCTCGTCCTGCCGGTCCAGCAGGCGGGCGGGCACGCTGCCGCTGCGGCCCTTGCCCTGCCGCATCTCCGCCGCTGCACCGGCAAGCTGGAGGATCGGCGTGGCGATCGTCCATGCGAGGTAGAGCGAGACGGCGACGGTCAGGATCAACGCCAGCACGAAAAGCCCGAGCACGCTGGCGCGGATTTCGAAAAGCCGCTCATCCACCTCCCTCGCCTCGCGGGTCAGAAGCACGATGCCGACGGCCTGGGCGCCGCGCCGCGCCGGTTCGGCGACGCTGACGAGCAGCCGGCCATCGGGCGTGCGGCGGATATAGGGGGTGACGCCGCCCTCCAAAGCGAGGCGCAATTCCGCCTGACGCTCGGGGCCGAGATCGGGCTGCCAGTCGAAGCTTTGCGCGTCGGGCGTGGTGTCCAGCACCACCGGATTGCGCGCCTGGCGCGGCAGCAGCCCGAGGACCCTCTCATAGAGGCCGGAGACCGAATCCGAGATGGCTCCGCGCGGTGCCGGGGCTGACAGCGGCTCCGTAACCACGGCACCGCCGACGGCCTCTCGCACGCGGCTGTCGGCCACGACCAGGCCGGCGGTGTCGAAAAGCCGCGCCTGGGTGTTGGGCGAGGGTTCCACCAGCCGGCGCAAAAGCGGCCGGGCCTGCTCGGGCATCAGCACGGCACGGTCGTCCTGGATGCGGACCGCGGCCTCGGCGATGGCGCCGGCATAGATTCGCGCCTGGTTGCGCATGGCCTCCACCTCGGCGGCGAGCAGCCCGTTCTGGTACTGGTCGAGATAGAGCAGTGCTGCGGCCAGCAGCGCCGGCGGCAGCGCGTTCACCAGGAGGATTCGTCGCAGGAGCGGCGAGACCCAGCGCCGGCGGCGGGGCTTTGCGCCCAGGCCGTCCTGGGGTTTCAGCAGGGGGGCTTCGGGCATGTCAGAAGCCTGTCAGGAGGGTGTCGAGGGCGCGGATGATCTCGTCGCGATGGGTAGCGAGGCTGCCCACGGGAAGGCCGAGTTCGCGCCGGGGAATTGCGCCCAGGAGCTGGGTGGCTAGCAAAAAAGACTCGCCGGCGATTTCAAAGCGGGGATGGAGGTCGCCCACCGGGAGCGGCGCAGCGGAAGGCAAAAGCAATGGAGCAACGACGCGCGTTTCCAGCGCATCGAGATGGTCGCTCTGTACCTGCAGGAGGTAGCCCGGCGCGCCGCGGGCGCGGCGAAAGATATCGAAGCGGGCCAACGAATCAGAACATCCGGTATTCGGCGAGCGGCAGGCCGTTTTCCTCGGTCCAGCGATTCCATGCGTCGATCGCCTCACGATTCTCCTCCAGCCAGCGGCGGGCCTTTTCGGCGCGGATCGCATCCTGGACGGCTTGCGCCGCGATGGCGGCGGCATTGAGGCCGAGCGCCTGCGCCTCGGCAGCGAAAGGTGCCTGCGCTTCGGCGAATCCCAGGCGCAGATCGGGCCGGAGTTCAGAGGGCTGAAGACCCGTTACCCGGGCCACCTCCCCTACCCGCGCCGGGGGAACGCTGCGCCACTGGGCTACGGAGGCGCTGGTGATGCCAAGTTTGCGGGCCAGCGCATTGACGCCGCCCGCCATTTCGATCGCCCTGGAAAGAACCGGATCGCGCATGCCGGAAGCCTAGCACGCGAGGCTCGGAATGCAAGGTTACCCTACTAGGCTGCGCCTGGCCCATAGCTTGTAAATCCGTGGTCCGAGCAGCGCCAGCCCTGCCACCACGAGGATCGTCAGACTGCCCGGCCGCGTGATAAAGGTGGTCCAGTCGCCCTCGCTGATGGTCAGCGCCTGGCGCAGCGCCTGCTCGGCCATCGGGCCGAGGATCATGCCGATCACCACCGGCGCCACCGGAAAGTCGAAGCGCCGCATGAACATGCCGATGATCCCGATGCCGTAGAGCAGCAGAAGGTCGGTGATGGAGTTGGAAATCCCATAGGTGCCGATCGTCGCGAAGACCAGGATACCGGCATAGAGTTGCGGGGTCGGGATCTTCAGGATTCGCACCCACAGCCCGATCAGCGGCAGGTTCAGTACCACCAGCATCACATTGGCGATGAAGAGGCTCGCGATCAGCGTCCAGACGAGATCCGCCTGGGTCTGGAACAGCAGCGGCCCGGGCTGGATGCCGTAGCTCTGGAAGGCGGAGAGCATGATCGCCGCCGTGGCGCTGGTCGGCAGGCCCAGGGTCAGCATCGGCACCAGCACGCCCGCCGCCGCGGCATTGTTCGCCGCCTCGGGCCCGGCGACGCCCTCGATGGCGCCGGTCGTGCCGAATTCATGCTCATGCTCGGGCGCCACCAGCCGCCGCTCGGCGTAGTAGCTCAGCATGGTCGGCATCTCCGTGCCGCCAGCGGGCAGGACGCCGAAGGGAAAGCCCAGCGCGGCACCGCGAATCCAGGGCCAGAAGCTGCGCTTGAGATCGGCTCGGGAGAGCCAGAGATTGCCGACCGGCATCAGCTGCGCCTTACCCTCCGCATGGGTCCAGGCCATGTGCAGCGCCTCCGCCACGGCGAAGAGCGCGACCGCCACCAGCACGACATTCACGCCGTCGAAAAGCTCCGGCAGGCCGAAGGTCATGCGCGGCTGGCCGGTCTGCAGGTCGATCCCAACGAGGCCGAGCGTCAGCCCGAAGAACAGGCTCGTCAGCCCCCGCAGCGCCGAGCCGCCGAGCACCGCCGAGACGGTGACGAAGCACAGCAGCATCAGCGAGAAGTACTCGGCCGGGCCAAGCACCAGCGCGTAGTCCACGATGATCGGCCCGAGGAAGGCGATACCAAGCGTGCCCACGCCACCGGCGACGAAGCTGCCGATCGCCGCCGTGGCCAAAGCCGGCCCGGCGCGGCCGTTGCGAGCCATCTTGGCGCCTTCGAGCGCAGTGATGATGGAGCCTGATTCGCCGGGCGCATTGAGCAGGATCGAGGTCGTGCTGCCGCCGTACATCGCGCCATAGAAGACGCCGCAGAAGAGGATGAAGGCGCCGGTCGCGCTCACCTTGAAGGTGATGGGCAGCAGCAGCGCGATGGTCAGCGCCGGCCCGATGCCCGGCAGCACGCCGACCGCCGTGCCGAGAAAGCAGCCCAGCAGCGCCCAGCCCAGGTTGGTCAGGCTCAGCGCATGGGAGAAACCGAGGGATAGTCCGTTGATCGCTTCCATCAGACCGGCTCCTGACCCATCAACCGCAGGATGGCGCTTTCCAGCAGCCCCGCCCCGATATTCACGCCCAGCCCCTGCACGAAGAGGAACCAGACCAGCAAGGTCAGCGGCAGAGCGATGATCACGTCACGCGCCATGGAGCGGCTGCCGAAGGCGGCGGCCACCAGCACGAACTGCACCGTGGCCGCAATGGAGAAGCCCATCGGCCCAATCAGGATCAGGTTCGCGACCAGCCCGGCCCCGAGCCAGCCAAGCGAGCGGAGATTGGGCGGCCCCGCCTCCGCTACCTCGGCGATCTGTGCCGACCAGCCGCCACGCAGCGCGGCCGCGACGAGACCCACGCCCAATGCCGTCAGGCAGGCCGCCACCACATAGGGAACGGCCTTGGGGCCGACCTGTGCGTAGAGGGGCGTGACGGGGATGGCGCTCGCTTGCCAGAAGCCGACGAGGCCGAAGGCCAGAACGAAAAGCCCGGCCAGGAGGTCGGGCATGGGAATCCGGGATGTCATCGCGCCTCGCGTTGCCTCACACCGTCTTCATGGCAGCTTACCACCATCTGTCACCTGTCAGTCAGATGGCATCCTTGTCATGCTCTCAAGGTTCGAGGCCCGGCAGACGTCCGAGTCAGGCCGCCAGCGTCGGATAGTCCGTGTAGCCATGGGCATCCCCGCCATAGAAGCTGGCTGTGTCCGGCTCGTTCAGGGGCGCGTTCCGACGCAGGCGCTCCGGCAGGTCCGGGTTTGCCAAAAAGGGCACGCCGAATGCGATCAGGTCGGCAAGCCCGGAGGCGACGTCCGCATCCGCCCGGGCGCGGTCGTAACCGCCATTGAGGATGAGCGTGCCCTTGTAATGCTTGCGGATCAGCGCCGGCACGTCGAAGGCGGGCTTGGTGTTGAAGATGTGCAGGTAGGCGAGGTTCCGCTTCGCCAGCTCTGTCGCGACAAAGGCGTAGGTGCTCTCGGCATCCGGATCCTGGATATCGTTGAAGACACCGCCCGGGCTGAGGCGCACGCCGACGCGATCCGCGCCGATGGCCGAGATCGCCGAATCCGTCGCCTCCAGCAGAAAGCGCGCGCGTTTCTCCAGCGAGCCGCCCCATTCGTCCGTGCGGCGGTTCGCGTTGGGCGCGAGGAACTGGTTGGGCAGGTAGCCGTTGGCACCGTGGATCTCCACGCCGTCCAGCCCCGCTTCCATGGCCAGCTTCGCCGAGCAGCCATAGGTCTCGATGAGGTCGGGAATCTCGTCGGCCTCCAGCACGCGCGGCTGGGCGTAGGGCTTCATGCCGGCATGGGTATAGACCTCGCCGGGAGCGGCCACGGCCGATGGCGCCACCGGCTGGTTGCCGTCCAGGAAATCGGGATGCGAGATGCGGCCCGTGTGCATGAGCTGCACGAAGATGTGGCCGCCCTTGGCATGCACGCCATCCGCCACGGCGCGCCACCCCTTCACCTGCGCCTGATTGTAGAGACCGGGAATGTCGATATAGCCGCGGCCGGAAGCATCGGGCGTCGTCCCCTCGGTGACGATGAGGCCGGCGCTGGCACGCTGGGCATAGTAGGCGGCATTGAGCGCATTCGGGGTCTGGCCCGGCGTGCGGTTGCGCGTCATCGGCGCCATCACGATCCGGCTGGGCAGGCTGATGGCGCCCAGCTGGATGGGAGAGAAGATGGTAGTGGGCATGAAAGCCTGTCTCCTCGATTGGGGCGGGACAAGCCGCCCCATTGCAACGAAGACTGACCCCGGCAGGTTACGCCGTGAAGTCAGCCACGGTAATCGAGGTCGTTCACCCCGCCAGGCCGAGTTCCTTGAGCACCGTCTCCGTCGCAGCCAGATCGGCGGTAAGGAACTCCTCGAAGCCCTGGCCGGAGAGGAAGGCGTCGTCCCAGCCGCGCGTCGCCATCAGTTCCCGCCAGGCCGGCAAAGCCGCCAACTCCGTAATGTAGGCCGTCAGCGCGCCGCGCTGCGCCCCGCTGATGCCGGGAGCACCGAAAACGCCGCGCCAATTGGCGATCGCGACGTCGATACCCGATTCCTTCAAGGTGGGAATGGCGGGGTCGCTCCGCGTTTCGCCGGTGGTGGCGAGCGCGCGCATCCGGCCGGCCTTGATCTGTTCGGCGAACTCCGAATAACCGGAAATACCGGCCTTCACCTGCGCCCCGAGGATCGCCGCCTGGGCCGGCCCGCCGCCGGCGAAGGCGACATAGCTAGCCTGCCGCGCACTGTGCCCGAGCGCCCGAAGGATCAGGCCGAGCGTGATGTGATCCGTCCCGCCCGCGCTGCCGCCGGCGACCGAAACGCCGCCCGGATTGGCCCGGAAGGCCGCCAGCAGCCCTGAGATATCATGGATGTCGGATTGCGCGGGCACCACCACGACGCCGACCTCCTGGGTCATTCTCGCAATGGGCGTCAGGTTGCGCATGCCGACCGGCGAGCGGTTGGTCAGCACCGCGCCGACCATGATCGAGCCCGAGACCATCAGCGCGTCGCCGCGGCCGCGGCGCTGCTGCACGAAGCGCGGCAGGCCGACGATGCCGCCGGCGCCGCCGACATTCTCGAATTGGAAATTGCCGACGAGGCCGGCTTGGCGCGACACCTGCTCGATGGCTCGGCCAAGGCCATCCCAGCCTCCGCCGGGGCCGGCGGGGATGAACATGCTGATGGTGGCGAAGCGCTGCTCGGCGGCGGCGCGCCGGGCGGCGAGCGGCGAGAGCGCCGCGGCGGCCAGGATGGAACGGCGATTCATGGGCTCAGCCCTCTTTGCTTCTGGTGTTCGGCTTTATCGGACGTGTTGGGTGGAACCCGTCCCCGCAGGGATTGGTTTCCCTCATCGTGGACCGAATGCGCTCGATTGCAAAAGCCGGGCGGGACGATGGAGCGGATATAAATCCCGCGACATCCGATATTCCAGTTTCATTACATTGAATTACAAATGTGATAAATTGACGAGCCATTCGGTGAATGACTTGCACGAGGAAGTTTCGACGCTTCAAGTTACTGACAGGCTGGGAAACAGGGCGACGTTAATGTCCAATGATGAAAAGAAAGATCCTCGGCTGACACGTCGCCTATTGGTGGCAAGGGTGGTCGGCGGCATCGGACTCGCCGCAGCGGCCGCGACCTCCGCAGAGGCCCAGGGCCGCACGGGCATCACCGACAATGACCCCTCTGATGGTCCAGGCCGGGGCCGAGGCGGGGGATACCGTGGTGGCGGCGGCGGATACCAGACCGGCTTGACCGACAGCGATCCCAATGATGGGCCAGGCCGGGGCCGCGGAGGAAACCGCGGCGGCAACAGCGGCGGCGGATACCGCACCGGTGTCACGGACAACGATCCCAACGATGGGCCGGGCCGGGGCCGCGGCGGAAACCGCGGCGGCGGCTATTCGGGACGCACGGACAATGACCCCAACGACGGAGCGGGACGCGGGCGCCGCTAAACGGACAGCGTGTCCACCAACAGGACGCAGGGCCTGTTCCGGACCCGCAAACATCGGGCACAGCGACCGAACTTCTTCCCGTTTGTTGCGGATCGCCGAATTCTAGTTCGTTCGCCGCCGATCTGCCATGATCGGGCTCCCTGATCCTGCCTATTCTCATCCAGTCGATATCCCGCGAGGAAAAACAAATGGAAGCCCGCCTCTCCCGCCGCCTCCTGGTCCTGCGTGTCGCGGCCCTGGGCGGCACCAGCACCGCTCTTGCGGGGTGCGTGGTGCCTCCTCAGCCGGTCTACTACGCGCCGCCCGCGCCTCGCGGCACCGGCATCACCGATGCAGACCCGAATGACGGTCCCGGCAATGGCCGTGGCGGCGGATACCGCGGCGGCACCGGCATCACCGATGCCGATCCGAACGATGGCCCTGGCAATGGCCGCGGTGGCGGATATCGCCGCGGCACCGGCGTCACCGATGCCGACCCCAACGACGGGCCTGGCAATGGCCGTGGCGGATACCGCCGCGGCGGCACCGGCATCACCGATGCCGATCCGAATGACGGTCCCGGCAATGGCCGAGGCGGCTATCGCGGCCCGGCCCGCAGCGGCAGAAGCGACTCGGACCCCTATGACGCTGCGGGACGCGGCCGCTACTAGACTTGCGGCACATCGCCGCTTTGCGTTGAACTGACCCGACGCAATCTGCCGAACTTCAGTATGGAACGGGCCTGCATGGACCAGGGATTGACGGAAGCCGCCTTTGCGCTTGCCTTCGAAGGGATGGAGGTCGATGAGGTCCTTGCCCTGCGAGAGGGGCGGGGCTGGCGGCATTTCCCGGGTTCCGATCCCGGCCGCTTTGCCGCGCTTCTCAGCGTCGCGGTGATCGATGCCCATCTCCGCACCGATGGTGCCCGGAGCCCCCGCATCTCCATGGCCGACGAAACGCGCAACGGCAGCGCCGGCGTGCCGGAGCATGAGTTCGCCTTGCCCGATGGCCGCGTCGATCTGCCGCAACTGCTGATGCGCTTCGATGCTGGCGCCTCGCTCGTCATCTCGCAGTTCAATGAGACGCACCCGCCGCTGGCGGATTTCTGCCGTGGGCTCGAGCGGCTTTTCCTGCACGGCGTCCAGGCCAACATCTACCTGACGCCGCCCGCCGCCCAAGGCTTCCGCACGCATTTCGACACGCACGACGTGCTGGTCCTTCAGATCGAAGGCCGCAAGCGCTGGCGTGTCTGGGACGGCGAGCCCCTGCCCCGCCCCACCCGCAGCACGCCCTGGCCCGGAAACATGGCGCCCGAGGGTGAGCCGCATCACGTCACCCTCGGCCCAGGTGAAGCGCTCTACATCCCCCGTGGCCTGATGCACGACGCGGCGACCGAGCCCGGCGAACGCTCGCTCCACGTCACCCTCGGTTTCCTGGAGGCAAGCTGGGCCCAGGCCATCCGAAACCTCGTGGACGATCTGGAAACGAGCGATCCCAACCTGCGTGAGAGCGTTCCCACCTGGCGTATCGGCGAGGCCGACCTTCTCCAGGGTCTGGCCGAGCGGCTGCACGGCATGGCCCTGCCCGAAAACGCCGGCCGCCTGACCAACCTGCTGCTGGGGCAGCTCGCGCGGGACCGGCAGCCCCTGCCCGCGCGCGGCCTCTTCGCGCCGCTGCCTGAGGGCGGGCTGCGCCTGGCCGACGGGATGCACAACCACCTCGTCCAGAGCGACGACGGCACCGCAACGCTGATCTGGACCGGCGGTGCGATGACGCTAACGCCCGAGGAGGCTGGAATATTGACGGAGCTGGCCGAGGGCGCAGAGCCGGCCGACCGGGATTTCGCGGCAAAGCTTTGGCGGATGGGATTGCTCGAGAAGGTCTGAGACCTACCGGGCCTCGCCGGGTGTGACGCCGAAGGCCGCCCGGAACGCCGCTCCGAAAGCGGGCGCGCTCGCATAACCCACCGTCGCCGCCGCTCGCGCCGGCGTAGCACCCTGCGCCAGCAGCGCCGCCGCCTCGGTCAGCCGCAGCGCTTGCCGCCAGCGGGCGAAACCCATCCCGGTTTCGGCCTGGAACAGCCGCGCCAGGGTGCGCGCGCTGGCGCCGCAGCGAACCGCCCAATCATCGAGTGTCAGGTCGCTCGCTGGCGACGCCATCAGGGCTTCGGCCAACCGCCGCAGCCGTGCGTCGCGCAGGGCGGGCACGCCGAACGGTAGGCGCGGGGCGCGCGCCACCTCCTCGGCAATCAGCGCGGCGAGATGGCCGCCACGCCCGGCCTCGTCCCACTCCAGCGGTTCGGCGCAGGCCGCGAGGATCAGCTCGCGCAACAGGCCGGAGACGCCCAGCACGGCGGGGCCCGCTTCGCCCACCTTCGCCGCATCGGCACGGAAGAAGAGCGCGCGCATGGCGACTTGCCCGGCGCTGCGTACCTCATGCGGCATTTCCGCGGGAACCCAGAGCGCGCGCCCAGGTGGCACCACGAAATGCGTGGCCGGCGTCGCCACGCGCATCACGCCCTGGGTCGCATAGAGCAGCTGGGCCCGGGCATGGTCATGCCATCCCGTCGTCTCGCCCTCGACATAGTCGCGCGCGAAGGCGGCGAGCGGGCGGTCCACCTGCTCCTGGGCGATGGTGCGTGGGTTGTGGCCGATACGCGACATAGATCGTCCGGACGTTGCGGAAAGGACAGGCTACCCTCTTCCTCAACGAGGGGAAATCGCCATGAGCCCGACCACGCGGCAGATCTGTTTCATCAATGCCTCCCACGCCTTCACCCATTACGGGCTGCTGGTCCTGGCTACGGCCGTGCTGGCCATGGTCCAGCAGGATCCGGAGACCTTCGGCACCGCCTATGGCCCCATCCTGGCACTGGGCACGGCGATGTTCGTCGTCTACGGCCTCGGCGCCCTGCCCATGGGCTGGATCGCCGCGCGCGTCGGCCGCAAGGCGATGATGGTCACCTTTTTCCTCGGCTCCGGCGCAGCCCTGGCCTCCGCCAGCCTCGCATCCGGACCCTTCGGGCTTGGCGTGGCCCTAGCCGTGATGGGTGCCTTCTCGGCTATCTATCATCCGATCGGGACCGCCATAATTGCCGAGGCAGGTGGCAATCGCGTGGGCCGTGCCATGGGCATCAACGGAGTCTTCGGCAATCTGGGCGTGGCCCTCGCTCCGGTGGCCACGGCCTTCCTCGCGGCGCAGTTCGGCTGGCGCTACGCGTTCCTGGTGCCCGGGCTGCTCTGCGTCGGCGTCGGGCTGCTCTACCTGCGCGAGCCAGCCTTCGACGCAAAGAAGGCGGGCGTGCAGACCCGGCCCTTCCCCGCCATCCCCGCACCCGTGGTGCGACATGCGGTGATCTCGCTGCTCGCCATCGCGGCTGTCTCGGGGCTGGTGTTCAACGCCTTTACCCTGCTGCTGCCCAAGCTCATGCAGGAGCGGCTGGCCGGCAATGCGGACTTGCTGCCGGTCGTCGGCATGCTCGCGTTTCTCGCGACGATCTGCGGCGGCGTCACGCAATACACGGTCGGCCAGATGATTGACCGCAAGACGCTGAAATCCGTGTTCATGCCGCTGGCGATCGCACTGGTGCCGGGACTGCTGGCGCTCTCCTTCCTGCAGGGCTGGGCAGTGCTGCCGGTCTCGGCGCTGGTCGCCTCCGCGATCTTCGGACAGGTGACGGTGAACGAGACGATGACGGCGCGCTACGTGGCGCCGGAGTTGCGCGCGAAGCTCTATTCCATTCGCTTCACGGTGGGGTTCATGGGGGCCGCCGTCGCCTCGCCGCTGATCGGCTTTCTGCACGAGGCGACCGGAAACCTGGCGCTGGCCATGGTGGTGCTGGCCGGTGTCGCCACCGTCACGCTCTGCTGCGCGCTGTTCTTCCCGAACCGGAAGGAGGAGCTGAAGCCGGAACTGTGGAACGTGTCCGCAGCTCCGGCCCCGGCGGAGTGAAGGAGGCGGCCGACGCCGCCCCCTTACCTCACTAAATCAAGTCGAAGCGGTCGGCATTCATCACCTTGGTCCAGGCCGCCACGAAGTCTCTCACGAACCTCTCCTTCGCATCGTCCTGCGCATAGACCTCGGCGAGGGCGCGCAGTTCTGAATTTGAGCCGAAGACGAGCTCGACACGGGTCGCGGTCCATTTGAGCGCGCCTGTCTTGCGGTCATGCCCTTCGTAGATGCCCTTGCCCTCGGAAATCGCTTTCCACTGCGTGCCCATGTCCATCAGGTTGACGAAGAAGTCGTTGGTCAGCGCGCCCGGGCGTTCCGTGAACACGCCATGTGTGGACCCGCCGGTGTTGATGTTGATCGCGCGCAGGCCGCCGATCAGCACGGCCATCTCCGGCGCCGTCAAGGTCAGCAGTTGCGCCTTGTCGATCAGCACCAACTCGGCATGCCCTGCCAGCTCATCCGACTGGAAGTTGCGGAAGCCGTCCGCGACTGGCTCCATGCCGGCGAAGGAGCCGGCATCGGTCTGGTCCTGTGAAGCATCCGTGCGGCCCGGCGCGAAGGGCACCGTCACCGCATGGCCAGCGGCCTTCGCGGCTTGCTCGATGCCGGCATTGCCGGCCAGCACGATCAGATCGGCCAGCGACACCTTCCTGCCGCCGCCGCCTGAGGCGAACTCGGACTGGATACCCTCCAGGACCTTGAGCACCCGGGCCAGCTGCACGGGCTGGTTGGCCTCCCAATCCTTCTGCGGCGCGAGGCGGAGGCGCGCCCCGTTGGCGCCGCCGCGCTTGTCGCCGCCGCGGAAGGTGGAAGCCGAGGCCCAGGCGGTGCCGACCAGCTCGGACACGGACAGCCCCGAAGCCAACACCTTCACCTTCAGCGCGGCGGCATCCGCATCGTCGATCAGCGGATGGTCGGCGGGGGGCACCGGATCCTGCCAGATCAGCACCTCCTTGGGCACTTCGGGGCCGAGGTAGCGCGCGCGGGGGCCCAGATCGCGATGGGTCAGCTTGAACCAGGCGCGGGCGAAGGCCTCGGCAAAAGCCTGCGGATTCTCCAGGAAGCGGCGTGAGATCTTCTCGTAGGCCGGGTCCTGGCGCAGCGACAGGTCGGTGGTCAGCATGGTCGGCTTGCGCTTCTTCGACGGATCGAAGGCGTCGGGAATGACGGCCTCGGCGTCCACGGCCTCCCATTGGATGGCGCCGGCGGGGCTGCGGGTCTGCACCCACTCGAACTTGAAGAGATTCTCGAAGAAGAAATTGCTCCACTGCGCCGGCGTCTGCGTCCAGGTGACGTCCAGGCCGCTGCCGATGGAATCGGCACCGATGCCCGTGCCGAAGCTGCTGGCCCAGCCCAGCCCCTGCACTTCCATATCGGCGCCCGCGGGCTCCAGCCCCTTGTGGGATTCGGGACCGGCACCGTGGGTCTTGCCGAAGGTGTGGCCGCCACCGATGAGCGCAACGGTCTCCTCGTCGTTCATCGCCATGCGGGCGAAGGTCTCACGGATGAACTTGGCGGCGGAAAGCGGGTCGCCATTGGCGCCGGGGCCTTCGGGATTGACGTAGATCAGGCCCATCTCTGTGGCGCCGAGCCCCTTTTGAAGGCTCTCGAGCGGCCGGTGGGTCAGCCACTCGGTCTCGGTCCCCCAATTGACGTCCTGATCCGGCTCCCAGACATCCTCGCGGCCACCGGCGAAGCCGAAGGTGCGAAAGCCCATGGTCTCCAGCGCCACGTTGCCGGTGAGGATCATCAGGTCGGCCCAGGAGATCTTCTGGCCATACTTCTGCTTGATCGGCCAGAGCAGGCGGCGCGACTTGTCGATGTTCACGTTGTCCGGCCAGCTGTTGAGCGGGGCGAAACGCTGCTGGCCGCGGCCGCCGCCGCCACGGCCGTCGCTCAGGCGATATGTGCCGGCGGAGTGCCAGGACATTCGGACGAATTGCGGGCCGTAGTGACCGAAGTCGGCAGGCCACCACTCCTGCGAGTCCGTCATCAGCATGCGCAGGTCGTTCTTCAGCGCCTCGTAATCGAGCTTCTTGAATTCCTCACGATAGCTGAACGCCTCGCCCAGCGGATCGGATTTGGAGGAATGCTGGCGCAGGATGTCCAGCCGCATATGCCGCGGCCACCAGTCCCGGTTTGCCCTGCCCTCGAAGCTCCCGTGCGCGACCGGGCATTTCCCGGCGGCCTGATCCTGATTTACGTCCATGACGTCTCTCCACTTTTTGTTTCGTTGATGCGTCCGGCCCCGAAGGAAGACCCCCGGGCAGTTTCAGAGAGCAATTATTCCGTCACTCCCTGATTAGCTTCCCGAAGAAGGAAGCTTGCTCCCGGGCCGATCCTGCGGTCCAATGAATTATTCTATCCAGAACGATTGATTTTTTGCATGATCTTGCCGTCTCCCCAACAACTCCGTTATCTGACGGCCCTGGCCGATCACGGTCATTTCGGCCGCGCGGCCACCGCGTGCGCCGTCACGCAGTCCACGCTTTCCGCCGGAATCCTCGCGCTGGAGCGGCAGCTCGACGCGGCGCTGATCGAGCGCGGCGCCACCAAGCGCCCGGTCTTCACACCAATCGGGCTGGAGGTGGTCGGCCGCGCCCGCGCCGCCCTGGCGGCGCTCGAGGCGGTGGCCGAGACGGCAGCCTCCTCGCGCGACCCCCTCTCCGGCCCCCTGCGGCTCGGCGTGATCCCGACGATCGGGCCCTTCCTGCTGCCGCGCCTCATGCCTGCTTTGCGAGCCACCTTCCCGCGGCTGAAGCTCTACCTGCGCGAGGACATGACCGAGCGGCTGATGACGCAGCTCGACCAGGGCAAGCTCGACCTGCTGCTGCTGGCGCTGCCCTGCGACTGCGCGGCGGCGGAGATCGAGCCCATCGCGCCCGACCCTTTCCTGCTCGCCTTGCCCGAGAACCACCGCCTCGCCGCGCTGGCGCAGGTGCCGCTCGGCGCGCTCGCCGGGGAGCGCGTGCTGCTGCTGGAGGACGGGCATTGCCTGCGCGCGCAGGCTCAGGAAGCCTGTGGCCTGCCGCGTGGCATCTCGACCGAGGGATTCGCCGCCACCTCGCTGCACACGCTGGTGCAGATGGTGGCCGGCGGACTCGGCCTGACCCTGTTGCCGCGCCTTGCCATCGAGGGCGGCGTGCTCGGCGGCACCGGCCTCGTGGTGCGCCCCATGGTGGCTGATATCCCCGGCGAGGCGACGCCCGCGCGCACCCTCGCGCTCGCCTGGCGACCGCGCAGCCCGCGCGCGGCCGAGTTCCGCTCCCTGGCGCCCGCCATCGCCGCTGGGGTAGGCTGAGCCCATGGATTTCGGACGCATTCTCGGCGCGGTTCTCAGCGGCGCCGCCCAACGGCCCCGCACGCGCACCACGCGGAGCGGCGCGGGCCCCTTCGGCATGAACCAGACACAGACGCGGCAGGTGGGCCGTGTGCTGGGCACGCTGGCGACCATCGCGATGGAGGCTCTATCGAAGCGGGCCACGCCCAGCCCGGCATCCGACGAGCGTCCACGGATGCCCCCGCGCCGCATCCCCGACATTGCCCCGCGCGAGCCACCGGCGCAGATCGAGTTCGCCGCCTCGGCCGAGGCCGCCGAATCCCATCTCATGCTGCGTGCCATGATCGCCGCCGCGCGCTCGGACGATGCCGTGGACAAGGCCGAGCGCGCCGCCATCGCCGCCCAGCTCGACGCCGCCGGCCTCAGCCCGGCCGAGCGCGACCGCGTGCTCGCCGATTTCGACCATCCCGCCGATATCGAGGAATTGGCAGCCGCCGCCCGCGACCCCATGCTGGCCGCGCAGCTCTACGCCGCCGCCTTCGCCGCGGCGGGCGAGCTCAGCGCGCCGGAGCGCGCCTGGCTCGACCGGCTCGCCATCGCACTGAAACTCGACGGCGCCGCGAAGACGGCCATCGAACACCGACTGGGGGGATAAACCATGTTCACGCTCAATGCCGAGCAGCTGCGCCTGCGCGATTCCGCGCGCGAACTGGCACAGGAAGCCGCGGCCCAGGCTGCCGAGACCGATCGCAGCCTGCAATACCCGTGGCCGTTGGTCCGCCGCATGGTGGATCTGAAGTTCATGGGCCTCACCATTCCGCGCGAATGGGGCGGCCAGGGCGGCACCTACCTCGATGCCGTGCTGGTGGTGGAGGAGATGGCCAAGGCCTGCGCCGTCTGCGGCCGCATCGCCGTCGAGGCCAATATGGGCGCGGTCGGCGCCGTGATGGCCTATGGCACGCCCGCGCAGAAGCGCATCGCGGCCGAGCTGGTGCTGGCCGGCGACAAGCCCGCCATCTGCATCACCGAGCCCGAGGCCGGCAGCGCCGCGGGCGAAATGACGACCACGGCAGTCCGCCACGGCGACACCTGGATCATCAATGGCGTGAAGCACTGGATCACCGGCGGCGGCGTCTCGCGCCTGCACCTGATCTTCGCGCGCGCCTTCGAGGACGGCATCGAGCAGGGGATCGGCGGCTTCCTCGTGGTCCGCAACGGCGAGAACGATCCGGCGCAGCTGGTCGTGCAGCGGCGCATCCCCTCGATGGGCCTCTGCGGCATGCCCGAGGCGGAACTGCATTTCCGCGACCTCGAAGTGGCCGACACCATGGTCCTGCGCGCGCCGGGCGGCTTCAAGCGCGGCTTCGGCAAGCTGATGGACGCCTATAACGGCCAGCGCGTCGGCGCGGCCACGGCCGCCCTCGGCATCGCGGCCGGCGCCTATGACCACGCGCTCGCCTTCGTGCAGCGGCGGCGCCAGTTCGGCCGGCCGATCGCGGAGTTCCAGGGCCTCGGCTGGATGCTGGCGGATATGTCCATCAAGCTCGAGGCGAGCCGCGCCCTCATCTGGCAAGCGGCCGCTTCCGCCGGTCCGAACGGCTTCCCCGACCGGCTGATGGCCGCGCGCGCCAAGGTTCTGGCCGCCGACAGCGCGGTGGAGGTCACCAACATGGCTCTCCAGCTCTGGGGCGCGGCCGGCTATTCGCGCGAGAATCCGATGGAGCGCGCCGTGCGCGACGCGCGGATGTTCCCCATCGCCGGTGGCACGGCGCAGATCCTGCGCAACCAGGTGGCCGAGCAGCTGCTCGGCCGCAAGCTGCCGCAGACCCGCGACGGCATGCTGCGGCTGGCGATGGATGAGGCCGCTAAGCTGGCGGCGGAGTAGGCACGGCCGCCGCTTTTGTGCGGAGTTCGTCGCGGATCTCGGTGAGCAGTGCCTCAGTGGCCGTGGGGCCGGCTTTCTTACCTGCCTCAAGCCCGATGCGCGTCAGTACCTTGATCAGCCAGAAGACCGCGAAGCCGACGATCACGAATTTGATGATCGCATTGATGAAGCGCCCGACCGCCAGCACGGCCGCCCCGCCCTCTCGCGTGGCCTCCAGCGTCGGCCGCCGCTCGCCCACGATCACGACGAAGAGGTTAGAAAAGTCGATCCCGCCGAGCAGCAGGCCGAGGAGAGGGTTGAGCAGATCCTCCACCATCGAGCTGACCACGGAGGTGAAGGCCGCACCGATCACGAGGCCTACCGCGAGGTCTATGACGTTGCCCCGCATTATGAAGGCCTGGAAGTCCTTCAGCCATTGCGGCCGAGAGATATTGATGGGCGCTTGCACGGCGTCACTCCACTGATTTTTCCGATGCATTTCAGCGGACGCGCCGTAGCCGCCGCAAGCGGAAAGCTTCGCGTCCCAGAGGGGTCCGTGGCATGACACGCCATGCAGCGCCCCTCATTGGACCAGCAGATCACCTTCCTCTACGCCGAGGATCCCCAAGCATCCTGGGGCTTCTATGAGGAAGTGCTGGAGCTGCCGCTGGCGCGGGACCAGGGCAGCGTGCGGATCTATGCCGTCGATGGCAGCGGCGGCTTCCTCGGCGTGTGCCGGGCGAGCGAGGCTGGGCGCTGCAGCAATCCGCGCGTGGCGGGCGGTGTGGTCTTCACCTTCGTGACGCAGGATGTCGAGGGCTGGCACGCCTTCCTGGCAGGCAAGGGCATTGCCCTATCCGCGCTGGAATACTCAGCGACCTATCGGATCACGCATTTCTTCTTCACCGATCCGGCGGGCTATACGCTCGAAGTCCAGCGCTTCGAGGACCCGGCCTAGGTCTCGGAGAGGCGCTTCAACAGGGCCAGGAGATTGGTGCGCTCGCTTGCCGTGAGCGGCGACATCAGCGCCTCGTTGGCGCGCGTCCCGGCGTCCTGCGCCTCCCGCAACAGCGCCTCGCCCTCCTGCGTGATGGTCAGCACCCGCATGCGGCGGTCCATGGGATCGCTGGCGGTGCGGACCAGCCCCCGTGCGATGAGGCGGCGCACCACCCCCTGCACCGTGGCCGAATCCATGGCGGCGAGCCGGCCGAGATGGTTCTGCGTGGCGCGGCCGATTTCGGAAAGGCGCAGCAGGGTGGCAAATTGCGGGCCCGTCAGGCCCAGTCCGGCCGCGCATTCCTGGAACATGGATTGATAACGCTGATGAGCACGGCGCAACAAATGCCCCGCCGAGGCGTCGAGGCGATAATCAGCCTTCGCTTTCCGCGCCTGGGTGGGAGGCGCTGCTTTTTCGAGGATTTCGCTCATGAATTCCCGGTTTTTCTACCTCGTTCGGTGGCAGGTACGGTAGCATAAGTTAGCCTGGGATGCATGGGAAAGGGCATTGCGTTGGCGGTCGAAGCCTTTTTGCACTGGATCTCAAGGGCAGAGCTATGACCGAACGGACCGCCTCTGCACACGCTGATACCTGCCTAGGCTTCTGGGCCCCGCCAACGACGGTGCAGGGTACACGTCTCCCCCGGCATTGTGACATGGCTGCCGAACTACCTGTATGATGGGCCAACCAGTCCCGCCACATAGATGGAAGCGCCCCTGACCGGCGGATTCCAGGAAGAAATCATGCCGAATCGCCTCCGTTCCGATGATCCACGCATGACCGAAACCACAGCTGCCAAGCAGGCGGCGAAATGGCTGGCCGAAGCCTGGACATCCGGCAACGCACTGCCGCCGCTGCCGGCTGAAATCGCCCCCACCGACATCGCCGCCGGCGAGGCGATCGCCGCCGCGCTGGTCGAGGCGCTGGCCCTTCCCGTCTGCGGGATCCGGCTCGCGCCTGGCCCTGACGGGCTGACATTGCTCTCCGCGCCATTGCTGGAGCCGCGCATGCTGCGCGTCGGCGCCCCCATCGCGATGGCCTCGCTGCGCCATGCCCGCATCTCCGCCGGCATGCTGGGCGTCCTCGCGGAGCCGCTGGAAAACGGCATGCCCGTCTTCTCCGCGCTGCATCCCGTGATCGACATCGCCGCGAGCCGCTACGGCACGCCCCCCGCCGACGCGTCGCACCAGGTGGCCGATCTCGGCGGGCTCGGCTTCGTGCTGATGGGCAAGCGCTGGATCGGCGCCTTGCCGGAAGAGAGCGAGGCGCGGATCGGCCTCACCGGCACGCGGCCCTATCCGATCCGCGCGCCGCTCGCGGCACTGATGCGCCAGGCCGCCGCGGCTGCCTCGCGCTGGGGCGGACTGCCGGCCGGCTCCGTGCTGGTCGTTGCCGGGTTGTCGACGGGGTCACCCCCCGTCGCGGGCCAAAAGTGGTCGGCCGCAATCCCGCCTGTCGGGCGGATCTCGGCGACGCTGAGCTGAACCCTCAGCGCACCGCGTAGACGTCGTAGCGCGGCCCCGTCGGCGGCCGCTGCCCCACGCCGACCGCAAGAGTGCGGTTCATCCAGGCGAGGTCCGCGGCACCCGTCGTGAAGCGGATCGAGACGCGGAAATAGTAGTCCGAAGGCGGCACCGCCTCGCCGGCATTCAGCCGCGCCAGCACCTCCGGTGCGCCAGTGCGGATGCCGGTGTACTGCGCATAGACGAGGCTGCCGGATGCCGCCTTGATGGTCAGCCGCACGTCCATATGCGCGGTGCCATCGGCCTCGACGCGGAGCCAATCCGCCGCCGTGCCGCCGAGCACCTCGCCCTGCAGCCTGGGACCGGTGACGGTACCGCCGTTGACGGCGACGATGCGCAGCTCATGGCCGTCCGGCCCCTTCCCCACCATCTGTGGGCTGCCGACCCTGAGATCCATGGTGAAGAGATGCTCGGTCGCGAGCGGGAGCAATTCGGGCATGTTGGTTTCCTCCGGGGAAACGCAGCATGCCGCGCCCTTCACGCCGCGCAAGACCCGCGCGGCGTGGCGACTTCGGCTAGCGCTGGCGCCAGGGCAGCTCGCTGGCCTTCCAGCCCGCGACATGGCCGCGATGGCCCTCGCCATCCACCGGGCCTTCGAAGCCATCGGCCACGTTGTAGGCGTGCGGCAAGCCCGCCATCTGCGCGGCCTGGCCAGCCGCCAGGCTGCGCGCGCCGGAGCGGCAGAGGTAGTAGACTTGGCTGTCGGCGGTCACGCCCGCCTTGCGCAAATGCTCCACAAAATTCGCGTTGAGCTGCATGCTGGGAAACATCTGCCATGGGATCGTCACCACCTGCTTGCCGAGCGGCGAGAGGTCGGGCACGCCGACGAAATTCCACTCCGCATCCGTGCGCACATCCACCAGGACTGCGTTCGGGTCGGTCTCCAGGGCGGTCCAGGCTTCGGTGGGCGAGACGTCGGGCACACCAGTCATGGTCGCCTCCTCCTTGTTAGGGTGGGAGAATGGTGCGGCAATGCCGCAGGAGCAATGCATCCGGCATGGTTCATACGCCGCCGCTTGCCGCGCCCGGCTTTCTGCCGTCACCGTGGCAGGCGTGACATGCCCCTGGAGGATGAAATTTGCGCCTTGGCTTCCTGACCCCCTCGTCCAATACGGTCCTCGAGCCGGCGATCGCCTCCCTGCTGCGCGACGCGCCGGAGATCACCGCCCATTTTGCGCGCTTCCGCGTGGTCGCGATCAACCTGGGCGCCGCTTCTAGCGGCCAGTTCGACACCGCACCCATCCTCGCCGCGGCCGAGCTTCTGGCCGATGCCAAGGTGGATGCGATCTGCTGGGCCGGCACCTCCGGCAGCTGGCTCGGCTTCCGGCAGGATGAGGCGCTCTGCGCCGCCATCACCGGGCGCACGGGCATTGCCGCGACAACGGCCACGCTGTCGCTGAGGGATGCGCTGCATGCGGCCGGCGCGCGGCGGGTGGCGCTGGTGACGCCCTATCTGGAGGAGGTGCAGCGCGCGATCGTCGCCAACTTCGGTGCGGAGGGTTTCGAGGTCACGGCCGAGCGGCACCTGGGGGATCCCGGCAATTACAGCTTTGCTTTGCATACCGCCGAGACGGTGGACGGGCTGGTGGAGGAGGCCGTGGCCGGGGCTGTTACGGATGCGGTGATCATCCATTGCACGAACTTCCGCGGACTGGCCGGAGCGGCGGCGCTGGAGGCGCGGCTGGGACCAATGGTGCTGGATTCGGTCGCGGTCTCGCTTTGGGGCGCGCTGCGCCTGGCGGGATCCAGGGCGGAGCTGCCGGGCGGCAGGGTGTTCCGGCTCTAACCGTGAGCGCTGTCTAAAAAATGATTGGTCGTTAAGACCGCCTTCACTTATCATGCCTCCATGTTCATCGCGTCCACTGCCGTTCCGGCAAAACCGATCTTCCTGGCCGGCGCCGCGCCGGCAACCACCCTCGATATGCATTGGCGATCCAGTGGAGGCGCCGACGAGTGGGCTACGCCGCAGTTCAGTGCTTTCCCGGACTTCTTCTTTCAGATGGCCGATAGCCGCCTGTCTGCGCCCGTTTCGGTAGTGCAGGAGGAGCACGCCGCTCCGGTGATGGCCTTGCCGCCGCCGGCCGAGCCCGCCTGGCTCTCGCCGCCCGTCTCGCAACCGCCGGCGGTGCCTGCCACGGGCCCGATCGCATGGAGCGAGGAGCCGCCGCCCAGCGAGACTATCCGGGTCGAACGTCTCGGCCCCACCGCGCTTCGCGTCACCGGTACCTCCCGCGGGGATATTCTCGTCGGCGGTGTCGGCGACGATCGGTTGGACGGCGGCGCGGGCGACGACATCCTCATCGGCGGCGCGGGGCGCGACATGCTCTATGGCGGGGATGGGCGCGATACGCTGCGCTACGATCTGCTCCGCCACGATGCCGGGCTCGACATCCGTTTCCAGCGCGTCATGGCCGAGGATGACGAAGATACCTTCGACGGCATCGAGATCCTGGATTTCCGCGACGGCGACTGGATCCTCTCCGCCAGCGAGCCCGCCGCCCTGGTTCAAAGCCTGCACCTTGCCGCACAGGGCCGCTCCGCCACCACCGAGGAACTGATGCGCGAGACGGCCGCACTCCAGGCCGGTGGCTCGGCAGCGGCACTGGCGGCGACGCTGCTGGAGGGAGGCGATGACGCCGCGCATCTCCGCACCCGGGCCGTGCTCGATGGTCCGCGTGAAGGGCGCCTCGCTCAGCCCGTCTGGCTGCCGGATGCCGAGGCCGTGATGCTCACGCGCCTCTATATCCTTGGGCTGGAGCGCGCGCCGGACCGGGAGGGCTTTTTCACCTGGCTCGGCGCCATGGAAGGCGGGGTCTCTGCCGAGACGGTGGCCAATGCCCTGCTCGCCACGCCCGAGGGCCAGACACGATCCGTCTATTCCACCGGCCATGCGCTGGTAGACGCGGCGCGAAGCCCCGAAGGGATCGCGGCGACGGCGCCTTGGACGGATGCGGGCGTCGTGACCGCCCCCTTGTTGACTTGGATGTTATAGCATTACACATGGGGCAACCGGTCAAGGCCCTGTCCCATGCGCTCCTCCCCGATCCTGTTTCTCGTCGGCTTGCTGCCCCAGGCGGCCTGGGCCCAGGCCACCACGACCGAACTGCCCGAGATGGTGGTGCAGGCCCAGCGCCTCGATGAGGCCCGCAGCGGCATCTCCCCCACCTACGGCGCCAATGTCTCGACGCTGGACCGCCGCCAGATCGAGAGCCTGCCCCAAGGCGGCGACGCGCCGATCAACCAGCTGCTGCTGACCTTCCCAGGGGTGGTTCAGGACAGCTTCGGCGAGATCCACATCCGCGGCGAGCACCGCAACCTGCAGTACCGCCTGAACGGCGTGACCATCCCCGAGGGCATCCAAGGCTTCGGCGCCTTCCTCGACAGCCGGTCCATGCAGTCCTTCTCGCTGCTGACCGGCGCCCTGCCGTCGCAGTTCGGCTACCGCACGGGCGGCGTGGTCGATATCAACCTGCGTTCGGGCGTGAACGATCCCGGCGGGTGGGTTTCGACCTATGGCGGCAGCTTCGGCACCTTCCAGACCTCGGCGGGCTATGCGGGCGTTTATAAGGGCTGGGACATCTTCGCGACCGGCTCCTTCCGCCAGAGCCTTCAGGGGATCGAGCCCCCGACGGGCGCCGCCGACTCAATCCACAACCGCACCGAGCAGTATCGCGGCCTGGTCTCGGTCTCCCGCCTGTTGGACGACACGACACGGCTGAGCTTCATCGGCGGGGCCTCCGCCAACCGCTTCCAGATGCCGAACAATCCCGGCCAGCCGCCGGAATTCATCGCCAACGGCATCAGCGATTTCGACAGTGCGCGGCTGCGGGCCCGGCAGTGGGAACGGAATGAATTCGGCGTCCTATCGTTGCAGGGCACGCGGGCGGCGCTGGATTGGCAGGTGGCCACCTTCGGCCGCCGCTCCTCCACGCATTACCTGCCCGACGTCGCCGGGGAGCTCGTCTTCAACGGCGTGGCATCCGACGTGCGGCGGCAATCCGCCGCCGCCGGCATCCAGGCCGACGGTTCCTACCGCCTGAACGACCGCAACACCCTGCGCTTCGGCCTGATGAGCATGGCCGAGCGCACGAAGGCGCAGAATGCCGCCACCGTCCTGCCGCTCGATGCCGACGGCAATGCGGTGGATGCGCCCTTCGACATCTTCTCCAGCCGCAGCGCCACCAACTGGCTGCACGGCATCTATCTGCAGAACGAATGGCGCGTGACCGACCGCTTCACCGTCAATGCCGGCCTGCGCGGCGACTACGCCGACCAGGCGGTGCGCACGGGCCAGCTCTCGCCGCGCCTCAACGTCGTCTGGCGGCCGCTGGGCGGGACGACCCTGAGCCTCGGATATGCGCGCTACTTCACGCCGCCGCAGCAGGACCTCATCGCGCCCTTCACGCTGAGCCAGTTCCAGAACACGACCAACGCGCCGCTCTCCGACCGTTCCGACGCGCCCCGGCCGGAGCGCAGCCACTACTTCTCGGCGGGCATTTCCCAGCAGGTCACGCCGCGGCTCACCTTCGGCGCCAACGCCTGGTACAAGCAGGCGACGGATATGCTGGACCTCGGCCAGTTCGGCCGCGCGCTGGTCTTCACGCCATTCAACTACCAGGAGGGTCGCACCTACGGCCTCGAGCTCACGGGACAATGGCGCGGAGACCGGCTGGACCTCTACGGCAACATCACCCTCTCCCGCGCGGCCGGCCGCGGCATCCGCAGCAGCCAGTTCAACTTCGAGCCGGATGAGCTGGCCTATGTCGCGGGCAAGTTCATCCGCGCCGACCACGACCAGCTGATCACCGCCACGGCCGGCGCGGTGTACCGCCCTTGGGACGGCGGGCGGGCCTCGGCCACGATGATCTACGGCAACGGGCTGCGGAGAGGCTTCGCGAATAGCGAGAAGCAGCCGAACTACGCGACCTTCAACCTCGGCCTCGCGCAGGATTTCGAGGTGGCGGGCGGCGGACGCTGGACGGCCCGGGTGGACCTCATCAACCTCACGGATCAGGTCGTGCAGCTGCGCGACGGCTCGGGGATCGGTGTGGGCGCGCCGCAGTTCCTGCCGCGCCGGGCCATATATGCGGGGCTGTCGCGGAGTTTCTGACCACCCTTGCGGCGCCGGCCACATCGCGCGAGCCTGCCGCCATGACGCATTGGCAGGCCCACGCGGGCACGACCTTCACGACCCAGAAGCAGCCCGCCTTCGGCGCGCGCGGCATGGTGGTCTCCAACCATCCGGCGGCAAGCGCGGCCGGCGCCCAGATGCTCGCGGAAGGCGGCAACGCGGTGGATGCCGCCGTCGCGACCTTGCTGGCCCTGACCGTTTGCGAGCCGATGATGGTCGGCGTCTTCGGCGGCGGGCTGATGCACATCGCCTCGCCCGACGGCAAGCACGAGGTGCTGGACGGCATGGCCTCCGTGCCCCTCTCCGCCCGCCCCGAGATGTACGAGGGCCGCGACCCCCGACGTCAGAGCGTAGGCGCGCTGTCGGTCGCCGTGCCCGCCAGCCTCCTGGCCTGGGAGGCCGGGCTGAAGCGCCACGGCCGCTTCTCCTTCGCGGATGTGGCGGCGCCCGCCATCCGCCTCGCCGAACGCGGTTTCGAGGCAAGCGGCTACCTGCATGAATGCATCCAGGAAACGGCGGCGGACCTGCGGCTCGACACCCACATCGCGCGGCTGTTCCTGCCTGGCGGCTCTCCGGTCCCTGTCGGTGCGCGGGTGATCAATGCGGCCCTCGGCGAGACGCTGCGGGCCATCGCCAAGGAAGGCGCGGCGGCGCTGCATGAGGGCGACCTCGGCTCCTCGGCAACCCTGGACCTCGCCCGCAAGGGCGGCATGATCTCGACGGACGACCTGGCCGCCGTGCGCATGATTGTCCGCAAGCCCGTGATCGGCACCTATCGCGGCTTCGAGGTCTTCGGCCCGCCACCGCCCTCGGCTGGTGGTGTGCATGTACTGCAGATGCTCAATTTGCTTGAGGCCTACGATATCGCGGCCAGCGGCTTCGGCACGCCCGACACGCTGCACCTCATCGCCGAGGCGCTGAAGATGGCCTTCGCGGACCGCGCGGTGGCCACGGCAGATCCCGCCTTCCTCGACGTGCCGGTAGCGAAGTTGATCAGCAAGGAATACGCGGCCGAGCGGCGCGCCTTTCTCGATCTGGCGCGGGCGCAGGTCTGGTCCGCCGGGATCGGCGCGAAGGAGAGCGCGAACACCACGCATATCACCGTCGCCGACCATGAGGGGCGGATCGCCTGCTGCACCCATACGATCAACAGCCTCTTCGGCTCGAAGATCCTGCTGCCCGAGACCGGCTTGATCCCGAACAACTACATGGCGCTCTTCGACCCGCGCCCGGGCCTCGCGCAATCCGTCGAGCCGGGCAAGCGCGTCACCACTTCGATGTCGCCGCTGATCCTACGCAAGGACGGCAAGCCCTACGCGGCGTTGGGGCTGCCGGGGGGCCTGCGCATCTTCGCCTCGACCTTCCAGGCGGTGATGAACCTGATCGACCACGGCATGTCGCTCCAGGAGGCGGTGGAAGCCCCGCGGCTCTGGACCATGGGTGGCCCGGTCGAGATGGAGCAGGCCTTCGGCGAGGAGGTCCGCGCGGTGCTCGACAGCATGGGCCACACGGCGGTCTTCATGCCGCACGTGGCCGGCGGCATGGGCGCCATCCGCTTCCACGAGGACGGCATGATGGAGGGCGCCTCCTGCTGGCGGGCCGACGGCACGCCCATCGGCATCGGCGGCGGCCCGGCCCGCGCGGGAGTGCGCTTCTGGCCCGACGCCAGGCGATAGGATCGCCGGTCCGGGGGAGGGCAACTTCCGCGCGGGGCGCCGCAGGGGTATGAAGCGGTCGGCATGACCCATAGACCCCTCAGCTTCCAGCAGATGATTCTGCGCCTGCACGAATTCTGGTCGGCGCAGGGCTGCCTGATTCTCCAGCCCTACGACATGGAAATGGGCGCCGGCACCTTCCATCCAGCGACAACCCTGCGCGCTCTCGGCCCGCAGCCCTGGAGCGCTGCCTATGTGCAGCCCTCCCGCCGGCCCTCGGACGGGCGTTATGGTGAGAATCCGAACCGGTTGGGCGCGTATTTTCAGTATCAGGTGATATTGAAGCCGAGTCCTTCGAATCTGCAGGAACTGTATCTCGGCAGTCTTGAAGCGATCGGCATCGACCCGCTGAAGCACGACATTCGCTTTGTCGAGGATGATTGGGAATCTCCGACTTTGGGCGCGTGGGGACTGGGCTGGGAAGTCTGGTGCGACGGCATGGAGGTGACGCAGTTCACCTATTTCCAGCAGATGGGCGGCTTCGATTGCAAGCCCGTCGCGGGCGAACTGACCTATGGGTTGGAGCGTCTGGCGATGTATGTGCAGAATAAGGATTCAATCTTCGACCTCGATTATAACGGGGCCGGGGTGACGTATGGCGACGTGTTCCTCGAAAACGAGCGCGAGCAGAGCGAATATAATTTCGAGGCTGCGAATACCGA
>JAQGHY010000133.1 GCA_028291455.1 Rubritepida sp. | reverse complement strand
CCGAGCCGAAGCCCGCCGGGGGGCTGATGCTCGCCGGCGACAGTTCCAATTTCTACCAGGAAGCGCCCTGGATGATTCTCTTCCCCGGCCTCGCCATCTCGCTCGCCGTCTTCGCCTTCAACCTCTTCGGCGATTCCCTGCGCGACTGGCTCGACCCGAAATTCCGTACCTGAGCTGCCCGACATGAATCCGTCCGGAGGAAACAAGGCCATGCGTCAAACTCAGATCTCCCGCCGTGCGGTCCTCGCGATCCCCGGCCTCGGCGCGCTGGCCGGCACGGCTCTGGCGCAGGGCACGCCGCAGCGGGGTGGCACGCTGACCTACGCGGTGGCGGCCGAGCCGCCGACCTACGACCTCCACCAGACCGGCACCTTCGCCGTGATGCATCGGCTGGCACCGCACTACTCAACGCTGCTGCGCTTCGAGCCGGGCAACTATCCCAACATCGTCGGCGACCTCGCGGCCAGCTTCGACGCCGCGCCCGACCTGCTGACTTATACCTTCCGCCTGCATCCGAACGTGCGCTTCCATGACGGCACGATCCTGACCTCCGAAGACGTCCGCGCCAGCTATCAGCGCATGATCTCGCCCGTGCCGCCCGTCACTTCGAACCGGCAGCCCGCCTTCTCGCAGATCGCCTCCGTCGAGACGCCCGACCCGCTGACGGTCGTGTTCAAGATGAAGAGGGTCGACGCCTCGATCATGGACACCTTCGCCTCGCCCTGGAACTCGATCTTCAGCGCGGCACGGCTGGCGCAGGATCCGAACTTCCCGGTGCGTAACGTGATGGGCACGGGGCCGTTCCGCTTCGTCGAGCATGTCGCCGGCTCGCATTGGGTGGGCCAGCGCTTCGACGGTTACTTCCGCGAGGGCCTGCCCTATCTCGACGGGTTCCGCGCCATCACCATGTCGCCCTCGGCCATGGTCAACGCGCTCTCCGGCCGGCAGATCATGGCGGAGTTCCGCGGCTTCACACCCAATGAGCGGGACCGCATCGTGCGCGCGCTGGGCCAGGAGGCGCGGGTACAGGAAAGCAGCTGGATGCTGCACATGCTGCTGACCATGAACAACGAGAAGCCGCCCTTCAACGATGTCCGCGTGCGCCGCGCACTCTCGCTAGCGCTCGACCGCTGGGGCGGTTCAGACTCGCTGAAGCGCATCTCCCAGCTCGGCGATGTCGGCGGCATGGTCCGGCCAGGCAGCGAGTGGTCCGCAAGCCGGGCGGAGATGGAGCAGTGGCCGGGGTATGGCCGCGACATGGCGGCCAACCGGGCCGAGGCCCGCCGCCTACTGCGCGAGGCCGGTGCGGAGAACCTCACCTTCACGCTCATGAACCGCAACCATCAGCCCTATGTCACCGCCGGCGTCTTCGTGGTGGACCAGCTGCGGCAGATCGGCGTGCGGGTCGAGCACCAGCAGGTGGAGCTCGCTGCCTGGTATGCGGGCCAGGGCAGCGGCAGCTTCCAGGTGATGATCGACAGCTTCACCCAGTTCAGCGACGACCCGACCAATGTGCTGGTGAAATACATCTCCTTCGATCGTGCCGAGGTCGCCGTTGCCCGAGCGACGGACCGCGAGCTCGATGTCCTCTTCGACGCGCAAGCGCAGGAGGTGGACAAGGCGAAGCGCAAGCAGATCGTCCGCCAGTTCGAGACCCGCGCCTTCGAGCAGGCGCATTCCGTCCCGATCCTGTGGTTCCAGCGCATCGTGGTGATGAACTCGCGCGTCCAGGGCTGGTCCATGGCGCCGACCCACATGATCTACCAGGATCTGGCCGACCTTTGGCTCGCGCCGGAGCGGCGCTGAACCGTGGTGCTATTCCGCCGCAGCCGCGACCGTGAAGCTGGCCCTGAGGTCGTTCCAGCCGCTCTGGATATGCGCGACCATGGCTTCGACCGCGAGGTCCTTCTCACCCGCCTCCAGGTGGCTGAGGAAGACCTCGTGCTCGTCGACATGCTTCAGGCGGCGGCCGCCGAGCTCCTGGCTGATGAAGGGGTATTTGGCCCAAAGGACGCGGGCGAATTGCAGCGTCTGCGGCCGCTCGGCCAGGGCGTAGATGCGGAAGTGGAAGCGGTAGTTTTCGGTCCGGCTTGCCAGCCGGTCCTTGCCGCCGGCCAGCGCGCCAATGATGAGTTGGCCGCGGCGCAGCTCCGCCAGCGTCGCGCGGTCCAGACGAGGCAGGGCTCGCGCCGTCAGTTCGCGCTCCAGCATCAGGCGCAGCTCGAAGATTTCCCGCGCCGTCTCGGGCGCGACATGGGGAACGGTGAGGCCCTTGTGGGAGGCGCCTTCCACGAAGCCCTCGGCGCCCAGGATATGCAGCGCCTCGCGCACCGGGGTGATGGAAACGCCCAGCTCCTGCGCGATGTCGAACTGCTTCAGCTTCATGCCGCGCGGGTACCAGCCGGAGATGATCCGTTCGCGGAGGATCTCCGCCACCTGGTCCTGCTTGGTTTCGAATGCCATTCCGCCAGTCTCCGAATCGTGCCGTATCCGGCCGAACGCCTACGACAGGCCGCCTCCACATCCAATCTCACGGATTCGGGAACGATGCATAATATAAATTATATGATTTATCCTCTCACCACGGGAGCCGCCGCATGACGGACCAGTTCCGCCCCTATTCGGGCATCCGCATCCTCGACACGACGCATGATCTCGGGCGCTACGCGACGCGCCTCTTTGCCGATCTCGGCGCCGAGGTGATCCGCATCGAGCCGCCCGGCGGGCTGCCGGACCGCGCCCGAGATACCGCCGCTAAACCCGGCGGCGCGGAGGCCTTCGCCTTCTTCAACGCAAGCAAGCAGAGCCTCGTGCTGGACCTTACCGGCAATGAGGGCCGCGCCCGCCTGGCCGACCTCGCGCGCGAGGCACAGATCGTGGTGATGGAGCGCGGCGGGCCGCTGGTTGAGGCCGACATCGCCTGGCTGCGCGGGTTGAACCCGACCTCCATCATCGCCTTTATCTCCCCCTATGGCCTGGGCGGCCCGCTGGAGGCCGCGCCGGCTTCCGACCTCACTCTCCAGGCCGCGGGCGGCATCGCCTGGATGACCGGGCGTGGCGACGAGCCGCCGCTGCGGCTGCCGGGCGGGCAATCCGCGATGATCACCTCGGTCTATGCGGGTGCCGCGATCGCCGTCTCGCTCTTCGATGCGGAGACCCATGGCAAGGGCCATATCCTCGACATCTCCGCGCAGGAGGCCATCGCGCATTCGCTGCAGAACGCGATCCAGGTGTGGGATCTGGAGCGCCGCGTCTCCCACCGCGCCGGCGAGGGCACGCGCGATGCGAGCGAGAACATCTACCCCTGCCTCGACGGCCACGTCTTCCTCGCCTCGCCGCCCACCACCGGCGTTTCCTGGAAATCGCTCCTCGCCTGGATGCGGGAGCTGAACCACCCCTCCGCCGTGCCCTTCAGCGACGAGAAATGGCTGAGCCGTCCCTACCGCTCCACCCCTGCGGCCCGCGCCGAATTCCAGCCGATCTTCGAGGCCTTCGCCAAGGATTTCACCCGCAAGGAACTGGTGGACAATGCGCTGAAGCGCCGCATCGTCATGGCCCCCGTCGCCCGCGTGCGCGACGTGCTGGACGACGAACAACTGGTCTGGCGCGACTACTTCGTGCCTATGGGAGAGGGCGGCGCCCGCTTCCCCGGCGCCCCCTACAGGCTCTCCGAACCGGTCTGGGCGGTCACGCCCGCGCCCGCGCTCGGCCAGCACAACTCGAAGCTCTAGGAGCCCCACGAAATGAAACCCGATTTCCTGCGCGGCATCCGCTTCACCGACCTGACCTGGGCCGGCGCGGGCCCGTTCGGCACCAAGGTCTTCTCGGATTTTGGCGCGGAAGTGCTGAAGATCGAGAGCATGTCCCGCCCCGATCCGGTCCGCCGCGGCGGCCCTTTCCGGGACGGCGTGGCCGGCACCAATCGCAGCGGCTACTTCGCCTCGCGCAACACTGGCAAGAAGTCGATCTCGCTGGACCTCAAGAACCCCGACGGCCATGCGATCGCGCTGAAGCTCATCGAGCAGTCGGATGTGGTGAGCAACAATTTCGGCCCCGGAGCCATGGAGCGGCTAGGCCTGACCTACGACGAGGTGCGGGCGGTGAAGCCCGACATCATCTACCTTTCCATGCCTATGTACGGTGAGGCCGGCCCGCTCTCGACCCTGCTCGGCGTCGGCATGACCATCGCCGCTGTCACCGGCATGATGTGGATGACCGGCTACGGCAATGGCGAGAAGCCGCTGGGCCCGGGCACGCATTACCCGGACCATGCGGCCAATCCGTACCACGCCGCCTTTGCGGTCCTCGCGGCGCTGCGCCACCGCCGTCACACCGGCAAGGGCATGAAGATCGACCTGAGCCAGGTGGAATCCACCGCGAACTTCATGGGCGCCTCCATCCTCGAAGCCTCGCAGACGAATGCCGAACCGGAGCACCCCGGCAACCGCTCCCGCTCGGACGCGCCTCACAACGTCTTCCGTTGCGCCGGCGAGGATGCCTGGTGCGCGGTGACCGTCGAGACCGATGGGGAGTGGCTGGCCCTCGCCGCCGCCATCGGCCGTCAGGATCTGGCCGCACGGCCCGACCTGCGCCAATCAGCCGGCCGCCTGGCCGCGCGGGACGAGCTGGAGGTCGCGGTCACCGGCTGGTGTGCCCATCACAGCGCGACCAACGCCGCCGGCTTACTGCAAACCGCCGGCGTCCCGGCGGCGCGCGTCGCCTCCTCCCGCGATCTCGTGGAGGAGGATCCGCAGCTCGCCGCGCGCGGCTACTGGCAGCACGTCGACCATCCCGAGATGGGCCCCGCCCTCTTCACCTCGCCCCCCTTCCGCATCGACGGGGAACGGGTGGAGCTCGCACGCCCGCCGCTCTTCGGCGAGCACACGGAGGAGGTCCTGAGCGGCCTACTCGGCATGAGCCGCGACGAGATCGCAATGCTCGCGGAAAGGAAGATCCTGGCATGAACCACGTACAGCCCGACTACGCCCGGAAGCACGCCAGCCCGCGCAACAAGCGCGCCGCTGCCGTGGTCGGCGTGGGCCATAGCGACTGGGTGGGCGACTGGGCCCGTTGCCGCAATGGCGAGCGCCCGAACGATTCCTACGGCTATGCCATCGACGCCTTCCGCAACGCGTTGAAGGATGCCGACATCTCCCGCGACGAGGTCGACGGCCTTATCGCCGGCCCCACCACAGCCTATGAGCGGCTCGGCGAACTCACCGGCATCAACCCCCGCTGGGGCGGCCAGGCGGATGCGGTGCTGGCGGTTTCGCAGGCCGTGATGGCGATCGAGGCCGGTTATGCCGAGGTCATCGCGCTGGTCTACGGCAACGACCAGCGCAGCGTCGGCACGCAATACGGCGGGCCGGAGGCGATGGGCGGCGGCGCCTTCCTCTCCTACGTCTACCATTCGCCCTGGGGCCTGACCTCGCAGGGCGCGCTCTATGCGCTGACCTTGCAGAGCTTCAAGCATGCGCGCGGCTTCACCGAGGCGGAGATGGGCGAGGTCGCGGTCGCGCAGCGCGGCTGGTCGTCGATGAATCCGAACGCCATCATGCGCAAGCGCATCACCGTCGAGGACTACATGGCCTCGAACTATGTGTGTGAGCCGCTGCATCTCTATGACTACTGCCTCATCAACGATGGCGGCGTTGCGCTGATCATCGCGGAGGCGGGCCGTGCCAAGCGCATGACGGAGAAGCCGGTCTTCATCGAGAGCGTCGGCCGCTTCGACCTCAACCGCGGCGCGACCAGCCTGGAGCCGCGCATCGACGACTTCTACCTGCCGGCGCAGCAGGCCGCGGCGGCGCAGTCCTACGAACTCTCGGGCCTCGGCCCCAAGGACATGGACATCCTCCAGGTCTATGACAGCTTCTCGGTGCATGTCCCGTTGGCCCTGGAGGGCTACGGCTATTGCGGCGTGGGCGAGGCCGGAAAGTTCCTGCGCGAGCAGGGCGTCGGTCCCGGGGGCAAGCTGCCGGTGAACACCGGCGGGGGGCACCTCTCGGAAACCTACATGCAGGGCTGGGCGCATCAGATCGAATGCGTGCGGCAACTGCGCGGCGAGTGCGGCGAACGTCAGGTCGCCGATGCCAGGCACGTCCACTACACCTCGGACGTCGCCGGCAAGTGCTTTTCGATCATCTACGGAAAATGAGCGCTCAAATGAACGCGATCGAAGCGAAGACGCCGAAGCCCGTGATGGGCCTCTACGACAAGCCGATGTGGGAGAGCATCAACGCTGGCGCGATGCGCCTGCAGCGCTGCCGCGCCTGCTCCAAATGGCAGTACCCGCCCGGCCCTGCCTGCCCGCAATGCCTCTCCTGCGATCTGGAATGGACCCCGGTGTCGGGGCGCGCGCGCATCCTCTCCTGGGTGGTGTTCCACCGGCAGTACCTCCCGGCCTATCCCGCGCCCTACAACTCCATCGCTGTGCGGCTGGAGGAGGGACCGACGATGATCACCAACCTCGAGGGCGCGATGCCGGATGCGGGCAGCATCGGGAAGGATGTGCGGCTGGTCTATGTCACCATGCCTGACGGCGTGGTGCTGCCGCGCTTCTCCCTGGCGGAGTGAGGCAAACGCGGGCTTTCATGCGTAGAATGACCGCCATGGAGGACCGCACGATGAACAACCCGAAGGCCGAGGCCCTGCGCGCGAAGCTGGATGTCGGCCGCCCCGCTTTGGCGATGGCGGCCCACAATCCGCTCGCCGCGAAGCTCGCCGCGGAGGCTGGCTTCGACGCGATCTGGGGCAGCGGCTTCGAGCTCTCGGCCTCCTATGCGGTGCCCGATGCCAGCATCCTGCCGATGGGCACGCATCTGGAGATGATGCGCGCCATCGGCGAGGTGCAGCAGGCTCCGGTTATCGCCGATATCGACACGGGCTTCGGCAATGCCGTCAACGTCGCCTATGCCGTGCCGCGCTATGCGGCCGCGGGCGTGGCCGCCGTGGTGATGGAGGACAAGACCTTCCCCAAGGACAGCAGCCTGCGCCCCGGCGGGCGGCAGGAGTTGCTGCCGGTCGGCGAGTTCCAGGGCAAGATCGAGGCGGCTAAGGCGGCCGGCGATATGCTGGTCATCGCCCGCACCGAGGCGCTGATCGCCGGGCTGGGGCTTGAGGAGGCGTTGCGGCGCGGCGCCGCCTATGCCGAGGCCGGCGCGGATGCCGTGCTGATCCACAGCAAGCAGAAATCCCCCGACGAGATCCTCGCCTTCTGCCGCGCGTGGCCCGGCCGCGTCCCGCTGGTGCTGGTGCCGACAAGCTACCCGCAGCTGAGCTTCGCGGATGTGGCGGCGCTGGGAGAGGTCGGCCTGATCATCTGCGGCAACCACGCGATCCGCGCAGCCGTCGGCGCGATGCGGGACGTCTTCCGCCGCATCCTGGCCGATGGCGGCATCGCCGCGGTCGAAGCCGACATCGCCTCGGTGGCGGATGTCTTTGCCTTGCAGGGCGATGCGCATATGCGGCAGATCGAGAAGGCCTATTTGCGCTGAACCGGGAGATCGTATGAAGTTCAACCACGTCGCCAACCGGCTCGATCGCCAACACTTCGAGACGGTGGTGGGCATGCTCAAGGACAAGCTCGGCTTCGTGGAGTTGCGCCGCACCGAGCGCGCCATCTGGCTCCGCCAGCCTGGAACCAATGTGGACCTGCAATTCAGCCGCAGCGACACAGCGAACCGCGATACGGATAAGCTGCGCTCGCAGGTGTCCTTCCTGAGTGAAACGCCTCAGGCCGCGCTGGAGGAGCTGGCGGTCTGGTTGCGATCCCACGGGCTGGAAGCTTCAGTCGGCAGCTATTCCGACAGGGAGTTCTTCCTGGACGTGCCCGCGGCCTTCGTGGATTTTGTCATCGAGGCGATGACGCCGGCATTGGCCGATTACGGCATCGAGGTCTGACGGAGCGCTGCTTTCACTCCCGGATTGTTGACACTTCGCCCTCCGGCTGACAGCTTCCCGGCTAATAAGGATGCCGCCCCCACGCAGGGGCGAGCGCCTCGGAGGAAGCCGCCATGCCGGAGTTCAACATCACCAGACGCGCCGCCATCGCTCTCGCGGCGCCAGCCCTTCTGCTCGCCAGGCGCGCCCAGGCGCAGGGCCAGGATTTCCCGAACCGCCCCGTCCGCATCATCGTGCCCTCCCCCGCCGGCGGCCCGACCGACGCCATCGCGCGCCTCGTCGCGCCCGGTCTCGCCGAGGGCTGGAACTACCCCGCCGTCATCGATAATCGCGTCGGCGGTACCGGCGCAGTCGGATCGCAGGCCGTCGCGCGCTCGGCGCCGGACGGGCACACGCTGCTGGTGAATGCCAGCATGCACGCGATCATCCCGAGCATCATGCCCAACCTGCCCTACAACGCGATCACCGACTTCACGCCGATCGCGCTGCTGGCCAGCGGACCTTATGTGCTGGTCGCGCATCCCTCGCTGCAGGTCACGACGCTGGCGGATGTCATCGCCCTGGCGAAGGCGCGGCCTGGCACGCTCAACTATGCCTCGCCCGGCAGCGGCACCGGCAACCACTTCGCCACCGAGCTCTTCAAGAGCATGGCCGGGATCGACATCGTGCACGTGCCCTACCCGGGCGCGGCGCAGGCCACGACGGATACCGTCGGCGGCCAGGTGCAGCTGATGCTGAACAACATGATCTCCGCCGTGCCGCACATCGAGGCCGGGCGGCTGCGCGCCATCGCGGTGACGAGCGCCCATCGCTCCGCCGCGCTGCCCAACGTACCGACCTTCGCCGAGACGCTTCCCGGTTTCGAGGCGATCACCTGGTACGGCATGTGGGGCCCCGCCGGCCTGCCGGACGCGCTCACCAACGACCTCAACCGCCGCGCCAATACCGCCATGCGGACGGATACGATGAAAAGCCGGCTGGCCTTGCTGGGCGTCGAGCCCGGCAACGACTCGCCGCAGGATTTCGGCCGCTTCGTTGTCAGCGAGCTGGACAAATGGGCGGTGGTCGCGCGGGTCTCCGGCGCGCGGGCGGATTGAGCATGATGAACCAGTTTCCCCGCCGCCACCTCCTTGCCGGGGCCGCACTCGCCGCGGCGCCCGCCGTCGCCCAGACGCGCTGGCCGATACGCCCGGTGCGGCTCATCGTTCCCTTTGGTGCGGGAGGCCCGACCGATATCTGCGCCCGCGTCCTCGCGGACCGGCTGCGCATCGTCTGGGGCCAGCCGGTGGTGGTGGAGAACCGCGGCGGCGCGGGCGGCAATATCGGCTCGGAGCTGGTCGCCAAGGCAGCGCCGGACGGCCATTCGATGCTGGTCGCGGCGCTCTCCCTCGTCACCGCGCCCTTCCTAGTTACGAATCTCAGCTTCG
>JAQGHY010000124.1 GCA_028291455.1 Rubritepida sp. | reverse complement strand
CTCATCTCGCGATGGCGCTCTTCGCCAACCTGACGGGCGTGGAGCTTTCGCATGTGCCCTATCGTGGCTCCTCGGTTGCGATCAGCGACCTGCTAGCCGGGCGCTTCCTCCTGATGTCGGACACGGTGGTCGCAACCAAGGACCTCGTGCGCGACGGCCGGCTGCGTGCGCTGGGCGTCACCTCGCGTGAGATCACTCCCTTCGTGCCGGAGATCCCGCCGATCGCCTCTCAGGGCGTGCCGGATTATGATTTCTATGGCTGGATCGGCATCGCCGGCCCCGCCGGCATTCCCGGGCCCATCGTGCAAAAGCTCTACGAGGCCGCGACGGCCGTTACCGCCCAGAATGGTTTCGAGGCGCGGCTGGCCGATTTCGGCCTCTCCCGCATGACGCACACCCTCCCGGAGCTCAACGCCTTCATCCGTGACGACGTCGCGCGCTGGCGAGAGGTGATCCCCAAGGCGGGGATTCGCCTGGATCAATAGTCCCGTGGCGCGCCCGGCATCGCCGGGCGCGCCCTCCATTCATCCGGAGATCACGGCGGCTGCCTCGCGCAGCGCATGCGCCACGCGGTTGCGCGCCTGACGCGCCGAGACGGCCGCCAGCTTCGCTGCGTCCGTACCCGGTGTCGCCGCCGCCAACCGGCGCAGCGGGTCGAGCACCGGCCAGGCCGGCAGCGGCAGGGCGGGGTCATGCACGAAACGGTCGCCACGCGTGTGATCCAGCGGAACCAGGGCGCGGCATAGCCGTATCAGCGCGGCGTTCAGCCGCTCCGCCGGCCAGGCGGCGCGGGCCTTGGCCAGCGCCTCGCCCAGTGCCGAAACCTGCGCCACGAGCCCATCGACCGTCACCCCCGCGCCGCCCAGCCTGCTCAGCTCCGCCTGCAGCGAGGCGAGCTGCGCCGCATGATCCATCGGCAGGACTTCGTCCGTCAGCAGCCGGTCCACGATCTCGAGGTAGATGCGGGCGTCGCGCGCGAGGTTTTCCGGGTCGATCTTGTCCAAGAGATCACCGGGGGTGTGCCACCACCAGCCCAGCGCGTGGCGCAGCTTCACATTGCCCGGGACCTGCTCGCTGAAGGCCATGAACATGGCGGGGATGCCGATGCCCCAGAAGCTCTCGTCGCCGCCACGGCCGATACGCTTGGTCTTCAGCTCCTGGCCGGACTGCTTAGCGATAATGCCCGCGGCGAGGCCGTGCAGCTCCGTCGCGGTCGGCGCCTCCGCGAGGATGCTCGCGCCCTTCGCGCCCACGCTGTCGATGTTCACATGTGCGACGCAGCGGCGCTCCAGCTCATCCCAATGCGTGTCAGCATACCAGGCGGAGCTGGAGTAACGGCCATGCGAATGACCGGACCAGAAGCAGAACCGCAGCCCACGGCGCCAGCGGCCGCGCGACTGCGCGCCGAGGCGGGCCACCTCCATCATCGTGATATTGGCGGTGCCATTGTCCATCACGCCGAAATACCAGGTGTCGTGATGGCCGGAGAACAGCACGAAGGGCTCGTCCTTCGCCGCCGGATCGGCCTGCAGCTCCGCCACCAGGATGGGCGTTGTCCGCCAGCCGGTGTCGACCTGTGCGTGCAGCGTGACGGTGGGCGCCTCGCCACGCGCCAGCGCCTCACGCAGCGCGACGCCATCCGCCTCGGAGACGGTGCAGACGACGGTGGTTGGCATGTTCGCCACGGTCTCGTCGGACGGGTTGCCCCAGACCGGGGAGATGCACATCTCGTGCAGGTGCTCGTGCGGACTGATGTGCAGCTGCCCCGCCGCGCCGGCTCGGGAGGCCAGGAGCGAGACGCCGGGAGTCGCGATGCCCTCCGCCAGCACCAGGCAGCCGGTGACATCCTGCTTCGCGAAATCGGCGGCCGTGCCCTCGCCGACATAGATGAGCCGGCCGGTCGTACCTCCCGGGGGCGAGGACTGCGACATCGAATGGGTAATGGCGGTCAGCGCGACGCCGTCGGCCACCACGCTGGCCTTGCCGGGCAGGCTGATGAAGGCGTCGTGCTCGATCCACGTGGTGGCGTAGCCGTAGCTGTCCATCGCCGCACGGATATAGGCGAGGCTCTCCGCTTCTTCCTTCGTGCCGCTCAGCTTCACATACTGCGCGATATGCCCCAGGTGGCGCATCATGAGCGTGCTGTCGACGCCCTCGGTCGGGGTGGTGATCATCTCTTCTCTCCTCATGTCGCGGGCACGAGCCCGCCGAGTTCGTCCGCCAGTTCCGTGCCGATTTCCCGCCGTCCCGCCTCGATCGCCTGGATGAGCTGGACGAGGCGGTCCACAAGCGGCGTCGCGATACCGTGGCGCCAGGCGGCGGCCTGCACGGGCGCCAGCTGCGCGGTGACGTCGGTCTGTCTCTTGCGTATGGCGAGATCGCGCCAGATGCCGCTGCGCGGCTTGCCGGTGCCATTGTTGTAGGCCGCGAGCGTCGCGATCGAGGCGTCGATGGCGGCATGGTCGTTGCGCAGGAAAGCCGCGGGATCGAAGCCGTCGAAGCCGAGCGGCGTCACCTTTTCCGCACTGGCCACCGAGAGGATCTCCCGCACGAGAGCAACGATGAGCGGCCTGCGCCTGACATCGACGATGAAGGCGGAGATGGTGTCGTTGGTGAGCGCCGAGGCCTTCAGGATGCCGCCGTAGCTGGCCTTGCCCCAGAGGTAGCCGAAGATGTTGTCGGTCATGACAGCCGCGGGCTCGAAGAGCCTCAGCGTCTCGTGCAGCGCGCGGATGCGCGGCGTGGAAGAGCCGTCCAGCTCGCCGACGACGACCGCGCCGCGCACGCCATAGGTGATGCGCCCCGGCTCCTGGTAGTCGGCGCCGAAGTTCACGAAGGCGCCGATGGTACGCTCGCGACCGACGATCTCCGCGATGACCAGTTCGTTGAGGCCGTTCTGGCAGGAGACGACCGCGCCGTCCTCGGTAAGGAAAGGAAGCAGAGCACGCGTGGCGGCCTCGGTGTGATGGGCCTTCACGGCAAGGAGGATGAGGGGGTATCGGGCCGACATGGCCTCCGGCGTCACCGCCGCACCGCCCGTGGTGAACTGGTCGACAGGCCCGTCGATCCTGAGCCGCCCCGCCGAGATCTCGTCGACATGTTCGGGCACGACATCCACGAAGAGCACCTCGCGCCCGGCCCGCCGGAGATAGCCGCCAATGGTGCCGCCGATAGCCCCGCTACCCCAGATCACAATGGGTTCGGCCCCTATGAGATCGGACGCCGTGGGATCGGTCATGTCGTCGTCCTCGATGATGGCCCGATTAGGCCGCCAGACCGGCGTCGTCCGCGCTGCCGGGCAGGCGATAGCCGGCTTCGACGATCGCCCGGGCCGTCTTGCCCACCGCTTCCATGTGCTCCATGAACAAACGCTCAGTCAGCGCCTCGTCGCCCGAGACGATGGCGTCGCGCAGTTCGCGCAGCGCCGCAAAACTTTGTTGGATGCGCCCGGGGTGATGCAGCGAAATGAAGCGGATCAGCGCGATGCGGTTGTGCAGGGCGCGCAAGGACTGGGCCAGGTACGGGTTTCCGCTGCCAGCGGCGATGGCGCCGTAGAAGACGGTGCCCATCTCCAGCATGGCAAAGGGCGTGCCGGTCGCCTCCATTTCGTCGAGCCGCCTTACGGCTTCCTGCAGCGCCGCGACATCTCCTGGGCGGCGGCGGCGGGCGAATTCGCGGGCGGCAAAGGTCTCCAGCACGCGGCGAAGGTCGTAGAGCTGGACGACCTCCTCGGGCGTGAGTGCGGCGACGACGGGCCCGCGATGCGGCGCCGTTGTGATGAGCCCTTCCGCCTCCAATTGGCGCAGGGCCTCACGGAGTGAAGGACGGCTCACCCCGGTGAGCTCACATAGCTCGCGCTCGCGCAGTTGCTGCCCGGGGCGGAAGCGGCCGGTAATGATGGCGAGGCGCAGACGGTCAACGACAAGGGCGCGAAGACTGACGGACTGGCCCACCACCAGCAGCGCCTCGTCCTTCAGGCCGTCCATCTGGTCGACTGTGTCGGCCAATGCCTTCTCCTAATCGAATATGATTATTGTCATACAAGTTGACAAACTGACCGTCAACGAGCGGCGCGACGCTCCGCGACGGTAAGAGACTTGCTGCGCAAAGTATGGTCCGGAATCGGCAGCCGAAGCGATTTCCCTGCACTCGGTAAAGCATCCTCAATGCCCAGCACTGATGTCTTACGGAGCGTCGCGGTCGGCGCGCTACGCACGATGAAGCTGGCGGTGGAAACGCGGACAAGCAGAAGGTTTGACCTGACGTACCGGCAGGTAAGCGACTGACCGCCGCGCGCCACGCAGCCACGTCGCTAAAGGGCACCTCGCCAGAGACGGGATTGGCACGTGACGTCCGCATTGCGACTTTTCAGCCGCTACCCTTCAGCATAAATACCGCCTCGTGATCCTCTCTCAGATCGCAGGCGACGGGCGATACCTCCCCGTGGGTCTCAAGCCAAGACGGCACGCAATCTCTCAACATCCAGGATACGCAGCTGGGCGCGCTCGGTGTCGTAGGCCACGAGCTCGGAGGCCCGCCAGGCGTTGAGGATCGTGATGATGCTGCGCGTGGTTGCGCCCAGCAAATCCGCAAGGTCACCCTGCCTGAACCGGCCTGGCACGCGCGTACCGGGTCCCGGTCCCGGCTGCGCCTCGCGCGCCAAGTAGAGGATTTGGCGCGCGAGACGCCGATCTAAAGTCTCGAAGCTCGCATCCTGAAAAAGCGTAAAGGTTCGTCGCAACCGCGCCGCGAGGAGCCGCGAAAGCGCAAGCCCCAACATAGGTTCGCTCTCCACGACCTCCAGGAAGGCCGTGGCGCCGATCCGGGCCAGCCTCACGCGGCCCTCGGCCACGGCTTCTGCCGTGCGGGACAAGCTCTGCAACACGCCGATCTCGCCGAACACCTCGCCGGATCGGAATACCTCGACGAGAAGGCGCTTGCCTCGCTCGTCCGCGGCGCCGATCCGCACCTGACCGTCGCAGGGCAGAACGACGTAGACGGCATCCGCGGGATCGCCCGTGGCGAAGATCCGCTTTCCATCGGCTGGACGCTGCTGTTCGGCCCGCTCGGCAATCCGGCGCAGGGCATCATCTGAGAGCGCCGCCAGAAGCGGGGTTTCACGGAGCTCGTCGGCCATCCTCTCCTGTGGCGTCGGCGTCATGTGCTTCCTTCCGTAGCGCGTAGAGCGGCAGGATACCGAAGCCCTTCGCCACGGCAATTCGCCCAGAATAGTCGCAGGCCAAACCCGCCTCTGGGCTGAGCGCGACCTCGCATGCGAAAGCTTCGGTCGCGAAGACATGCCCGGGCGGCGTCACCGGTTCCACGCGCGCTGCACGGGTCATCACGCGCCCTGCAAATTTCTCCACGCCTTGAACCGCATCGCGGACCGGCAGCAGCGGCCCGAAATCCAGCGCCAGTCGCGGCACCAACACCTCCGGCAGTCCGGCCGCAGTGAGGCGGGCGGGAGTAAGGGCGGCGCGCAAAGCGAAGGCGCAGCGCGCCGCAGCGCGGATGTCGCCGAAAACGATCTGCACGGCATCGCCCCAGGCATTTCGGTAATCCGGCTTGGCGGCGTCGATTGCCGCGCCCATGGCAGCCATCGGCGCGCCGTAGAAGGCCGCCAGCGCTGCGTCGTCCAGGTTGCCGAAGCTGGGTAGGTCGCCGAACAGCACGGATTTGAGCTGGCGCGGTGCCGGTGCCTGGACAAAGGCGCTCCGCCGCGCCCACGGCCACTCGATGCGACGAAGCCGGCTGCCCCCTTGCTGCCAGACCACAGCGTCGCGTGCGGTCCCCGCCGCGCCGGCCGGCGGCCGACCGTCCCAAAGCGCGATTTGCAGCGCCTTTCCTTCTATGTGGCGTGCGCGCAGGTGGGCCAGCCCCATCGCCCGACGGCTTACCAGCGCGAGGTCGAGGTCGTCGCCGGGAAAGGGCGGCTCGTCCACCATCGTCACCTCACTGACTGCGCGGCACGCTTCGAAGCGTTGCACCCACCCCTCGCCGAAGGGGCTGACGGAACGCGCGACGAAACGATCCAGTGGCATGGGGAGTACCAGGTTGGGCCGGACTCCGCGCCGGATGAGTGCCTCGGCGACAAGGATGTCGGCGCCGGCTGCCAGGGAGCCGAAAGCGGCGCCGGGCGCCTCCTGGTCCAGTGCCGCGTCGATTGCTTGCGAGAGCTGCGCCTCGCGTTCGGCATCCCAGTCGGTGCCCGGCAGATGGCCGCAGAAATGCAGGGTGAGCGGCGCGGGCAGGATCGACAGCAGATCCTGCGAAAGCCGGAGGGCGCGCAGCACGCGACGCAACTGCCGCCGTGTCGCAGCGCGCATGGCCGCGTCACCATCCGGCCGCGAGGCGGCCACGTCGAGGGCTGTGAAGGCGCGCAATGTGTCGCCCGCCACGAGGTGGGCCTCGGCCAGCGTCGCGGCTGACCAGTAGTCGCCGTCATCGCGATGTGCGGCGATGACCTCGCTGGCCAGGACCGCGGCTCCCGCGGGGTCGCCGATCAGCAGCGTGAGCGTCGCCGCGTTGACGCCGTGATAGCCGATCCCCCGCTCGCGCCAGACGGCGAGGTAGAGGTCGCGCGACCTCGCCAGAAGCCCCGCGCGGGCTGCGGCCGGGGCGTCGAGTGCGCGGTCTTTTAGAAGGCGCGCCTCCAAAGCCGCGACCTCGGGGTCGTCGGCTCCCTGCAGGCCGAGCCGCTGGAATAGTGACAGGGCGGGAGCGGTGGCGCCGCTCCGCGCCAGCGCCAGCACCGCATGGAAGGCGAGGCGCCGGTCGGCGGGCGCCTCATCCAGCGCCACCATGGCGGCGTCATGGGCGGAGAAGAAAAGGCCGCGGGCTTCGAAATCGAGGACCCTGGCCAGGCATGCGCCGTGCTCGCCGCTCATTGGAAACCCTCCGTGGGCAGCATGGCACGGCGCACGCGCGGGGTCAGCGGGCGGCCAGGGCTTCGACCAGGTATTCGTAGCTGTCGGCGTTCATGGCCGAGGTCGCGGGCTCGTCCTTGGCCAGAGCAAGGACGTTTCGGGGCTGATAGGTCGCGTCCCGCGTGCCGATGGCGACATGACTCACCTCGTGCACCAGGATGCCGAAGCGGCTGTCCCGGCCCTCCCGGCCGGCCCCGAAGAAGGCGCGGCAGAAGCCCATGACGCCGGTGGCCTGGCGGGCATAGGCAAAGATGCTGGCGTCGCAGGTCGTGGGATGCAGGCACTCTATCGTAGCCGGGCGGCCGCGCCCTACCTGCAGCGCGACGCGCTCGAGGTTCATCCGCACGAACTTTGCCGGAGTGCTGCCGAACCAGCGGTGGAGCTCAGGGTGTTGCGGCTCGGCCGATATCTGCCGGATCGCGGTTTCAAGGGCGGCGCCGGCATCGGTGAACGCCGCATCGATCTGGCCGAGTTGCTCGGCGCTGCAGGTGCTGCTGGCGGCGGCCGGCGTGCCAGGCTTTGGCTCGGCCTGGGCCAGGAGGGGAACGGACATCAGCGCGACGGCGGCGAAAGCGAGGCGGAACGAGGTCATGGCGGTCTTCCTTCGATAACCCGACGATGCCGCCGGCTGGATGGGTGTAGGAGCTGAAAGCGAGACTGGATCTGAAGCGTTTCAGGGCCCGCGCAGGGCTGTCACCGGATGCCGAGCGTCCGGTCGCCGTTCACACGGATGGCGGAGATCACGCAGGCGTTCTGGCGGGCGGCGAGCAATGCTCGGTTATCAGCGGTCAATATCAGCACGTCGACGATCTGCTGGCCGGGGTCGAGCTCCAGCCGCTCGCCACGCGGGAGGATGCGCTCTCCGAGCCTGTCGGGACCCCAGGCGCTGGAGCCGGTGACGCGGACGAAGATCTCGGTAACCGGGACCTCGGCAGCATTCTCGACAACGAAGGCGCTGCCGGCGCCGCAGTGGGACGCGTCGGCGTACTGGCGCGTGGCGTTCTGCGCGGCGGCGGGAAGTGCGGCGAACAGCGCGGCGAACACGGCGGCGCGGCGGAAGGTGGTGATCATGGCAACTCTCTCCGGCAGTTCAGCCGCGGCGGGATCGGCGCGGTGATCCCGTTTTGACCCGCGTGCCGCTGCGGGGCGCTGAAGTGCTTCACAGCACGAGCACGGTTCGCGCTCTCGTCGCGGTGGACCTCGAAAGATCTGGGTTGTCCGGGTCTTCTGCCTCAGGTCCGGCACATCACAAGGACCGGCCGGCCGGGCACTGCGCACGATGCAGGCGGGCCCCGGCACCACCGGTGACAGCAACCTGCCCATCGCCACGACAGGGTGTTAGGCTGCCCGCCGTTCCACCTAAGACCGGGCGCGCGACATCGAAAATCCAGCCGACCAAACCGCCCTCGCCCGGCGCCTCGCCCGCCCTGGCCCGAAGCGCATTCTCTCGCTCGATGGCGGCGGCACGCGGGGCATCGTCTCGCTCGGCTTCCTGGCCGAGATCGAGCTCGCCCTGTGCGGCGATGAGCCGGCCGGGCGGCTCGCCGATCACTTCGACCTCATTGGCGGGACTTCGACCGGTGCCGTCATCGCAGCGGCTTTGGCACTGGGTTGGCGCGTGTCCGATATTCGCGACATGTACATGCGTTTCGCGGCGGAGGTGTTTCGCCGGCGCTGGCGGCGGTGGCTGCTTCTGACCCGCTACCGCAGCGAGCCGCTCGAACGGCTGCTGCGCAAGTCCCTGCATCCCATGGGGCCGATTGGCGAAGGCGATGTCCTGCTGGGCGGGCCGGAGCTCCTGACCGGCCTCGCCATAGTGATGAAGCGGGTGGACACGGGCAGCCCGTGGGTCGTCAGCAATCTGCCCGCCGCGCCGCATTTCCGTGATCGAGACGGTTCGGCGAACGGCAACGCCCGGCTACCCCTGCGCAAGCTGGTGCAAGCCTCGGCCGCGGCGCCGCTGTTCTTCGAGCCAACGGAATTCGAGCTCGGCCGCAGGGCCGATGGCCGCATGGAGCGCGCGCGCTTCGTCGACGGTGGCGTCACGCCCTACAACAACCCGGCCCTTCGTCTGCTGGAGTTGGCCCGGCTACCGGTCTTCGGCCTGCGCTGGCCGCTCGGGCCGGAGCGGCTGATGATCGTCTCCATCGGCACCGGGCGGTTCCGCATGCGCGACGCCGCGCGCCCGACCTTCACCAAGGCGCCGGGGGCCTGGATGCGGGGCCTGCCCGGCCGCCTGCCACTGATGCAGGCCATCTTCGCGCTGCGCGGCACCATCAAGGATGGCGAGATGCACACGCTGCGCAGCCTCTACGGCCTTGGCTGGTCGCCGGCCCCTACGGCGGTGGATGGTGAGGTCGGGTGCATGACGGCCGGCGGCGTCACCAATTCGCCGCTCTTCACGGTGCTGCGTTACGATCTGGACTTCGACGCAATGGCGCGAGCCGGTGAAATCTCAGCCGCCGAGGCGCGACGATTTCAGGAATTCGACGCGCCGGCCGACATGGTTCGGCTGCACGCACTGGCGCAGGCGGCCGCCCGGCAGGCGGTGTCACCCGCCCACTTGCGGTTCGAGGCCGGGCCGCAAGCCTGATCAGGGCGGCAGCCGGCGAACCAGTGCTTCGGCGGCGTCCAGGTCGGCGACCGTCAGCGCCTGGTCGGGAAAGCGGGCGCGGCGCTGCTGCGCGATCCGCAAGGCGGCCTGTGCATGCCCCGCGGCTTCCGCCATCGCGCCCTGGCGAAGCGCCAGGTCGCCCAATCGCAGGCGTACGAACAACAGATCGCGCTGCCACAGCGCATTGTCGGGGTCGCGTTCGGCCAGTCGGGCACTGATCGCCAGGTTGGCATGGAAGGCCTCGCTTGCGGCATCCAGCTGTCCCCTGTCGCGCGCCATATCCCCCAGCCGTTGCTGGCTCAAAGCGAGATCGCGCTGCCAAACGGCATTGCCGGGATCGCTCTGCGCAAGGCGGTCCCGGATCGCCAGGCTGGCCTGGTAGTTAACGCCCGCGGCGTCGAGGTTTCCCTGCGCCTGAAGGACGTCGCCCAGCCGCTCCTGGCTGACCGAGAGGTCGCGCTGCGCCGCGGCATTGCCAGGGTCGCTTTCCGCCAGCCGGGCGCGGATCGCGCGGCTGGCCTGGAAGGCGTCGCGCGCCCCGTCGAGATTGCCCTGGGCCAGCAGGAGATCGCCCAGCTTGTTGTGGCTGAAGGCCAGGTTGCGCTGCCAGTCGGCATTGCCGGGGTCGCTCTGCGCCAGGCGCAGGCCGATGGCCATGCTGGCTTGGAATGCGTCGCGCGCCGCATCGAGATTGCCCTGCGCCTGGAACACGTCGCCCAGCCGCTGGTGGCTGAAGGCTACGTCGCGCTGCCACCAGGCATTTCCCGGATCCTCGGCGGCGAGACGGGCGCGGATGGCCATGCTGGCCTGGAACGCCTCCCGCGCGGCGTCGAGGTCGCCCTGGTCGCGCAGCACGTCGCCGAGACCCTCCTCGATCATCGACAGATCACGCCGCCGGCCGGCATCGTCCGGCTCGCCTTGCACGAGGCGGGTGCGGATCGCCCTGCTGGCCAGGAAGGCATCGCGCGCGGCGGCGAGGTTGCCCTGATTGCGGAAGATGTCCCCCCGCCGCTGCTGGATGATGGAGAGGTCGCGCTGCCAAGCCACATTGGCGGGGTCGCTGGCGACCAGGCGAGCGCGGATGGCCATGCTCGCCTCATAGGCTTCGCGCGCGGCAGTCAGGTCGCCCTGGGCCTGGAGCGCATCGCCCAGACGCTCCTGGCTGATCGACAGATCGCGCTGCCAGCCCGCAATGTCCGGATCGCTCTTGGCCAGGCGCGCGAAGAGGTTGCGCCCCGCCTCCGCCGCCTGACGCTGCCGCGCGGTGTCGCCGAAGCTGGCATAGGTGGTGGCGAATTCCACGAAGGCGGCGCCGCGCAGGCGCAGCGTGGCCGGGTCGTTCGGCGCGCGGGCGAGCAGGCTGTCGAGCGTGGCGCCCGCCCGCTCCAGCAGGCTGCGGACCAATTCTATGGGCATGCCCTGGCGTTCGCGCAGGCGGCCCGCCAACTCGAAGACCAGGCTGCTCGCCGCCTGCCGTGCGGCAGCGAAGCCGTCCTCGGCGCGGGCCTGGGCGGCTTGCGCGGCGGCAGCCTCGCGCTCCGCCCTCAGGGCCTCGGCCTGCGCGGTCCGGGCCTGACGTTCGGCCTCACCGCGGGCGGCCGCAGCCGCCGCTTCCTCGCGCTCCGCCCGGCTGCGCTCCGCCTCGGCGGTGCGCAGCGCGGCTTCGGCCCTGTCGGCAGCGGCGACAGCGTCCCCGCGCCGGGCCTCGGCCAGACCGGCGTTGGCGCGTGCGGAGCCCCGCTCGGCCCAGGCGTAGAGGCCGCTGCCCACCGCCAGCAGTGCAAGCAAAGCCAGTCCCGCTGCGGCGACCCGGGTGCGCCGCACCAGATGCAATGCGGCCTCGGCGCGCTCGGCCGCCAGACGCGCCTCACGCAACGCCTGCGCCGCGCGCGCTTCCTGCGCCTGCGCTTCCGCGGACTCACTGGCCCGGATCAAGGGAGCGATGTCATCGACCGCCACATCGCCCGGCTCGGCCAACAACGCCCGTGCTCGGGCCAGCAGCGCGCCCGGCGGCAGCCATTCCCCGCCGGTGCTGGAGATCCAATCCAGCACCGCATCGCGGGCCGACAGCCTTTCGCGGTTCTCCTCCACCCAATCCAGCAGCAGCGGCCAGCCGCGGATCAGCGCCTCATGCGCCACCTCCACCACCGCCCGACCATCGGCTTGGCCGAAGAAGAGCAGCCGGCGCTCCGCCGCACCAAAGAACTCGGCCACCACTCGCTCCGGGCCGGCCTCCGGTAGCGGCGCCCTGACGCGCAGATGGCTGTGGCCTTCACCGGGGCGCACTAGGCGGAGGAACAGGCGCTTGGCGGCGACCTGGCCTTCCGCGCCCAGCGCGTCGAAGGCGCCTTGCGCTGCCAGGTGGATCGCCTGGCCAACACCGCCCGATCGGTCGTAGGCGCCGGAGGTGATGACGCCGCCCTCGCGCAGCTCCCAGGATCGCTTCAGCGCGTGCTGGAGCAGCGGCAGGTTGCCCTCGTCGTCGCCGGCGTCCCGCAGGATCCGGTCCTCCAGCCCCGGCGAGAAGCGCAGCCCCAGCAGCGCCGCCGGGCCCGCCACGGCCGCCCGCAGATCCTGCACCCCGCGCGTCGCTACCATTGCCTGGTTGAGCAGCGGGCCCATCGGCGAATGCTGCAGCTGGTCGAAGAAGTCCGAGCGGATGGTGAGCACCAGCGAGGCCGGTCCGTGCTGCGCCGCGCCCAGCAGCAGCGCGATGAACTGCTCGGCATCGGCCTGCCAGTCGCGCTGCGCGCGCGCATCGGTCAGCTCGACGGGACGAGCAAACATCTCCTCCGCCTGGTCGAGCAGGATGAGGAAGCGGTCGGTCCGGCGGTCCAGCGCGGCCAGGCGGTTGTGCAGCAACTCCGCCACGAAATCGCCTTTCTCGGTTCGCAGCAGTCCGGCGGTGCGGCGCAGGGCGGTTCCGTAGTCGATGCTGTCCCGCGGCGCCTCCGGCGGCTCCAGTGCTTCGGCCAATGCGCTGAGGGGGTAGCGGCCGGGGCGCAGCACCAGGCGATCCCAGACCACGCCCCAGCCTCCGGTGGACTTGTGCCGCAGCAGCGGCAGCAGACCGGCCCGCGCGAGTGACGACTTGCCGCTGCCCGAACGCCCGATTACCGCAGCCACGCCGTGCTCAACCACGGTGCCGTGCAGCTGAGCAGCCTCCTGGTCGCGGCCGAAGAAGACCTTGCCGTCCTCTTCCTGGAAGGCCTCCAAGCCCTTGTAGGGGCAGATGCCGCCGCGCACCGCTTCGGTGTCCAGCGCCTCACGCCGGATGGCCGCCAGCAGACGCAGCAGGGCAGTCGGGTCGGCCATCCCGTCGGCGAAGTTCACCCAGGTCTGCAGCCCCAGGAAGCCGCGCGGAAAACGCCATTCGGGCGTGCCCGGCAGCAGGACGGGGATGACGGGGAAGCCCGGCTCGGCGGCCTGCCGGGTCAGGGCAAGCTGGTATTCGTAGTGCTGGGTGTTGCCGAGGCCGGCCGGGCCGACCAGCACCAGCACCGCATTCGCCTCACGCGTGATGGCGCGTTCCAGCTCAGGCAGCCACAGCTCGCCGGTGCGCAACTCGCGCCGGTCGAGAAAGCAGGTGAGGCCCTGGGCGGTGAGCCACTCGTCTAGAAGGACCGCCTGGGCGCTGTCCGCGCGGCTGTAGCTGAGGAAGACATCCATGCGGCTAGGCTGCTCCGAAGGATCGACTATGCGCCAGACCCTATCGTCAAAACCTGGGCCCGGTTAGCGGCTCGCCGCCGGAACCCGGCGCAGTGGCGGCCCATCATCAGTTCGGGCGAGCCGCTTGTCGTCGGTCGCGCGGCGGCCGATCTCGTCCTCCCGCCAGGAGGCAGCGCCGGAGGAATGTCTCTCGGTGACCTCCCGCCGGCCGCAGGCTCAGCGGCCTGCCGCCATCGGCGCCCAGCCACTGCCCTGCCGCATGTAGAACGTGCCCTGAGGGTCACGGATATACACCTGGCCGCCCGAGCTGAACGGCTGGTTCGCAGGCTGCGCATAGGGCAGCATCACCTGCCCGCCATTCGGCCCGACATAGGGCGCCACGCCGCGGATCGCGCCGTTCGTCCAGTTCTCGACCGCGTCGGTCGATCGCCGGCTGTTGTCCCCCATGTACTGCCGCTGGATGGCGTAGCCCTCCTGCATCGTCCGGTTCGCCCCCTGGAGGCCGTTGAACTGATCCTGCTGCGCGCGCTGCAGGTTCGCGGGATCCGCGCCGTTCCGGGTCATCACTCGCCAGTAGACGAACTGCTCGAAGGAAAGCGGGCTGCCCTGGTTTCGGTACTGCGCGTAGTCCTGCTGGATGCGCGGCGTATTCTGAGCCACGTAGCTCTGCATCAGCTGCTGCTGCGATGCGGCATTCTGGTTCATGGAGCGCTGCACCGGGGCCATCACGCAGGCGTCGAAATCGGCCCGGCCTACGCAGTTCATGCCCTGGGCGCTGGCGGTGCCGGCGCCGATGGCCAGCAGGGCGACGGTGGCGATGGTCTTCATCATGATGCGCATCTCGGTCTCTCCTCTGTGTGGTGCGGGGCGGTGCCCTGCGACATCCTTTCTGTAGGCCGGGCACCCCGGTGGGGCGCTGAAACGCTTCACACTGCGACCCCTGAGACGTATCGGCGCCATTCCGCGTTGATCACGCCACCAGAACGTTAGCAGAGAGCTTTGAACTCTTGAGAAGCTAAAGTTGGCACCGCGCTAGGCCGAGGTTTGGCCGGGGTTCGCCGCATGCCCTCAATGACCTTGCGCTCATGCCTAGTTCACACGCCACGCAATCTCGAAGAAAACCAGTCCGAAGAGAAACCCTATCCAAAGCAGGGATGCTGCTCCGGCCAGCCGTAGCAGCGGATCGGGCCGGCGCAGCTCCATGAAGAACCAGAGAACGAGCACTGTCTTCACGCCGGCTATGCCGATACTGATGGCCGTGTTCAGCCCTTGCAGGGGCACGTAAGCCAACACAACCGTGCTGCCCAGCAGCGCCAGCAGAACGACCCAGGTGATCAGCATTCTGCGTAGAATCCCGCCGATCGTTCGGGGTTCCGAGAGTCCGCTCACCCGGCCCGGCCTCCAAGGTAGAGGAGGGGGAAGAGGAAGATCCAGACGCAGTCGACCAGGTGCCAGTAAAGCGCGGTCGCCTCCAGGGCGGGGCTTTCCAGCGTGGCGGGGCGACGGGCCAGCCGCACCATCATCACGGCGATGAGGCAAAGCCCCGCGAGCACGTGCACGGCGTGCAGCGCGGTCATAATCCAGTAGAGCGCGAAGAACAGCCGCGACGCCGGCGCCTCGAGCGCGAAGCCGACACCCGGCCAGAGGTGGCGCTCGATGTCCTCCGCCCATTCCAGCCCCTTCAGGGCGAGAAAGCCGAGCCCCAGCGCCAGCGTCGCAGCCAGCCCCCAGAGCGCCAGCCGGCGCAGCTTCGCCTCGGCTGCTTCCGCAGCGATCGCCATGGTCAGGCTGCTGGTCAGCAGGATTGCGGTATTGGCGGTGCCATAGACGATGTCCGTCTCGCGCGACGCTGCCGCAAAGGCCGCGCCGTGCAGATAGCGTCCGGCGATGAGCGCGAGAATGAGCGCGCTGAAGAGCATCGCCTCGCTGCCCAGGAAGGCCCACATCCCCAAGGCGACGCCCTCGCGCTGCCGCCGCAGGCTGCGCCAGGGCTCGCGCAGCGCCGTCACGATTCACGCCCTTGGTTGCGCTGCGGCTCGGGATGCGCCGCGTCCGGTCCCTCGGTCTTGGCATGGTAGATGTAGGGGTCTTCCTCGATCACCGGCGGCGAGCGGAAATTGTCGCGCGGCGGGGGCGAGGCGGTGCGCCACTCCAGCCCCGTTGCCTGCCAGGGGTCCTCCTCCGCCGCTTCGCCCCAGAACAGCGACCAGGCGAGATAGGCCATGGGCAGCAGGTAGGCCACGGCCAGCAGCACGGCGCCGGCCGAGGACAGGACATGCCAGACCTGGAACTCCGGCGGATAGATGTGATAGCGCCGCGGCATGCCCAGGAAGCCCATGATGAACATGGGAAAGAAGGTGAAGCTGAAGCCGAAGAACATCAGGATGGCGGCGAACCGCGCCCATCCCAGCGGATAGCTGCGCCCCGTGATCTTCGGCCACCAATAGGCCAGCCCGCCATAGAAGGCGCTGACCGCCCCGCCCACCATAATGAAGTGGAAGTGCGCGACGACGTAGTAGGTGTCCGAGACATGCACGTCGATCGGGATGGAGGCCAGGAACAGCCCTGTCAGCCCACCCAGCGTGAAGAGGCCGATGAAGCCGACCGCGTAGAGCATCGGCGCCTCGAAGACGATCTGCCCGCGATAGAGCGTGAAGGTCCAGTTGAAGACCTTGATCGCGGAGGGCACGGCGATGACGAAGGAGAGGAAGGAGAAGGCCAGGCTCGCATAGATCGACTGGCCCGAGACGAACATGTGGTGGCCCCAGACGAGGAAGCCCGCCACCGCGATCCAGAGGATGGCATAGACCATGAAGTCGTAGCCGAAGATCGTCCGGCGGGAAAAGCAGGTCACGATCTCGCTGATCACGCCGAAGGCCGGCAGGATCATGATGTAGACGGCGGGGTGGCTGTAGAACCAGAAGAGGTGCTGGAAGAGCAGCGGGTCGCCGCCATGGGCGGGATCGAAGACCGGCAGGCCAAAGGCCCGCTCCGCCACGATCAGCAGCAGCACCGCGGTCAGCACCGGCGTCGCCAGGACCATCACCAGGCTGGTGCCGTAGATCGACCAGACGAAGAGCGGCAGGCGGAACCAGTGCATGCCCGGCGCGCGCAGCATGTGGATCGTGACGAGGAAG
>JAQGHY010000110.1 GCA_028291455.1 Rubritepida sp. | reverse complement strand
TCGCGATCGCGCGGATGAGATGCACCTCGCCATGCTCATTGCCGATGGGGATGCTGTGGTCGGTGCGCCAGGGTGCCTCGCCGCCGGGTTCCAGCACGCCCGCGGCGCTGGCGATCGCGTCCTGCGTGGCATCCTGCCTGGAGCGGCCGTAGTATTTGACCGCCACATCCGTCGCCGCGGTGACGCCCAGGCCGACGGCGATGCCTACGGCCGGGTTGGAGGTCAGGGCCCCGGTGGTCACGGCCGCGCCTGCGCCGACGATCTGCGGCACCACCTGGCAGGCTCCCAGCAGCGGCGCCAGGGCGAGCAGCGGCAGGATGCGGCGGGCCAGGATCATTGCAGCGATCCCCAACGCTCGGTCGCGGGCTCGGCGCTGGCCCAGCGCCAGCGCGTGGCGTCGCGGCAAATCATCGCGGTGAAGAAGCTCCGCTGCGGCTGGCGGTCCTCGACCTTGTCCACGGAGAAGACGATCTCCCGGCACGCGAAGGCGGCATTGCCGACGACGCGCGTCACCACCACTTCGCCGTGCTCATTGGCCTCGACGGGGATGCTGTGCGTCACGCTCCACGAACCCACCGCACCGGGATGGAGGTCACCGGCCGCGGCCGCCACGGCGTTCTGCGAATCGCGGTGGACCCGGCGCTGCAGGTATTGCAGCCCGGCCCGCGCGCCAGCCGAGACGCCGAGGCCGATGCCGGTCGCCACCGCCGCATTGCTGGTCACGCCCGAGGCGATCCCCGCGCCCGCGACGCCCGCGCCCGCCTCGGTGCCCACGCCCAGAAGGGAGCCGCAACCAGCCAGCAATGGCGCCAGGACGACCAGGGGCAGCCAAATCCTGCTGCGTGACGACGATCTCTGCTGCATGCGGCAATCCTTCAGGCGAATCGATTACATGCGATTCTATCCTTTCGGGCCTATGCGGTAACCCTCAGGCCAGGCCGACATCCTCCTGCCGCCGCTTGTCGAGCTCCTCGCCATAGCGGCGCAGCAGGTGGGTGGCGGTGACGAGGCCAATGACCTTGCGGCTCTCGGGCCCGTCCAGCACGGCCAGCGCCTCCTCCTCGGCGGCGTCGAAAACGGCCATGGCCTCCTTCGCGTTCATGCCCGGCAAAAGCGTCCGGTCGCGCAGCCGCAGCAGCGGGGTTACCAGTTCCATCTCCGGCGGTGCGGCATGCGCCTCGGTCACCAGCACGATGCCGGCGTATTTGCCCGCCTCGTCCAGAACGACCACGCGCTCCGTGGAGCCGAGGGCGAAGTCCCGCCGGAAGGATGCCAGCCGCGTATCGTTGCGAACCATGCGCACGTCGCGGCGCATCAGCCGCCCGACCGTGAGATCCCGCAGCCAGCCGACGTCATGCGCCGAGCGGATCGTCTCGCCGCGCAGATGGAAGCGCCAGGTGGCGAAGGAATAGCCGAAGATGCGCCGCACCAGCAGGCCGGAGACGGTAACGCCGGCCAGCACGGCGCCAGCGACCGCGAAGTTGCCGGTGCTCTCCAGCGCCAGGAAGGTCATCGCCAGTGGGGCGCCGATCACCGCGGTGCCGAAGGCGCTCATGCCGACGACGGCGAGAAAGAGCGGGTCGACCGGGGGCAGCCCGAACAGCGGAACCACCGCCGCGACAAGCTTGCCCAGCAGGGCCCCCAGCAGGAGCGAGGCGAAGAACAACCCGCCCCTGAAACCGGCCCCGAGCGAGAGGGCGGAGGCCAGCGCCTTCAGAACCAGCAGCAGCAGCACCGCCCGCATCGGCGCCTCGGTCGCGAAGGCGATGTGCAGCGCGCCGTGCCCGGCCGAAAGCACGCCGGGCGACAGCAGCGCCAGCATGCCGACGCCGAGGCCGCCGATCGCCGGGCGAAGGGCCGGCCAAGCGATGCCCGACTTCATGGCCGCCTCGACCGCGCCGACGCCGCGCATCAGCGCGATGGCGGCAAACGCGCAGAGGATGCCGAGTATCAGCGCCATGGCGTAGCCGTCCCAGCCCGGCGAGGGCACGCCGCCAGGCTGCACCAGATAGGTCTGCCCATTCAGGGCGCGCGCAACGAGAGTGGCCGTGACGGCGCTCGTCACCACCGGGGCCAGGGTGGCGATGGCGTAGGTGCCGATGACCAGCTCGAAAGCATAGAACGCGCCGGTCAGCGGGGCGTCGAAGGCCGCCGCGATGGCGCCTGCGGCGCCGCAGCCGACCAGCACCCGCAGATCGCCCCGGCGCAGCCCCAGGAACATGCCGAGCCGCGACGATACGCCGGCGCCGACCTGGGTATAGCCGGCCTCCAGCCCCACCGAGGCGCCGAAGCCGTTGGAGACGATGTTCTGCGCCGCGACGACGACCCCGTCCCAGAGCGACATGCGACCGCCATGCAGTGCATTGGCCTCGATGGGATCCACCGGCACACGGGGGCGCCAGCGCGTGATGCCGAAGTTGAGCAGGGCCAGCACCGCGCCTCCGGCCGCCGGCACGAAGAGCACGAGCAACGGGTCGGCATCGCGCATGGCGCTGACCCCATGGACCACGCTCTCGCCGAAGAGGAGGACGTGGAACCAGAGCGCCGCGCCGCTCATCGCCGAAGCGAGCAGGCCGCTCGCGACGCCGGCGAGCAGGGCGAGGCCTACGAGCCCGATTTCCCCGCCGCGCGCCCAGGATCGCAGGGCGGCCATGATATCGGTTAGGCGGCGCGTCTGCGGTGGACCGTCTTGCATGGGAGTGCCTTGGATCTTCTTCGCCGGGCGACGACTACATAGTAAGTCGCACAAGCACCACTGAGTTGGTTCGAAACGAAGCATTTGCCTCGCGCAGGGCCGGCGACCGTCACCAGTGAGATTGCTTCGTGCTGAACCGAGTCATTTTGGGTTGACCCCCGGCCCGCTAGTCGCGACGGTTTGGAAACGAAGGCCGGGGCGCCCAGCTCCGGCGCTGAACCGACGGAGGCCCCCATGCCCGAGAACGCTCCCGAAATCCCCGTTATCGACCTCGGCCCCTACCTCACGGGCGAGGAGGGCGCGCTGGAGCGCATCGCGGCCCAGCTCCGCAAGAACAGCGAAACGGTGGGCTTCTACTACATCAGCAACCACGGCATTCCGCAGGAACTGATCGACCGCGCCTTTGCCGCCGCGGCCGCCTTCCATGCGCAGCCGATCGAGAAGAAGCTGGAGTTGAAGGTGGATGCCGGCATGCAGGGCTACCTGCCGATGCGCGGCAGCACCACGCGCAGCTCCGACATCAATCCCAACAACAAGCCGAACGAGAACGAGGCCTTCTTCGTGAAGCGCGAGGGACAGCCCGGCGTCACCAACCGTTGGCCGGAAGTGGCCGGCTTCAAGGACGCGGCGGTCGCCTATTACGACGCCCTGGAGACGCTGGCGCAGCGGTTGCTGCCGCTCTACGCCACCGCGCTGGAGCTGCCGGCGGACTACTTCGATGCACGATGCGACCGGCCCTTCAGCTCGCTCCGCTTCAGCCATTATCCGCCGGTCCAGGCCTATGCCGACAACCAGTTCGGCATCGCGCCGCACACGGATTCGACCTTCATCACGCTGCTCGCCCAGAACAAGGTGCCGGGGTTGCAGATCCGCCGCCGCGATGGGGTGTGGATCGATGCGCCGGTGATCGAGGGCACCCTCATCGTCAATACCGGCGACATCCTGCATCGCTGGACCAACGGGCGTTTCCTCTCCACACCGCATCGCGCCTTCAACATCTCCGACAAGGCGCGCTACGCGATCCCCTACTTCTTTCACCCCAACCCGGAGACGTCGTTGGAATGCCTGCCCACGTGCCGGACGCCGGGGGAGGAGCCGCGCTTCGAAACCCAGACCACGGCGGAATACATGGCCTGGTTCCGGGGGCGGAACTACGATCACGTCCGCAAAGCCCAGCCTGCCGCCGCCGCCGAATAGCGCCCGCCCACCGCTGGTACGAACTCACTTCATAGAGAGGTTTCCGATGAACTTGCGCCGCGCGGTCCATGCCCTGGCGCTCGCGCCGGTTCTTCTGCCGGCCGCATTCGGCATGGCCCAGGCGCAGGCCCCGGCGCAGGAGCGCGTGCTGCGGGTGTCGCTCAACACCGAGCTTCAGGTGCTCGACCCCATCGTCACGACGACCAATGCGACGCGCGTCTTCGCCTATCTCGTCTTCGATATGCTCTTCGCCATAGACGAAAACGGGAACTACCAGCCGCAGATGGTCCAGGACTATCAAGTTAGCGAGGACCGGCTGACCTATACCTTCCGCCTGCGCGAGGGGCTGGAATTCAGCGACGGCAAGCCCGTGACGGCCGAGGACTGCATTGCCTCCATCCGGCGCTGGGCGCAGCGCGAGGCGCTGGGCATGCAGATCATGGCCGTCACCGAGAGCCTGACGGCGGTGGATGAGCGCAGCTTCGTGCTGAAGCTGCGCGAGCCCTATGCCTATGTCATCGAGGCCCTGGGC
>JAQGHY010000081.1 GCA_028291455.1 Rubritepida sp. | reverse complement strand
CCAGCAGCATGTGGAGCAGGGCGCGGACTGCACCGTCTCCTGCATGGCGGTGCCGCGGGTGGATGCGAGCGGCTTCGGCGTCATCCATGTCGACCCCGACGGGTGGGTCGTCGATTTCGTGGAGAAGCCGGCCGATCCGCCGGGCATCCCCGGCCGGCCCGAGCTCTCTCTGGCTTCCATGGGCATCTACGTCTTCGAGACGCGCTTCCTGGTCGAGGAGTTGAAGCGCGACGCGGCGGACCCGAATTCCTCGCATGATTTCGGCAAGGACATCCTGCCTTATCTCGTGCAGAACGGCCGCGTGGCGGCGCATCGCTTCGAGCGTTCCTGCGTTCGGTCGAGCCAGGAATTCGAGCCCTATTGGCGCGACGTCGGAACGGTGGATGCCTATTGGGAGGCCAATATCGACCTCACCGACATCATCCCGCCGCTTGATCTCTTCGACCAGGCTTGGCCGATCTGGACCTATGGTGAGGTCGTTCCCCCCGCAAAATTCGTGCATGACGAGGATGGCCGGCGTGGCGAGACCATCTCCTCCCTCGTCTCGGGCGGCTGTATCATCTCGGGCGCCTCGGCCCGACGCTCGCTGCTCTTCACCGGCGTCCGCCTGCACTCCTATGCCAAGGTCGAGTGCGCGGTGCTGCTGCCGGAGGTCGATGTCGGGCGTGGCGCGCGGCTGACCAAGGTGGTGGTGGACCGCAGCGTTCGCATTCCCCCCGGCTTGGTGGTCGGCGAGGATCCGATCGAGGATGCACGCCGCTTCCGCGTCACGGAAAAGGGCGTGTGCCTCATCACGCAGGCGATGCTCGACAAGCTGGTATGAGCGGCGCCGCCCGCAGGAAGGCCGCCGTGCAGGCGCCGCTGCGCGTTCTCGCCGTCGCCTCCGAGGGGTTCCCCTTCATCAAGACCGGCGGGCTCGCCGATGTCGTGGGCGCCCTGCCCGCCGCACTCGCGCCCGAAGGCATCGCGGTGACGACGATGCTGCCCGGCTATCCCGCCGTGATGGCCGCGCTCGGCCCGATCCAGGCGAGCGCAACCCTGCCCGATCTCTTCGGGGCGCCAGCGCGCCTCGTGCGGGCGCAGGCGGCGGGACGCGACGTGATCGCGATCGACGCGCCGCATCTCTTCGCCCGCCCGGGCTCGCCCTACCTCGCGCCCGGCGGCACCGACTGGCCGGACAATGCCCTGCGCTTCGCCGCCCTAGGCCGGGCGGCGGCGCATGCGGCGGCTCATATGGGTTTCGACGCCGTGCACGCCCATGACTGGCAGGCCGGACTTGCGCCAGCCTATCTGCGCTTCGCCGGATCGAGGATCCCCACGCTCTTCACCATCCACAACTTGGCCTTCCAGGGGCAGTTCCCCGCCGGAACCTTCGGCATGCTGGGCTTGCCGGCCGAGGCCTTCGCTACCGACGGCGTCGAATATTTCGGCGGGGTCGGTTACCTGAAATCGGGCGTGTGGTTCGCTGACCGCGTCAGCACCGTCTCGCCCGGCTACGCCGCCGAAATCCGCACGCCGCAATGGGGCATGGGGCTAGACGGGCTGCTGCGAAGCCGGGGCGCGGCCTTCGGCGGCATCCTGAACGGTCTCGATACCGTGGAGTGGGATCCGGCCACCGACACGCACCTGCCCGCCCGCTTCGATGCCACCTCCCGCGCCGCGCGCGCCGCGAACAAGGCCGAGTTGCAGTCGCGGATGGGCCTGGACGTCCTGCCCGATGCGCCGCTTTTCGCCTTCGTCGGCCGGTTGGCCTGGCAGAAGGGCGTGGACCTGATCCTGGAAGCGCTTCCCGCCATCCTCGACAATGGTGCGCAGCTCGCCATTCTCGGCACCGGCGAGCGCGAGCTGGAGCAGCGCGTCCGCGGCGCGACCGACACGCAGATCGGCCGCGTCGGCAGCTTCATCGGCTTTGACGAGGGCTTCGCCCGGCTCTGCTACGGCGGTGCCGATTCCATCCTCATGCCCTCGCGCTTCGAGCCCTGCGGCCTCGGCCAGCTCTGCGCATTGCGCTATGGCGCGCCGCCGGTCGTGGCGCGTGTTGGCGGGCTCGCGGATACGGTGATCGATGCCAACGAAATGGCGATTGCGGCCGGCGCCGGTACGGGGCTGAACTTCGCTCCGGTCAGCCAGGAGATGCTGGCCTCGGCCATCGAGCGCGCCATTGCCCTGTACCGGGACCCGCCGGCCTGGCAGCGGCTGCAGGCCAACGCCATGGCGAGCGACGTGTCCTGGAAGCGCTCGGCCGGAAAATACGCGGCGCAGTTCCGTGGGATGATCGCCGATCGTGGTTGAACTGCTTGGCGTCACGCTCACGGCCGACGGCGTGGAGGTGGCAATCCCTGCCCCGGGCGCCACGAAGCTCGAATTCTGCGTCTTCGAGAGCGGGGTTGAGGTGGCGCGGCACAACCTGCCGAACCGCCTCGGCGATATCTTCCACGGCCAGATTTCCGGCATCGGCGCCGGCACGCGCTATGGGCTGCGCGCCGAGGGTCCGTGGTCGCAGCGCTTCAACCCGGCGAAGCTGCTGCTCGACCCATGGGCGCGGGCGTTGGACGCCCCGCTTCGCCTGCATCCCACGGCCTTCGACACCGGGGTGGCGCCCGATCTGGACGATAGCGGGCCACATGTCGCGCTTGCCGTGGTCGAGGCCGCGCTTTCCGCCCAGCCTTATGTGCCGCTGCCGGCACGGCCGGAGGTCATCTACGAACTGCATGTCCGCGGCTTCACCATGCTGCATCCCGGCATTCCCAAAGCCATCCGCGGTACTTTCGCCGGCCTCGCACATCCGGCGTCGATCGCGCATCTGGCGGGCCTGGGCGTGACGCATGTCGAGCTGCTTCCCGTCGCCGCCTGGGTGGATGAGCGGCACCTGCCTGGGCTCGGCCTGACAAATTACTGGGGCTACAACCCGCTTGGCTGGCTGGCGCCCGATCCTCGACTGGCGCCCGGCGGCATGGCCGAGGTGCGCGCCGCCGTTGCTGCCCTGCGCGCGGCCGGCATCGGCGTGATCCTGGATATCGTGCTGAACCATAGCGGCGAGAGCGACGAGCTTGGCCCCACGCTCAGCCTGCGCGGCCTCGGCAATGACGGCTGGTACCGCATGTTGCCGGGCGGCGGTTACGCCAACGATGCTGGCACGGGCAACACCTTGGCGCTCGACCGGCCCTGGCCGCTCCGCCTCGCCATGGATGCCATGCGCCATTGGGCCGAACAGGCCGGTGTGGATGGCTTCCGGCTCGACCTCGCCACCACCCTCGGCCGTCGTGCATCGGGCTTCGACCCCGATGCGCCATTGCTCGCCGCCATGCGCCAGGACCCGGTGCTGCGCGGCCGCCGGATTATCGCCGAGCCTTGGGATATCGGCCCGGGAGGCTACCAGCTCGGCCAGTTCCCCGCCGGATGGGGCGAGTGGAACGACAAGTTCCGCGACGACATCCGCCGCTTCTGGCGCGGGGACGCCGGTATGGCCGGCCCTCTCGCCACCCGTCTCGCCGGTTCGGACGATGCCTTCGGCGCCCGCATCGGCGACAGCGTGAACTACGTCACCGCCCATGACGGCTTTACCCTGGCCGACCTCGTCAGCCACGAGCACCGGGACAACCTTGCAAACGGCGAGAACAATCGCGACGGCTCGGGCGACAACAACTCCTGGAACCACGGCACCGAGGGCGCCACTGACGACCCTGCCGTTCATGCGCGTCGCAAGGCCGATATCCGCGCCCTGCTCGCCACCCTGCTGACGGCGCGCGGCGTGCCGATGCTCTCGATGGGCGACGAGGCCGGGCGTAGCCAGGGCGGCAACAACAATGCCTATGCGCAGGACAACGCCATCTCCTGGTTCGACTGGGCCGGGATGGATCATGACCTCGTAGGCTTCACCGCCCGGCTGGTCGCCGCCCGCGCCGCGCATCCTGCGCTGCACAGCGCCATGGCGCTGACCGGCGCAGCAACCGACGAAACCGGCATCCCCGACGTCGCTTGGCTGCGCCCGGATGGCGAGGCCCTGTCGCCCTGGGACTGGGAGCAGTCTCGCAGCTTGGTCGCGGCATTCTATGCGGCGGGCGACCGCGTCGTAATCGCCTGCCATGGAGGCGACCTCCCCGTCGCGTTGAGCCTGCCGCGGCCGCGCTGGGCGTTCCGCTGGCAGCTTCTTGCCGACAGCGCCTTGCCTGATGGTGTGGATGTCACGGCGCCGCTCGCGCCCCGGTCCGTGCGGCTCCTCGCCGAGACGCCTGCCGCTCCTTCCGCGCGCGAAGCGGCTGATCCGGCCCTGCTCGGCCGGCTCGCAGCCGCCGCTGGCATGGCCCCCATCTGGCACGACCTGGAGGGCCAGGAGCATCAGGTTCCACAAGCCACGTTGCGGATAATGCTGGGCGCGCTCGGCCTCCCCGCCGAAACTGCAGCCCAGGCGCGCGACAGCCTTGCCCGTCGGCGCCGCCGGCCGCCCCTTCCCGCGCATCTGGCAACCCGGGCCGAGGCGCCTTCAAGCCTGCCGATCGGTGAGGGCCTGCCCGCCCGCCTCAACCTGCACCTGGCCCTGGAAGACGGCACGGTGAGGGAGTTTCACGCCGTCCCGGAGGGCGGCCGCATCGCCTTGCCGCCTCTTCCCGAAGGCCGGCACGAGCTCCGCTTCCGCGACACGCTCTGCCGCATCACCGCCGCCCCCGTGCGCTGCTATCTGCCGCCGAGCATGGAGGCTGGCCGCCGTCATTTCGGCATCACCGCCCAGAGCTACGCGCTGCGCCATGCCGCCGATCAAGGCATGGGCGACTTCACCGCCACCGCCGACCTCGCGCGCGGCGCGGCGGCAGAAGGAGCCCTTTGGCTCGGCATCAGTCCGCCCCATGCACTCATGCCGACCGAGCGCAACCGCGCCAGCCCCTACCAACCCTCTGACCGGCGATTCCTGGAGCCGTTGCTCATCGACGTCTCGCGCCTCCCCGAAGCCGCGCGTGAAACGGCGCTCTTTGCCGGCCTCCGCGGCGCCGGATCGGTGGACTACCCCGCTGTTTGGGATGCCAAGCGCCGGGTGCTGCACGCCGCCTGGACGCATTTCGGCGTCGCCTATCCGCTCTGGGGCGAGTTCCAGGCCTTCCGCGCCGCCGGCGGTGATGTCCTCGAGCGCTTCTGCGCCTTCAATGCCCTGGCCGAACTCGCCGGCCATAGCGATGCGCGGCGCTGGCCCGCGGGCCTGCGGCAAGGCCGCGACAGCGGTGTCGCCGAATTTTGCGCGCGCGAGGCCGATGCCATCGGCTTCCACGCCTGGCTGCAATTCCTCGCCGACCGTCAGATGGCCGAGGCTGCCGCTGCGGGCGCCGGCCTCTACCGCGACCTCGCCGTCGGCATCGCGCCCGATGGCGCCGAGTTCTGGTCCGGCGACGGCGATTTCCTTGCCGGGCTCTCGATCGGCGCACCGCCCGATCCGCTCGGACCCTTCGGCCAGGTTTGGGGCATCCCGCCGCCCAATCCCATCGCCGCCGAGGCGCATGGCCATGCCAGCTTCGCCGCCCTCATCCGTGCCAATATGCGCCACGCCTCGGCCCTGCGGATCGACCATGTCCTCGGCCTCAGGCGCCTGTTCCTGGTGCCCGAGGGCGCCTCCGCCGCGGAGGGCTGCTACCTCGATCAGCCCTTCGAGGCGCAACTCGGCGAGATCACGCTGGAAAGCCGCCGCGCCGGCTGCGCGGTCGTGGGCGAGGACCTCGGCACCGTTCCCGACGGTCTGCGCCATGCGCTGGGTACCGCCCACGCCCTTTCCTACCGGGTCCTTTGGTTCGAGCGTGACGGGCAGGCATTCCTCCTGCCGGAGAACTATCCGACCATGTCGGCCGCCTGCGTCGCCACCCACGACCTGCCGACCCTGGCCGGATGGTGGGAGGGCACCGATATTGCCGAGCGCGCCACGCTGGGCCTGCTCGACGAAGGCAGCGTAGCGGCAGCCTGGGCCGAGCGGCTGGCTGAACGCGCAGCGCTCTTCACGGCTCTCGGTCTGGACGAGCCACCCGCCGATGGTCCGCTGTCGCCCGAACTGGCAGGCGCCATCCATGGCTACATATCCGCAACGCCGGCGCTGATGATGCTGGTCCAGGCCGAAGACCTCGCCGGCGAGCGTGTGGCGGTGAACCTGCCAGGGACGGATCAGGAACGGCCGAACTGGCGGCGGCGCATCGCAGTGGATTCAGCCGAGGTGTTCGGGACGCCGGTGGCGCGGGCCATTCTCGGGGCGCTCGCCGGGCGGCGCTGAAGCGGGCTCGGCGCTGCCTACGGCGAAGCCCTCAATGCGCTCCGAGGATCCGCCCGGCCACAGCATCCAGCTTCGCCAGCATCGCCGGAGCGCGCATCTCCGGTGCCGTGATGATCGCATGATCCAGCGCCCGATCGCATCCGGCCGGGCATAGCCCGCGCGGCGCACCGATGCGGGGGATTAGCGCCTGCACCAGGCTGCGCGCCTTGTCGGCATTGGAGAACAGAACCTTCACCACCTGGTCCACCGTGACGTGGTCGTGGTCCGGGTGCCAGCAGTCGAAGTCGGTCACCATGGCGACGCTTGCGTAGCAAAGCTCCGCCTCCCGGGCGAGCTTGGCTTCGGGCATATTGGTCATGCCGATCACGTGGCAGCCCCAGGACCGGTAGAGCTCGCTCTCGGCCTTGGTGCTGAACTGCGGGCCTTCCATCACGAGGTAGGTGCCGCCGCGGGTCATCGGCAGGTCAAGCTCCTTGCCGGCAGCCTCGACGGCATCGGAAAGCCGCGGGCAGGTCGGATGCGCGACGCTCACATGCGCCACGCAGCCCTGCCCGAAGAAGGATTTCTCCCGCGCGAAGGTGCGGTCGATGAACTGGTCGACGATGACGAAATGCCCCGGCGGCAGTTCCTCGCGCAGCGAACCCACGGCGGAGAGCGAGATCACATCCGTCACGCCCGAGCGCTTGAGCGCGTCGATATTCGCCCGGAAGTTCAAGGCAGAAGGCGGGGTGGGATGGCCGCGGCCGTGGCGCGGCAGGAATACGCAACGGATACCGGCGAGGCGGCCGAAGAGCAGCTGGTCCGACGGATCGCCCCAGGGGGTGGAAACGTGGCGCCACTCCCGGTCCTCGATGCCGTCGATGTCATACAGGCCGGATCCGCCGATGAGGCCGATCACGGGTTCAACGGTCTCGGGCATGTCGGGCGTTCTCCAAAGGGGAATTGCGAGAGGGCGCCGCCCTCTCGCGCTCTCCCGGCAGGAAACTTGGTTTCCTGCACCTTCGTTCGTTAGCTAAGGCGGTCGGCTTAGTGGGCGTTGGCCCAGACCTTCCGCTTCGTCGCATAGGCGAGCCCGGCGAGGATGGCCAGGAAGATCAGGATCTTTACGCCCATCGCGCGGCGCACTTCGAGCTCAGGCTCGGCGGCCCAGGTCAGGAAGGTGGCCACGTCATGCGCCATCTGGTCCACCGAGGTGGCGGTGCCGTCGGTGTACTGGACCTGCCCATCACTCAGCGGCGGCGCCATGGCGATCTGATGGCCGGGGAACCAGCGGTTGTAGTGCAACCCCTCCATGATGGTGACGCCAGCAGGCGGATCGCTATAGCCGGTGAGGAGCGCATGGACATAATCCGCACCGCCTTCGCGCGCCTTGGTGATGACGGAGAGGTCGGGCGGAAGCGCGCCGCCGTTCGCGGAGCGGGCCGCTTGGTCGTTGGCGAACGGCCGGCGGAAGTGGTCGGAGACCCGGCCCGCGCGCTCGAACATCGCGCCTTCGTCGTTGGGACCATCGGGGATCTGCACGGTGGCGGCGATGTCGCGGACCTGCGCCTCGCTCAGCCCGATATCGAGCAGGTTGCGGTAGGACATCAGCCTCATCGAATGGCAGTTCGAGCAGACTTCCTTGTAGACCTGGAAGCCGCGCTGGGCCGAAGCGCGATCGAAGGTGCCGAACACCCCGTCGAAGCTGAAGTTCCCGCTCGGAAGTTCCGTTCCATGGCCCTCGTCCGCCGCGAGAGCGGGTCCGGCGACGAGGAGCGTGGTGGCGAGGGCGAAGGCCTTGAGGAGACGCATGGTTCAGGCCTTTTCCATCGGCTTGGCAGTGGCGCCGCCAGGGATTGGTCCGGCACCGAGCGTCGCTCTCTTCCCCAGCACCGCGATGGCGATGCTCTCCGGAAGCGGCAGAGGTCGCTCGAGACGGCCCATCAAAGGCAGCACCACCAGGAAGTAGGCGAAGTAGATCACCGTGCAGATCTGGCTGATGAGCACATAGGGCTGCTCGGCCGGCTTGCCGCCCATCGACAGCAGGACGAAGAAATTGATCGTCCAGAGGAAGAAGAGGACACGGGTGATCGGCCGGAACCGCATCGAGCGGACCTTCGAGGTATCGAGCCAGGGCAGGACGAAGAGAACCAGGATCGATCCGCCCATCAGCGCCACGCCGCCGAGCTTGTTCGGCACCGCGCGTAGGATCGCGTAGTAGGGCAGGAAGTACCATTCAGGCACGATATGTGTGGGCGTGGCCATGGGATTGGCCGGGATATAGTTGTCCGCATGGCCGAGGTAGTTCGGGATGAAGAAGACCAGCACGGCGAAGACCATCAGGTACACGACGATGCCGACGCTATCCTTGATCGTATAGTAAGGATGGAACGGCAGTGTGTCCTGCGGGCCGTTCGGCTCGATGCCCAGCGGGTTGTTGCTGCCGGTGATGTGCAGGGCGGCGATGTGCAGGAACACCACGCCGACGATCATGAAGGGCAGCAGATAATGCAGGCTGAAGAAGCGGTTCAGCGTGGGATTGTCGACCGAGAACCCGCCCCAGAGGAAGGTCACGATGGTGTTGCCCACCAGCGGGATGGCGCTGAACAGGTTGGTGATGACCGTGGCGCCCCAGAAGGACATCTGGCCCCAGGGCAGGACGTAGCCCATGAACGCCGTGGCCATCATCAGCAGGAAGATCACGACGCCGAGCATCCAGAGGAGCTCCCGGGGTGCCTTGAACGATCCGTAGTACATGCCGCGCCAGATGTGCACATAGACGACCATGAAGAACATGCTCGCGCCGTTCGCATGCGCGTAGCGCAGCAGCCAGCCGAAATGCACGTCGCGCATAATGCGCTCGACGCTGTCGAAAGCCATTGTGACGTGCGGCGTGTAGTTCATCGCCAGCACGACGCCCGTTACAATCATGATCACGAGGTTGACCATGGCGAGGGCGCCGAAATTCCATAGGTAGTTGAAATTCCGGGGCGTCGGAAACGTCCCGTATTCCTTCTGGACCATCGTGAACACCGGCATCCGCTGGTCGATCCAGCGAATGACAGGGTTGGTGAACTGAGAGTCGTGCAGGCCGCTGGCCATGTTGCTCGTCCTCTAGAGATTGTGGCGTCGGGCAGCGTGGCATCATACCCGCCGCCCCATGACCGTCAGCCGATGCGGAGCGCCCTGTCGGACGTGAATGCGTAGGCGGGAACCAGGAGATTCAACGGCGCCGGCCCTTTGCGGACACGCGCCGAGGTATCGTAATGGCTGCCGTGGCAGGGGCAGAACCACCCGCCGAAATCGCCCTTGGGGTCCGTGGGCTTCTGTCCCAGCGGGATGCAGCCCAGATGCGTGCAGACGCCGACGACCACCAGCCAGGGATCGCGAATGATGCGCGACTGGTCGGTCTGGGGATCGCGCAGGTCGCTCATCGGCACCGCGCGTGCCGCGGCGATCTCCTCGGGTGTGCGGTGGCGCACGAAGACCGGCTTGCCGCGCCAGACCACGGTGATGGCCTGCCCCACCGTGACGGGGCCGACATCCACATCCGTGCTGGAAAGCGCCAGGACGTCCCGGGCGGGAGCGAGCGAGGCGACGAAGGGCCAGGCCATCGCACCCACGCCGATGGCCGCAAAGGCCGCGGTCGTCAGCTTGAGGAAGTCTCGCTTGGTGACGTCATGGGATGCGTCCCCATGCGTTCCATGCGATGCCAGCGATTCAGCCATCCCGGTCACCTCATCTGCCCATCCGCGCCGTGCGGATGAAACCCTTGATCCCAGGGGCTTGGCAGAGTCCTGCCCGAGCCCCGAAACACGTTCGTGCCTATTACGGCCACTGCCCGAAAGTGGCAACCGCACCGCGTCTTAAGAACGCGCAATTGGTTCCGGTACTTGACCGGATCGCGTTCACGTCATCGCCATCATTGCCCAATCGCCGCGCGGGTCGCGCCGATTTTCGCCGTCATGTAGGTTCCGGGGCATGACGGACATCCCCACCCATCCCCTCATCACCCCCGCAAGCGCCTGGTTCGCCGGCCTGCGCGACCGCCTCTGCGCCGCCTTCGAGTCGGCCGAGGACGCCCTCGCCCACGGCCCACATGCCGAGCTCCCGGCCGGCCGGTTCACCTACACCCCCTGGCAGCGTCCCGAGGGTGGCGGCGGTACCATGGGCGTGATGCGTGGAAGGGTCTTCGAGAAGGTCGGCGTGAACATCTCCACCGTGCATGGTGAGTTCTCGCCCGAGTTCCGCAAGCAGATTCCAGGTGCGGAGGAGGATCCGCGTTTCCTGGCCACCGGGGTCTCGCTGGTGGCGCATCCGCGCTCCCCCCGGGTGCCGACGGCGCATATGAACACGCGCTTCATCGTGACCTCGAAGGCCTGGTTCGGCGGCGGCGGCGATATCACGCCGACGGACATGAGTTCCGCCGAAAGCCTGGAAGACGCTGCCGGTTTCCACGCGGCCTTCCAGGCGGCTTGCGACAAGCATGACGACACCTATTACCCGCGCTTCAAGCAATGGTGCGACGAGTACTTCTATCTGCCTCACCGCGGCGAGACCCGTGGCCTCGGCGGCATCTTCTATGACTGGCTGGGGGACCGGACGCCCGGCCATGGGGCGGACGAGGACTTCGCCTTCACCAAGGATGTCGGCCTCGCCTTCCTGGATTCATACCCGGCGATCGTGCGTCGCCGCATGCACGAGCCCTGGACCGACGCCGAGCGGCGGCACCAGCTTTTCCGCCGCGGCCGCTATGTGGAGTTCAACCTGCTGCATGATCGCGGCACCATCTTCGGCCTGAAGACGGGCGGTAACGTGGAGGCGATCCTGATGTCGCTGCCGCCCGAGGCAGCCTGGTAACGAAATCTTCTACCGGAGGCCGTCAACGCGGCTGCCGCGCATGTATCGCCGCTCCGGCCGATATCCCAACCAGCGCCGCAGCCGGTTCCTGATCATCGCAAACATCAAAATCTCCCTAAGTCGGTCTGCTTCCTTTCTGGCAGCGTGTTGCGGCGGGTCTTGGTCCGCTCTCGGGCGATTTTGTGGCACGAGGGTTAACGAACCGTGATCCGGTGCCTCCCCCTCTCGCCATCGCGCTCCGACTGCTCCATCCTCACATTACAAGAACAACAATTTGGGGAACGTACAGATGACTACACGCCGCAATTTGCTGGCCGCCGGCCTTGCCACGCCCGCCCTCGTCTCCACCTCCGCGCGCGCCCAGTCCGCCTGGCCGGAGCGGTCCGTTCGCATGATCGTCCCCTGGCCCCCGGGCGGCAGCACCGACGTGCTGGCGCGCCTCGTCGCCGAGCAGTTGCAGACGCGCCTCGGCCAGTCCTTCGTGATCGAGAACCGGCCCGGCGCCGGCGGCAATATCGGCGCCGACGCCCTCGCGAAGAGCGCGCCCGATGGCTACACGATCGGCCCCCTGACGCTGGGCGTCTGGTCCATCGCCAACTTCCTCTACAGCCGGCTGCCCTTTGATTGGGACAAGGACTTCCAGCCCATCTCGATGCATTGGGAGCTGCCGAACGTGGTGGTGGCACCGTCCGCCTACGTGCCCGCGCGCACCCTCGCCGAATTCATCGCCTGGGCCCGTGCACGGCCCCAGGGCGTGAGCTTCGGCAGCCCCGGCGTCGGCACGACGGCACAGCTCTGCGGCGCGCTCTTCTGCGACCGCCAGCACATCGACGGCCAGCACGTTCCCTTCCGCGGCGCCGCCCAGATCATCCCCGCGATGCTCTCGGGCGATCTCACCTTCGCCATCGACAACCTCGCCAGCTACGTGCCACTCATCCAGGAAGGCCGCGCGCGCGGCTTCGCGGTGACCGGCGCCGAGCGGCATCCGGCCCTGCCGGACGTGCCGACCATGGCCGAGGCGGGCATACCCGATTTCGTGGTGAACTCCTGGTGCGCGATGGCCTTTCCCGCCGGCGTGCCGCGTCCCATCGTAGACAAGGCCGCGGCAGCGATGCGGGCCATCGGCGAGGACCAGGAGGTAAAGGCGCGCTTCCTGCGCACCGGCGCCCATCTCGCCTGGTCCACACCCGAGCAGGTCACGGAGCGCGCCCTGCGCGAACGGCCGATCTGGCAGGAAATGGTACGGATCGCGGGCGCACGGCTGGACTGAGCGTCCCCGACCCCGAGACCCAGCGCGGCTAACCAGTGGTGTATTATTTCATGTAAAGTGGTATCAAAGCGCAATACCACTACCACTGGACAAGGGCCAAGTTGTGAAGATTTCGACCGTGCCGGCGCACTTCGATGTCGATCTGACCAACTGTGACCGGGAGCCCGTCCATCTGATCGGCGCGATACAGCCGGTGGGCTTTCTGGTCGCCCTTTCTGCCGACTGGCTCATCACGCAGCTATCCGCGAACGCGGCGAAATTCCTGGGACGCCCTGTCGAGGCGCTCCTTGGGGCTCCTTTTCGTGACGTGATTCGGCGCGAGGCGGCTTACCTCATCCGCAACCGCCCGTCGTCGCTCCATGGCGACAGCGTCCATCGCATCTTTTCGATCCAGCTGCAGGATGGCGGGCCGCAATTCGATCTGGCGATCCACATGTCGGCGGGGACCGTCGTCCTCGAGGCGGAGCATAGCGGCCCCCCGGGCGCGATCGGCGTGGGAGCCATGGTCCGTTACATGCTGGACCGGATGAAGGGCCAGGCGGACTTCGCCGGTGAGGCCACGCGGCTGCTGCAGGCCCTGACCGGCTTCGACCGGGTGATGATCTACCGGTTCCACCCCGACGGTTCAGGCGAGGTCATCGCGGAACAGGTGCGCACCGGGGTCGAGCCCTTCCTTGGGCTGCATTTCCCGGCCTCGGACATCCCCGCGCAGGCGCGCGTCCTGATGGTCCGGAACCCGTTGCGCATGCTCTACGACGTCGACGCCGAACCCAGCTCGGTCGTGTCGCAATTCGATGCTTCGAACGAACAGCTCGACCTCTCGTTGAGCGCGCTGCGGGCGCACTCGACGATGTGTATCGAGTACCTGAAGAACATGGGCGTCGGCGCCACGATGACCATTTCCATCCTGCGCGACGGCGAATTGTGGGGAATGGTTTCGTGCCACCACATGTCGCCCCGGCATATCGGCTTCGAGCAGCGGCGGACCGCCGAACTGTTCGTGGAAATGCTCTCGTTTCTGATGGAAAAGCAGGAGCGGGACGAGATAGGCGCCTATGAGGCGGCCACGCGCGACATTCATAACGAGCTGATCGCGGCCGTAGTCGAAAAAGGCACGGCCGGCGACAATCTGGCCTCGCTGGCCGATCGCATGGCTGAACTCATCCCCTGCGACGGCATCGCGGTCTGCGTCCACGGTACGGTCACATTGAAAGGCTCGACACCCACGCGGGAGGAGTTCGCCGCGCTGCGGCGCCACCTCGACGGCATCGCCTCGCCCAGGATCTATTCGACCGAGGAACTCGGCCGCGACTACCCCGCGGCTCGCGAATTCGAGGCCGGGTGTGCAGCCGGAATGCTCGCGATCCCTGTTTCGCGCTCGCCGCGGGACTATCTGGTGTTCTTCCGCCACGAGCTCGCACGCGACGTGCATTGGGCCGGAGTGCCGGGCAAGCTGGAGGTCTCAGGCCCCAACGGGATACGCCTCACGCCCCGCAAAAGCTTCGAAGCCTGGCGTGAGATCGTACGCGGCCACTGCAAGCCATGGGCACCGGCCGAACTGCGCGCGGCCGAGGCGCTACGCGTCACCTTGCTGGAGGTGGTGCTGCACCTCACGGGGATGACGGAGAAGGAAACCCAGGCGGCCGCACGGACGCAGGAAATCCTGATCGCCGAACTGAACCACAGGGTACGGAATATCCTGGGCCTGATCCAAGGGCTGGTGGCGCAGAGCCGGATCAGCGCCGACGATGTCGATACCTTCGCCGCCGTGCTCGGCGACCGCGTCCGTGCGCTGGCGCGCGCGCATGACCAAATCACCGCAACGAACTGGGGGCCCGGCTCGCTCAATGCCTTGATCGCGACGGAAGTCGCCGCCTATCGCGGCGCCGGCGCCGCGCGCATCCATGTAAGCGGCCCGGCGGTCCTGCTGCAGCCGCAGGCGTTTTCAACGGTCGCGCTGGTGATCCACGAACTCGCCACCAACGCCGCCAAGTACGGCGCGCTCTCCGTCCGGCAGGGCCGGGTTATCGTCGAATGGACCCTCGATGCCGAAGGCGGCGTCGTCCTCGACTGGATCGAGGTGGGCGGACCCGTGGTCCAGGCACCAACGAGGCGCGGGTTCGGCATGACGATCATCGAACGATCCATCCCGCACGAAATCGGCGGCGAGGCACGGATCGATTACGAACCGGCGGGGTTGCGGGGAAGCTTCAGAGTGCCCGGCCACTACGTCGTCATCGACGAGGCGCCGGCCCTGGCCGGGGCCCTCGCACCGGCTTCGCCGCCGCCGCCCGTACGCCTGTTCGGCACGGTACTGCTGGTCGAGGACAATATGATCGTAGCACTCGATGCCGAGAACATGCTGCTGGGGCTTGGTGCGGCGCGGGTCCGCGTGGCGCGCGGCGTCGCCCAGGCGATGGAGTTCATCGACGCGGAGGTGCCGAGCTTCGCACTGCTCGACGTCAACCTCGGACCGGAGACGAGCTGGCCGGTCGCCATACGCCTGCGCGAACTCGGCGTCCCCCATGTGTTCGCTACGGGTTACGGCGGCGGCGACCATCCGCCGGAGCACCGAGGGACACCCTCGATCACCAAGCCGTACTCCGCGGCCTCGATCGCGAAGGTCCTGGGAATGACGCAGCCGGCGATCGAACGCCAGCCGCCCAAGGTCCAGACCCTGAACTGAAGCGCGCTCCGCCGAGGAGGCTTGACGCCAGAACGGGCGGTGCCAGAACGGGCGATGCCAGAACGGGCGTCACAGCAACGGAGATCGAGATGCAGGTTCGCGCCGCCATCGCCTGGGAGGCCGGAAAGCCCCTCAGCATCGGCCATGTCGAGATCGGCGGGCCCAAGCCCGGCGAGGTCCTGGTCGAAATCATGGCCACGGGCATCTGCCACACCGATGCCTATACGCTTTCGGGCGCCGATCCCGAGGGACTCTTCCCCGCCATTCTCGGCCATGAGGGCGCGGGCATCGTGCGCGAGATCGGCGCGGGCGTGACGTCGCTGAGGGTCGGCGATCACGTGATCCCGCTCTACACGCCGGAATGCCGCCAGTGCAAAACCTGCCTGAGCCAGCGCAGCAACCTCTGTACCTCGATCCGCGCGACGCAGGGCAAGGGCGTGATGCCCGACGGCACCAGCCGCTTCTCCTGCGAGGGCACGCAGGTGATGCACTACATGGGCTGCTCGACCTTCGCGAATTTCACCGTCTTGCCCGAGATCGCGCTGGCGAAGGTACGCGAGGACGCGCCCTTCGAGAAGATCTGCTACATCGGCTGCGGCGTGACGACCGGCATCGGTGCGGTCATCAACACGGCCAAGGTCTGGCCGGGCGCGACGGTCGCGGTCTTCGGGCTGGGCGGCATCGGGCTCAACGTGATCCAGGGCGCACGCATGGTCGGCGCCGACAAGATCATCGGCGTGGACATCAACCCCGCCCGCCAGGAAATGGCCCGCCGCTTCGGCATGACGCATTTCGTGAACCCCGACGAGGTCGGCCGCGACAAGGTGGTCCAGGCCATCCAGGACTTCACCGACGGCGGTGCGGACTTCAGCTTCGAGTGCATCGGCAATACCAACATCATGCGCCAGGCGCTGGAATGCACGCATCGCGGCTGGGGTACCTCCATCATCATCGGCGTGGCGGCTGCCGGGCAGGAGATTTCGACCCGCCCCTTCCAGCTCGTCACCGGCCGCAACTGGCGCGGCTCGGCCTTCGGCGGCGCGCGCGGCCGCACCGACGTGCCGAAGATCGTGGACTGGTACATGGAGGGGAAGATCGAGATCGATCCGCTCATCACGCACGTCCTCCCGCTCGAGAAGATCAACGAGGGTTTCGACCTCATGCATGCCGGCGAGAGCATCCGGAGCGTGGTTGTCTTCTGAACCCGAACGGCCGCACAAGCGGCGCATGACATCCTGGATCAACTCGCTCTTCGTCGACCATGCCCTGCTCCGCATTCCCTGGCGCAACTGGGGCGTGGTGGAGAGCGGCCGGCTCTACCGCTCCAACCACCCCCTGCCCTGGCAATTCGCCGAGGCTGCGAAGCGGCATGGCATCCGGAGCGTCATCAACCTGCGCGGCCACCGGATGGATTGCGGCTCGGACGCATTAGGACGGAAGGCGGCAGCGGAGCTTGGGCTCGTCCATGCAGACCAGCCCTTCGAAAGCCGCGGCGCCCCCCACAAGGACCGGCTGCTACGGCTGATCGGGCTGTATCGCTCGCTGCCCGAGCCGATCCTGATCCACTGCAAATCCGGCGCCGACCGGACGGGTCTCGCGGCGGGCGTGTGGCACCTGATCCAGGGGCGCAAGGCTGCGGCGGCCATGGCGGAGCTCTCGCTTCGGCACGGGCACATCGCCGCGGCGCGGACCGGCATCCTCGACGCCTTCTTCAACGCCTATGCGGAGGCGGAGGCGCGCGGGGTGGATTTCGAGACCTGGCTCGCGACGGAATACGACGAAGCGGCGCTGCGCGATGGATTCCAGCCGCGCCCGCTGGCGACCTGGTTCACCGATAAGGTACTGCGGCGCGAATAAGGAACTGGCCGCATCGGAACGATGCGGCCAGCAGCAACTTATTGCGTGACCGGAGCAGCGCGGCGTCGCGTGGGCGGATTCTGATACTCGACGACCGGGCGTCCATTCTGCGAACCCGTGATGACCGGTGTACCCGCCGGCGCCAGATCGCCCGAACCGGGACCGATGCGCGTGATGATGGGACGCCCGGCATCCGTGGTCATCACCACCGGCAATCCGGCCGAGGTCCCGGGATCCACCCGTGGGCCCAGTGTCACGAGCGTATCGGTACCGCCGACGGCAAGGCGAATTGCCGTCCCGGGCGGGGTATTCTGGACGGTCGAAGCAGGCACCCAGTAGACCGGCGTGCCGGTCGCATCGAGCAGGGCATGCATCGGCTCCTGGGGCTGGGTTGCGCAGGCTCCGAGGCCAATGGCCGCGACGAGCGCAAGAACTGTCTTCGCCTTCAACATTCTGTATCTCCCGCCCTGAGAACTGGTTGGGAATCCGCTGGCCGCAGGGAACGATCCAGCACCCCGTCCCGTTGGGACAACAGAAGGTTAGCCAGCTTTATACCCCTCAAACAACATGCATTTAGCAGCTGTTATCCGCCGACATGCGGATCGGTCATTCGGCGATGTTCTTCCAGTGCGAAGCGGTCGGTCATGCCGGCGATATAGTCGCACACCACCTCGGCGGCGGCGGGAGTGCCGGCCTCACCGGCCCGGTACCGCCATTCGCCGGGCAGCATCTGCGGCCCACCATGCAGCAGCTGGAACAACACCTGCAGCGCGCGCTTGGACTTCTGGGTGGCCCGGTTCACGCGGAAGTGGCGGTACATCCGTTCCATCAGGAAGGCGCGGACCTCGGCATTGGCGTGGGCCATTGCGACACTGAATCCCGCCACCAGGGAAGGCGCCGACCGGATATCCTGTGCCGATGCCGGCGCGAGGATGCCGATGCGCCGGCTGGTTTCGGCCACCACGTCGTTGATCATCGCGGCAATGACGCGGCGGACCATCTCCGGCGCGGCGCGGCCTTCCGGCATGTCGGGGTGCGCCGCCCGCGCCTGAGCCAGCGCCGCCCCTGGCATGGCCAGCGTCGCCACCTCCTCCAGCGTGATGAGCCCCGCCCGGATGCCATCCTCCAGGTCGTGGTTGTTATAGGCGATATCGTCGGCGATGGAGGCGACCTGCGCCTCGGCGCTGGCGTGGGAGTCGAGCTCCAGGTCGTGCAGCGCATTATACTGCCGCAGATAGGCGGGCGGCCGGCGCACCGGGCCATTGTGCTTGGCCAGCCCCTCCAGCGTCTCCCAGGACAGGTTGAGCCCGTCGAAACCCGCATAGCGCCGCTCCAGCAGCGTAACGTGCTTGAGGCTCTGGGCATTGTGGTCGAAGCCGCCATAGGGCCGCATCGCGGCGTTCAGCGCCTCCTCGCCCGCATGGCCGAAGGGCGGATGGCCGAGGTCGTGCGCCAGGGCCAGCGCCTCGGCCAGGTCCTCGTCGAGGTCGAGGCGCCGCGCCAGGCTGCGCGCGATCTGCGCGACCTCGATGGAATGCGTCAGCCGGGTGCGGAAATGGTCGCCCTCGTGAAACACGAAGACCTGCGTCTTGTATTGCAGCCGGCGGAAGGCGCGGGAGTGGATGATCCGGTCCCGGTCGCGCTGCCAGGGGCTGCGCGTGTTGTCCTCGGGCTCGGCGTGCAGGCGGCCGCGCGAGGTGGTCACGGCCCAGGGGGCGAGAAGCCTTTGCATGGGCGCAGGCGTATCAGGGCGCGGCGCATGTGGAAATCCTTCACGTGAGCGCCTACATTGCCTTCCTAAGGAGATCACCCATGCCCGACGGAACCCAGATTCGCGCCTTCAACGTCACCCCCCGCGCCGCGGAGGAGATCGCAGCCATCGCTGCTCGCCAGGGCCGCGAGGGTGCGGGGCTGCGCGTGAGCGTCTCCGCCGGCGGCTGCTCGGGGCTTCAATACGGCTTCGAGCTTGCGGATGCCGAGGCCGAGGACGATCTGGTGGTGAACGTCGCCGGGAGCCGGGTCTTCGTGGATGGCGTCTCGCTCGACTTCCTGTCCGGCTCGGAGCTGGATTGGAACGAGGCATTGATGGGCGCGCATTTCGTCGTCCGCAATCCGCAGGCGGTGAGCGGCTGCGGCTGCGGCGTCAGCTTCGCGGTTTAGGTAGCGTCACCGGGGCAGCGCCCCTCGGCCCTCCTGATCCCGCCCTTCCTCGACCGCGTGGCAGGCGACCATCGCATCCCCTGCCAACGTCATCAGCGGCACTTCAATCCGGCAGCGCTCGTTGGCGAGCGGGCAACGCGGATGGAAGGTGCAGCCGGGCGGTGGCGAGATCGGGCTCGGCACTTCGCCGCCGACCGGGATGCGTTTGCGGCCGGTCATCTCCAGATCCGGGATCGCCTCCATCAGCGCCCGCGTATAGGGGTGGCGCGGCCTGCTGAAGAGCGATTCCGCCGGCGCCAGCTCCACCAGCTTGCCGAGATACATTACGCCGATGCGGTCGCTCACCTGGCGCACCACGGCGAGGTTGTGGCTGATGAAGAGGTAGGTCAGCCCCAGCCGCGTCTGGAGCTCCTTCATCAGGTTCAGGATCTGCGCCTGGACCGAGACGTCCAGCGCCGAGGTCGGCTCGTCGCAGACCAGGAACTCCGGGTTCGAACTCAGCGCGCGCGCGATGGAGATCCGCTGCCGCTGTCCGCCGCTGAATTCGTGCGGATACTTGCTTCCGTCGAGCGGAGAAAGGCCCACCTGGGTCAGCAATTCGCCGACGCGGCGGAGGATGGCCTGCTTGTCGTCCAGCAGGCCGAAGGCGCGGATCGGCTCGGCCACGATATCCACCACGCGCCAGCGCGGGTTCAGCGAGGCATAGGGATCCTGGAAGATCATCTGCATGCGGCTGCGCTGCTTGGAATCCGCGCGCGCCAGCGAGAGGTCCTGCCCGTCGAACATCACCCGGCCACCGGAGGTGCCGTAGAGGCCGACGACGAGCCGCGCGACGGTGGATTTGCCGCAGCCGCTCTCGCCCACCAGGCTGAGGGTCGTGCCTTTGGGAATGTCGAAGGAGAGCCCGTCGACGGCGCGCAGCGTGCGCTTGCCCTCGCGCGCGATCATCCGCTGGAGCAGCGGCTTCGAGACGTCGAAATACCGGGCGATGTTCTGCGCGGAGAGCATCGGCGTGGTGCCGGGCCGCGGCGTGAGGGACGTGCTCATACTGAGGCTCCTTGGGGTGCACCCTCCGCATAGAGCCAGCAGGCGGCACGGGTGGTGCCCGCATCCAGCAACTCCGGCCGCTCGACGTAGCAGCGGTCGAAGACGCGCGGGCAACGCGTATTGTAGGGACAGCCCTTGGGAATGGCCGACAGCCGCGGCATGGAGCCGTCGATCTGCTGGAGCCGTTCGACGCGCCGGTCCAGCGGTGGGATCGAATCCATCAGGCCCTTCGAGTAAGGGTGCCGGGCATGGCGCACCAGTTCGCGCACCGGCCCGATCTCACTGATGCGGCCGGCATACATCACGGCCACGCGGTCGGCGGTCTCGGCGATGACGCCCATGTCGTGGGTGACGAGCATCATCGCAGTCCCCTTCTCGCGTGCCAGGGTCTTGAGCATGGCGATTACCTGGGCCTGGATGGAGACGTCGAGCGCGGTGGTCGGCTCGTCGGCGACGATCAGCTTGGGTTCGGCGCAGAGCGCGAGCGCGATCACGACGCGCTGCCGCATGCCGCCGGAGAATTCGTGCGGATAGCTGTCGATGCGCTCGCGCGCGGCGGGGATACCGACATGCTCCAGCCAGCCGATCGCCTTCTCCCGCGCCTCGCCGGGGCCGATGGGCAGATGCGTCGTCATCGTCTCGATGAGCTGGCGGCCGATGGTGTAGAGCGGGTTCAGCGTCGTCAGCGGATCCTGGAAAATCGCGCCGATCTGGCGGCCACGGATGCGGCGCATCTGCTCGTAGGGCAGGTTGTCGATGCGCTTGCCCTCAAGCAGAATCTGCCCGCCGGCGATGCGGCCGGGCGGCTCCAGCAGGCCGATGATGGCGGCCCCCGTCATGGACTTTCCCGCACCGCTTTCGCCAACGACGCCCAGCACCTCGCCCGGCGCGATGTCGAAGGAAACGTCGTCGAGCGCCACCAGCGTGCCGCGCCGCGTGGGGAACTCCACGCGCAGGTTTTTGACTTGGAGAAGGGACATCAGCGCAGCTTCGGGTTGAGGGCGTCGCGCAACCAATCGCCCAGCAGGTTGACGGACAGCACCATGACGATCAGCGCAATGCCGGGGAAAATCGTGATCCACCACTCGCCGCTGAACAGAAAGTCGTTGCCGATGCGGATGAGGGTGCCGAGCGAGGGCTGCGTCGGCGGCACGCCGACGCCAAGGAAGGAAAGCGTCGCCTCCGCCAGGATCGCGAAGCCGAGGTTCAGCGTGGCGATGACCAGCACCGGAGACATGACGTTCGGCAGCACATGGCTGCGCATGATGCGCAGGGGCGAAAGCCCGATCACCCGCGCCGCCTGCACGTATTCCTTGTTGCGCTCGACCAGCGTGGAGCCGCGCACCGTGCGGGCGAATTGCGGCCAGTTGGAAATGCCGATGGCGAAGATCACCACGGGCAAGGCGAACTGGTCATGCACTTCGCGCGGGACCACGGCGCGCACCACGCCATCCACCAACAGCGCGACGAGGATGGAGGGAAAGGTCAGCTGGATATCGGCGATGCGCATCAGCAGCGCGTCCATCTTGCCGCCGAGGTAGCCCGCAACCAGCCCGACCGTGACCCCCACCAACGTGGAGAAGACCACGGCGCAGAAGCCCACGATCAGCGAGACCCGCGCGCCGAACATGATGGCCGAGAGCATGTCGCGGCCCTGGTCGTCCGTTCCGAGGGGAAAGAGGCTGTCGCCCTCGCCCTCCCAGGCCGGCGGCTTGAAGGCGTCCATGAGCTGGAGCGAGGCGAGGTCGAAGGGATTGTGCGGGGCGATCAGCGGCGCGAAGAGCGCGCCTACGATGCAGATAAGCGCCACGATGGCCGAGAGCACCGTGATCGGCGAACGGGTGAAGCTCCACCACAGGTCGGAGTCGAAAAAGGCCTTCATCAATGGCCCCCCCGGCCCACGCGAAGCCTCGGATCGACCGCGTAGTAAAGCAGGTCCACGACAAGGTTGATTGTCACGAAGACAGCGGCGATCAGCATGAGATAGGCCGCCATCACCGGGATATCGGCCGCGCCCACGCTCTGGATGAAAAGGAGCCCCATACCCGGCCACTGGAACACCGTCTCGGTCACGATGGCGAAGGCGATGATGGAGCCGAGCTGCAATCCCGCGATGGTGATCACCGGCACCAGCGTATTCTTCAGCGCATGGCCGAAATAGACGGAACGGTTGGACAGGCCGCGGGCGCGGGCGAACTTGATGTAGTCGCTGCGCAGCACCTCCATCATCTCGCTGCGCACCAGGCGCATGATGAGGGTGAGCTGGAACAGCCCGAGCGTGATCGCCGGCAGGATCATCGCCTTGATGCCCGACCATGTGAGAAACCCGGTGGACCACCAGCCGATCTGCACCACGTCGCCGCGCCCGAAGCTCGGCAGCCAGCCAAGCCAGACGCTGAAGGTGAGGATGAGCAGGATGCCGATCAGGAAGGTCGGCAGCGAGACGCCGATCAGGCTGAAGGTCAGGAAGAACCGGCTCAGCCAGGAATGCCGGAAGATGCCGGTATAGACGCCGAGCGGCACGCCGACCGCCAATGCGATGAAGGCGGCGCAGACAGCCAGCTCCAGCGTGGCCGGCGCACGGTCCGCGATCAGCTCGGCGACCGGGCGCGAAAGCCGGTAGGACAGGCCGAATTCACCCTGCAGCGCATTTCCGACGAAGGTCGCGAACTGGATGAAGAAGGGCTGGTCGAGCCCGAGGTCGTGAACCAGCGCAGTGCGCTGCGCCTCGGTGAAGTCCTGCCCCAGCATGATCGACACGGGATCGCCCACATAGGCGAACATGGCGAAGCTGATGAGCGAGACCACGAACATCACCGGCAGGGCCTGGAGAATTCGGGAGACGACGAAGGAGAACATCAGGCGGCCACCGGGTCGCGGGACAGCGTTTCATCGATGCCCATCGGCATCCGCGTGGCGGAGCGGAGAGTGGGTCGCACCGCTCCCGACAGCACCACGGGCATCGCCGTGAGCCGCAACAAACGCACCATTCAATAGTCTCCCGGTCCCGGCACGTTGGCCAGGACCTTTGGCTATACGGGCTGTGGCGGCTCGGTGGAAGCCTCATCGCGCTTTCCCGTCGCCCATTCCTGGATCAGCGAGTAGCCCACCGCCAGCATCACCGGGCCGAGGAACAGGCCGAGAATTCCGAAAGCGAAGACGCCGCCCAACGCTCCCAAAATGGTGAGCAGCAGCGGCAGGTCGGCGCCGCGCGCGATCAGCCAGGGCCGGATGAAATTGTCGACGGAGGAAATGCCCAGCGCCCCGTAAACCAGCATGAAGATGCCCCAACCCACGCTGCCCGAGGCCAGCAGCCAGATGCCCGCGGGCAGCCATACCAGCGGCGCGCCCACCGGCAGTATCGAGACCACCCCCGCCAGCACGCCAAGCAGCACCGGCTGCGGCACGCCGGAAATCCAGAGTCCGAAGAAGGTCAGGAACCCCTGGACCACCGCCGTGCCGAGCAGCCCATAGACGACGCCGCGCGTCACATTCCCGGTAAGTTCCCAGAGTCGCGCGGCCCGCGAGCCCGCCAATTGCTTCAGGATCGCGAAAGATTGCCGCGCGATGGACTCGCCGTCCCGGTAGATGAAGAAGGCGAGCAGTATGGCGATCAGCATCTCCGCGATGCCCGAGAGCAGCCCCAGCAGCAGCGAAAGCGCGGTCTGCGCGATGGTGCCGGCATAGGGCCGGAACACCGAGACGAGGCGCGAGGTGTCGCCGGCCAGCGTGCGCCACCAGTCGTTCAGGTATTCGCCGACCATGGGAATGGCCAGGAATACGCCCGAGAGATCCGGCAGGCCGTCGGTGAAGATCCGCTCGATCCAGTTCTGGATGCCGTCGATGTCCTCGCGCTTGACCGGCGTCGCGAAGAGCAGCGGCATGCCGATCACCAGGAACTCCGCCGTCACCATGATCGCCGCCGCCGTATTGGGGCCGAGCTTCAACCGGTCGGTCAGCGCGCGATAGGCCGGCCAGGTGCAGAAGACCAGGATCACGGCCCACAGCAGCGAGGAGATGAAGGGCTTCAGCACGAAGAAGCAGCCGGCGGCCAATGCGGCCGCGGCGGCCAGGCCAATCAGCCGGGCCATTTGTTCCTTGGATTCCATCATCAGCCCTTTGCCCCGATCCGCTTTGCTCTACAATGCCAAATGTGAACGTGCTCGCCCCTCCCCGGCCGCGCCTTTCGGTCGAGATCGTCTTCGATCTCGTCTGCCCCTGGTGCTACCTCGGCATCCGGCGACTCATGCGCGTCCTGTCCGAACGGCACGACCTCCAGCCCGACCTGCAGTGGCGCCCTTTCCTGCTCAATCCCGAGATCGCGCCCGGCGGTATCCCCCGGCAGGACTGGCTGACGCGCAAGTTCGGCGGCGAGGACCGGGCCCGGCGCCTGCACGGCACCATCACTGATCTCGGCCGCGCCGAGGGCATCGGCTTCCGCTTCGACCTGGTGCGGCGCATCCCTGCCAGCCTGGACGCGCACCGGCTGCTTCGCTGGGCCAGCCGGCAGGACAATGTGGACCTTCTCGTCGAGCGTATCTTCGCCGCCTATTTCTGCGAGGGACAGGATATCGGCCAGCAGTCCACGCTGGCGGCGCTGGCCGGCGAGCTGGGCTTCGATGCCGGCGCCGCGCTGCGCTTCCTCGCCGGGCCGGGCGAGACGGAATGGGTGCACCTGGAGAACCTCCGCGCCCATCGGCTGGGGATCAACGGCGTTCCCTGCTTTCTGGTGGGCGGCGAACACGCCATCGCCGGCGCCCAGGAGCCGGAAGTTCTCGAGCGCCTGATCGAGGTCGCGCTCGCCTCCTGATCCGGAGTGGATGCTCCTTATCTGTCTTACCCGGCACCGCGCCTGTTGCTTGGTTTCTCCCGATTTACTTTGAACTGTATCCTCTAAGCACTAGTAAATCTCTCGGGTTCGCCTGCTAAGGTGGTTTCGTATCAGCTTTAGGCGCCCTGTCGATGCTTCCGAGCCGCCGTTTGTTCACGAGCACCCTTGCTCTCGCCTCCATGGGAGCCGCTTCCGGCGCGATCCTCCGGACGGGTGCGGCCTTTGCTCAGGCCCTTCCCGCCCCGGCGGAGATGGGTATGCAAGCCAAGCTGCACCGCGCTCTCGGGGCCACGCCGACCGCATATCAGCGGGGCCGGATGGCCGTGGACCGGACCATCGAGCGGTTGGACGACCTCGCCGTCGACGGTTCCACGGGCCGGCTGATCCTGGTGAACATCGCCTCGGCCGAGCTCATCGCCTATGACGGCGGCGTCGAGATCCTGCGCTCCCGGGTCATCGTCGGATCGGGGCGGACGCGCACGCCTCAGATGACCACCTTCGTGACCGCGGCCCGTTACAACCCGCCCTGGTACGTGCCCGCGAGCATCGAGCCGGAGATCCGGGCGGCCGGCGCCGTCGGATTCCGCGTTGTGAACGGGAGGCTCATCCAGCCGCCGGGGCCGACCAATCCGCTCGGGCCGATTCGTATCGGGCTGGTGGATTCGGATGGCATCTTCCTGCATGGGACCAGCAATCCGGCAGGTTTCGCACGCCCGAACCGGGCGGTGTCGCATGGCTGCGTTCGGGTCGAGCGCATCCGCGACCTCGCGGCCTGGATGCTCGATGCGGCTCCGGCCACGGTGCAGGCGATGCTCGCAACCGGTCGCACCCTGGAATTCGTCCCCGCGCAGGAGGTGCAGGTCGCGCTGGCCTATCTGACGGCCTGGCCCGACAGCAACGGCAAGGTCGCCCTGCACGCCGACCGCTACGGACTGGATGTGCCGGGCACCCGCCGCGGCGGCTATCGCAGGATCGCGCGGCCCTTGCCGCAGATGCCGGCCGAAGCACTGGAAGCGGCGCGCGTGGCCACACCGGAAGACAACCCGCTTTAGAGGGCTTTGGAGGCGCTCAGAGCGCTGGGCCCGTGGGCCGCCGCGCTTGAGGCGCGGCGGCGTGTGCGTCAGCTCTGTTTGCGGCGGACAGCTGCGAGGCCAACAAGTGCCAAGCTAAACAATGCCAGCGTAGCGGGCTCGGGCACCGCGACCGGGCCGAGGTTGGTGAAAATCGGCGTTCCGCCACCCTGTACGCCGAAATTGGTCGTGAGGAAAGCGAAGTAGTTGTTCAGGTTCAGGCCGAGTACTGTTGTGACCTGAAAGTCTGTAAATCCAGTCGTGAAACCGAAGTTGTGGTTTCCATCAGGTGCAGCAACGGCAGACTGGAAGGTCAGTGCGATCACGTTTCCTATTCCGTCGAAGGTCGCGACGTTGCCGAGATTGGGTGACTGGAAGAGGCCGTTCAGCAGGTTGGCGCTGAAATTCGTCACCTGGCCGGTGGACGTGTCGGCTTGGAAAGTGCCGTTGTAGGTTTGACCGGATAAGGGACCGCCTAAGGAGGTGATCTGGATCGACAAGCCATAGAGGTTCACGGCCGCGCGAGCGGGCGTCAGCCCTGCCAGACACAGTATCGCCGCGGCGGCGACCAGGAGGCGCTTGAAGGACATCGTTTTCTCGCTTTCTTGTTGATATTGGTTCGGCGCAAAACGCTCTCATAAGTCGAGCGCATTTCGATCCAACCAAGGAACAGCAAGAACCATGCCCCTATAGGAACGTAACCTTTGCAGAGCGTTGAGTTAAAGGTCCTGTGGGGTTTTTCGAATATGTAAAAATGACCGACCGATTAGGCCAGCTATTTTCGACTGAAATGGAATTGCGAAAGGGTAATTCTAATTCAGGCGCGCGGGCCCGAAGAGCCCTCACCCACTAAGCGGCCTTCGTCTGCTCCACCACTTCGACCAGCTTCGCGACCAGCCCGCGTGCCGCCCTCACCCGGGCTTCGAAGGGCAGTTCCCGGATCAGCGCCAGCTTGTGGTCCGGCCGCAGCGAGATCAGCCCCTTCTGCCCGGACACCCAGGCCACCAGCCCCGCCGGATTGGCGAAGCGGTTCTTGTGGAAGGCGATGACGACGCCCTTCGGCCCTGCGTCGACCTTCTCCACGCCCGCCGCACGGCATTGCAGCTTCAGCCCGACGACCTGCAGCAGGTTCTCCACCTCGACGGGGATCGGCCCGAAGCGGTCGGCCAGCTCGGCCGCGACCGCCTGGACCTCGGCATCCGTCGTCAGCGCGCCGATGCGGCGGTAGAGGCCGAGGCGGACGGGCAGTTCCTGCACATAGCTCTCGGGGATGAGCACCGGCAGGCCGAGGTTGATCTGCGGCGTAAAGCTGCCCTCCGCCTCGCGCCCCTTGCGGGCGCCGGCGCGCAAATCGGCCACGGCGTCCTCCAGCATCTCCTGGTAGAGCTCGATGCCGACCTCGCGGATTTGGCCGGACTGCTCCTCGCCGAGAAGGTTGCCGGCGCCGCGGATGTCGAGGTCGTGGCTGGCCAGCGTGAAGCCGGCGCCGAGATTGTCCAGCGTCTGCATCACCTCCAGCCGCTTCTGCGCCGTCGGGCTCAGGCGGTGGAACGGCGGCCAGGTGAGATAGGCATATCCGCGCTGCTTGCCCCGGCCGACACGGCCGCGCAGCTGGTAGAGCTGGCCGAGGCCGAACATATCCGCGCGATGGATCAGCAGTGTGTTGACGGCGGGCATGTCGAGCCCGCTCTCCACGATGTTTGTGGCGAGCAGGATGTCGTACTTCCCGTCGCCGAATTCGGTCATGACCTGCTCGAGCTCGGTCGGCGCCAGTCGGCCATGGGCCTGCACGACCCGAGCCTCGGGCGCGATTTCGGCCAGCCGCTCGAACATTTTGGCCATGTCCTCGATCCTGGGGACGACGACGAAGATCTGCCCGCCACGGAAGCGCTCGCGCTGCACCGCCTCGCGCAAGACGAGGTTGTCCCACGGCATGATGAAGGTCCGCACCGCCAGCCGGTCCACGGGCGGGGTCGCGATCACGCTCATCTCGCGCACGCCGGACAGGGCCAGCTGCAAGGTACGCGGGATGGGCGTGGCGGTCAGCGTCAGGACGTGGACGCCGGCCTCCAGCTCCTTCAGCCGTTCCTTGTGCTTCACGCCGAAGTGCTGCTCCTCGTCGACGACGACGAGGCCGAGCCCGGCGAAGCTGATCGTCTTGCTGAGCAACGTATGCGTGCCAACGACGATGTCGATTGTGCCGTCCGCAAGGCCGGCCTTCACGACGGCCGCCTCCTTGGCCGTGACCATGCGGCTGAGCTGCGCCACCTTCACCGGCAGCCCGGCGAAGCGGGCGGTGAAGGTGCGGTGGTGCTGGCGGGCCAGCAGCGTGGTCGGCACCACCACGGCCACCTGCGAGCCGGACATCGCGACCGTGAAGGCGGCACGCAGCGCCACCTCGGTCTTTCCGAAGCCGACATCGCCGCATATCAGCCGGTCCATGGGCTTGCCGGCGGCGAGGTCTTCCAGGACATCGGCGATGGCGCGCGCCTGGTCCTCGGTTTCGACATAAGGGAAGCGAGCGCAGAATTCGTCCCACGCACCCTCCGGCGGCGCCATGACGGGCGCTTCGCGGGTCTGGCGCTCGGCGGCGATGCGGATGAGAGCGCCGGCCATATCGGCGATGCGCTGCTTGGCCTTGGACTTGCGCGCCTGCCAGGAGGCGCCGCCCAGCTTATCGAGCGCGACACCGCCAGTCTCGCTGCCGAAGCGCGAGAGGATCTCGATGTTCTCGACAGGCACGAAGAGCTTGTCGCCACCGTCATAGATCATCCGCAGGCAGTCATGCGGCGCGCCGCTCACCTGGATAGTGGCGAGCCCGTCATAGCGCCCGATGCCGTGATCCTGGTGCACCAGCAGGTCGCCCACCTCGATCTGGGTGGCATCAGCGATAAACTGGTCGGCGCGCTTCTTGCGGCGCGGCGGGCGGGCGATGCGCTCGCCGAGCAGATCCTGCTCGGCGGTGATGGAGAGGGCTTCGGCGGTGAAGCCGCGTTCCAGGCCGAGTATGCCGACGCCGACCGTGCCGGGGGTCAGCCGCTGGAACTGATAGAAGTCCTCGACGGCTTCGGCGGCGACGCGGTTTTCCCGCAGCAGCGTGACCAGCCGCTCGCGCGAACCGCGTGTCCAGGCGGCGAGCATGGGCTGGCGGCCGCGGCCGCGCTCCGTCTCGGCATGGGCGGCATAGGCGGAGAACAGGTTCTCGCCGGCCTGGCGGATCTCGGTGAAGAGGCGCCCTGCCCGGCCGCCGGCGTCGTAGCCCTCGGCACCCTCGGGCTTGTGGAAGGGCGAGAAGTTCAGCCGCTTGCCGCCAGCCAGCATCTTCTCCCAGCCGGCCTGGTCCAGATACAGCAGCTTGGGTGGCGCCGGGCGGTAAGGCACCTCGCCCTCGCTGATCCGGGCGGGGATGCGACGGGCCTCATAATGGTCGTCGATCATCTCCAGCCGGGCGGCCAGCGCTTCGTCCGCCTGGGCGTCGAGGCTGACAGAGGCGCCCGGCAGGTAGTCGAGCAGCGTCTCCATGGTCGCGTGGAACAGCCCGGCCCAATGCTCCATGCCCGGATGACGGCGGGCGGCGCTGATCGAGACGTAGAGCGGGTCCTCCGCGGCGGCATTGCCGAAGAGGTCGCGATAAGCGGTTCGGAAGCGCTCGATGGACTCCTGGTCCAGAAAGACCTCGCCGACGGGACGCAGCGTCAACCGGTCGAGCGCGATGCCGCTGCGCTGAGTGCCGGTGTCGAGCCGCTTGATGCTCTCGACCTCGTCGCCGAAGAGATCGACGCGCACCGGTTCCGCCTCGCCCGACGGGAAGAGGTCCAGGATGCCGCCGCGCACCGCGTATTCGCCCGGCTCCATCACCGTGCCGGTGCGGTTGTAGCCGTTGGTGTCGAGGAAGGCGGTGATCTGGTCCAGCCCGATGCGGCCGCCCTTGCGCAGTAGCAGGGCCGATCCGGCGAAGGCCGTGCGCGGCGGCACCTTCTGCACCAGCGCGTTCACCGTGGTCAGCACGATGCGCGGCTTGGTCGGCGGTGCGGTGAGCTCGGCCAGGGTGGCGACGCGCTCGGCGATCAGCTCGGGATTGGGCGAGACGCGGTCATAGGGCAGGCAGTCCCAGGCTGGCAGGCGCAGGACCTCGGCCTCGGGCATGAAGAAGCCCAGCGCATCGGCTAGCCGAGCCATCCGCGAATCGTCACGGCAGACATGGACGACGGGCTCCTGGCTCTCGGCGCGGCGCTGCCAGATGAGCAGGGCGTCATAGCCCTCGGGGGCGCCATAGACGTTCAGGCCCTGCGGGGCTTCGCGCCGCCGGGTCGCGCTCAACGCAGATGCTCCGGCTTGCCTGAGCCCGACACCACGCTTTCCGCGACGATCCGGTCCAGCAAGGGGCTGCGGGCCTCCGCGGGCACGGGATGCCGGCCGGAGAGCCATTCGGCCAGGTCCACATCGGGCAATTCCAGGATCGCCTCCAGCTGATCCAGCTCGTCGGGGGAAAGCGTTGCCAGGTACCGGCGCACGAAGCCGCCCAGCATCAGGTCACACTCCTTCGTGCCGCGATGCATGGCGCGGAACAGCATGCGGCGTTGGCGATGCGGCAGCTCGGGGGCTTCGTCAGGACTCGTCACGGGTGGCATATAGGCCCGCGTGAGCCAGACTGTCAGCCTAGTGACCTTATACGATCGATTGGACGCCCTGCCGGGGGTGGGGCCGAAGCGCGTCCTGCTGCTGGAAAAGGCCTGCGGCGGCGGGCGCATCGTCGATCTGCTGTTCCATCTGCCGGAGCGGATCACCGAGCGGAAACGCATCGCCCACCCCTCCGAGGCGCTCGCCGACGTCGATTCGGTGCTGCGGGTGACGCCCATTTCCTTCCGCTCGACGCTGAGCCGCGCCACCCGCCGCTACATCGAGGTGCGGACCGAGGAGGAGGTCACCCTGCGCTTCATGCAGGGCAATCTCGGCTGGATCGAGCGGCTGCTGCCGCGCGGCGAGGCGCGCTACATCTCCGGCCGCATCCGGCCCGAGGGCGAGGCCTGGTCCTGCATCAACCCCGACGTCGCCGCCGACGAGGCCGCCCTTCCCTTGCTGGAGGCGGTATGGCCGCTCACCCAGGATCTGAAGCGCGGCCATATCGCCTCCGCGATGGCGGCGGCGCTGGCCCGCCTGCCGGAGATGCCGGAATGGCACGACGCGCCCCTGATGCGCAGTAAAGGCTGGCCCGGCTTCAACGAGGCGCTGCGCGCCCTGCACGCCCCCACCGTCCGGCCCGACGAGAAGCCCTGGGAACGGCTGGCCTATGACGAGGTGCTGGCCGGGCAATTGGCCCTGGGCCTGCTGCGCCGCCGCCGGCGCGACGCGCCCGGGCG
>JAQGHY010000027.1 GCA_028291455.1 Rubritepida sp. | reverse complement strand
GTCGCCATCCTCGGCCCCTCCGGCTGCGGCAAGTCGACGCTGTTGCGCATTGTGGCGGGCCTCGACCAGCCGACCGGGGGGCAGGTGACGCTCGATGGGGTGCGCGTGACCGGGCCCGGGCCCGATCGCGGCATGGTGTTCCAGTCCTACACGCTGTTTCCATGGCTGACCGTCGCCCAGAACATCCGCTTCGGCCTGGCCGAACGCGGCCTGGCGGAGGCCGAGCAGCAGGCCATCACGGCGCGCTTCATCGCCCGCACCGGCCTCAAGGGCTTCGAGAATCATTGGCCCCGGCAGCTCTCGGGCGGCATGCAACAGCGCTGCGCGCTGGCCCGCGCGCTGGCGAACGACCCGGAAATCCTGCTGCTGGATGAGCCCTTCGGCGCGCTCGACCATCAGACGCGGGAGCTGATGCAGGAACTGCTGCTGGAGATCTGGGAGGCGGATCGCAAGACCGTGCTGTTCGTCACCCACGACATCGACGAGTCCATCTTCCTGGCGAACCGCGTCATCGTCATGTCGGCGCGGCCCGGGCGCATCAAGGCGGATGTCCCGGTGCCGCTGTCTTATCCGCGCGACTGGACGATGAAGACCACGCCGGAATTCGCCGCCCTCAAGGCGCGGCTGATGGGCGAAATCCGTGAGGAAGTCCGCAAGGCCGCAATGGCGTGATCCCTACTTCAGCACGAAATCCTTCAGCACCTCCGGCTTGAACGCCAGCCCGTGGCCCGGTTCCTCCGGCGCGGTGATGATCCCGTTCTCGATCTTCGGGTGGCTCACCCACAGATCGTCCAGCAGCCCCATCTGCTCGGCCCAGCTGGCATTGGGGATGCTGGCGAGCAGATGCACGTTCAGCTCCGGGAACAGATGCGGCGCGATCGTCATGCCCCAGGTCTCGGCCACCGTGGCGATCTTCCGCAGCTCCGTCAGCCCGCCGCGCATCGGGTCCGGCTGCAGGATGGGCAGGCGGGGGTTCTCCAGGAAGGGCTTCAGGTCGGCGCGGCCGAAATGGGTTTCCCCGCCGACGACGCGCATGTCGAGTGCCTCGGCGCAACGCAGGTAGCCGGAGTAGTCATCCGGCAGGACCGGCTCCTCCAGCCAGTAGATGTCGTATTCCTCGAACTTCCGGCCCATCTGGATCGCGATATCGGCGCTCCATCCCATGTTCACGTCGATCATGATCTCGATATCGGGCCCGACCGCCTCCCGCATGCGGCGGACGTTGGCGAGGTCGGTCTTCAGGTCGCCCACATGCGCCACCTGCATCTTGATCGCCTTGTACCCCTGGGAGACGTAGTGCTTCGCCTTGGCGATCATTCCGTCGCCGCGCGAGTGGCGGAAGCAGCCGCTGCCATAGATCGGGATCTCCGAGCGGTAATGGCCCCAGAGCCGGTGCAGCGGCAGGCCGGCGGCCTTACCGACCACGTCCCAAAGCGCGATGTCGATCGCCGATTGCGCCATCATCGTGATGCCGCCGCGCCCGGCCGTCAGGGTCGAGCGCCAGAGGTCCTGCCAGATCGCTTCGACCGCGGTCGCATCGCGGCCGATGATGCGCGGCGCCAGCGCTTCGTCGATGCAGGAGCCGATGGTGCGCTGGAGCGCCAGGCTCAGCAGATGGAGGTAACCCATGCCGGTGAGGCCGGAGGCGGTGACGACCTCCACCACCACCAGCTCCCGCATGTCGCCGAGGGGATGGTCGGCGAGCCAGGGGTCATCCGCCCATGGCATGCGCAGCAGGGTCGTGCGAACCTCGCGGATCGTCAGATCGACCAATGTTGTATCCTCCCGGAGCATTTCGACGGAGCCTGCCCGCCTGCGGAGGCACGAGCAACCCCGGGGCGTACGGATGGGCATGTCCTCGGGCAGCGGGCGTGGCATAAGCACGCCGCAACCGATCCAAGCCCCGAATATCCATGATTCGTCTCGACAATATCAGCAAGCAGAACGGCCAGCAGATCCTCTTCATCGAGGCATCGGCGGCGCTCCAGAAGGGCGAGAAGACCGGCCTCGTCGGTCCCAACGGGGCCGGCAAGACGACGCTCTTCCGGATGATCACCGGGCAGGAACAGCCCGACGAGGGCCTGGTTCTTGTCGACCGCGGCGTCAGCATCGGCTTCTTCAGCCAGGATGTCGGCGAGATGTCCGGCCGCAGCGCCGTGACCGAGGTCATGGACGGCGCCGGCGACGTGAGCACGGTGGCCGCCGAGTTGGGAGTGTTGGAGGCCGCCCTGGCCGACCCCGAGCAGGCGGACCAGCTCGACAGCATCCTGGAGCGCTTCGGCGAGGTGCAGGCTCGCTTCGAGGAGTTGGGCGGCTACGCCCTGGAGGGCCGCGCGCGCGAGGTTCTCGCCGGCCTCAGCTTCAGCCAGGAAATGATGGACCAGGATGTCGGCGGCCTGTCGGGCGGCTGGAAGATGCGCGTGGCGCTGGCCCGCATCCTCCTGATGCGCCCGGACGTCATGCTCCTCGACGAGCCGAGCAACCACCTCGACCTGGAAAGCCTGATCTGGCTTGAGCAGTTCCTCAACGGCTACGAGGGCGCGCTGCTGATGACCTCGCACGATCGCGAGTTCATGAACCGGATCATCAACAAGGTGGTCGAGATCGACGGCGGCACCCTCACCTCCTACGCCGGTGACTACGAATTCTTCGAACGCCAGCGCGCGCTGGGCGAGAAGCAGCAGCAGGCGCAGTTCGAGCGCCAGCAGGCGATGCTGGCCAAGGAGATCAAGTTCATCGAGCGCTTCAAGGCGCGCGCCTCTCACGCCGCGCAGGTCCAGAGCCGGGTGAAGAAGCTCTACAAGATCGAGCGCGTGGAGCCGCCGAAGCGCCGCCAGAGCGTCGCCTTCGAGTTCCTGCCCGCACCCCGCTCCGGCGACGACGTCGTGATGCTCAAGAACGTGCACAAGCGCTACGGCAGCCGCAGCATCTACGAGGGGCTCGACTTCGCCATCCGCCGCCGCGAGCGCTGGTGCGTGATGGGCATCAACGGCGCCGGCAAGTCGACGCTCCTGAAGCTGGTGACGGGCACCGCGAAGCCGGACGACGGAAGCGTCGCGGTGGGCGGCAGCGTCAAGCTCGGCTACTTCGCCCAGCACGCCATGGACGTGCTCGACGGCGATCGCACGGTGTTCGGCTTTCTTGAGGATTCCTTCCCGCAGGCGGGCCAGGGCTCGCTCCGGGCGCTTGCCGGCTGCTTCGGCTTCTCCGGCGA
>JAQGHY010000282.1 GCA_028291455.1 Rubritepida sp. | reverse complement strand
GCCATGTTCCTGAAAAGCTTTGATCCGGTCGGCGGCGACGAGACTATCACTGGCTGTGGTAACCCTCATTCCACGTAGGAAGGCTTTGAATCGTTTGACATTTTCAATGGAGAAGCCAACAAAAGTTTCGACTTCCTTTTGCAGGCCGACGAGGATGTCGCCCTGCATCTGGTTGAGATCCAGTTGTTCTTCGCTGTTGCGATCCACCATGACTCAAAATCCGATCTTGTCTGCTGAAGGGTTGCGAATGGTGGTTATAAGAAAAGTTAATTTTTTCGGGACGCAATCGGATTATTTGTTGCGAGGGCAATACGATGTGGTTGTCGACTGGATTATTATTTTTCTTAGAATGAAATCCTCTGCGCGACAGATCTGAAATTAATTTGCAAGTATATCTTTCTATAAATATCGTCGGGACTGTCGGTGAAACGCCGAAGAAGAAAATTGGAAGCAAACGTGGGCCGGAGTGGCGTTCCGCCGGTTCGCATATACTGTGCCGGTCGGGAAAATCCTGAAGTATATCGCTCATCCGGCCCGCCCTTGACCGCAGCCTGCTCCCGGGCACACTCCCGCCCCCAATCGCACAGGCCAGTTCCATGCAGCGCGTGTTTTCCGGCATCCAGCCTTCCGGCGTGCCAACTCTCGGCAACTACCTCGGCGCCATCCGCAACTGGGTGCCGATGCAGGACCAGCACGAGAGCCTCTTCTGCATCGTGGACATGCACGCCATCACCGTCTTTCAGGAGCCGGCGCAGCTGCTCGCGCAGACGCGGGAAATGGCGGCGACCCTGCTGGCCTGCGGGCTGAGCCCGGAGAAGTGCATCCTCTTCGTTCAGAGCCATGTGCCGGCCCATGCCGAGCTCGCCTGGATCTTCAACTGCGTGGCCCGGATGGGCTGGCTCAACCGCATGACCCAGTTCAAGGACAAGGCCGGCAAGGACCGTGAGGCCGCGAGTGCCGGCCTCTACGTCTATCCGAACCTCATGGCAGCCGACATCCTCGCGTATAAGGCAACCTCGGTGCCGGTCGGCGACGACCAGAAGCAGCATCTGGAGCTGGCGAACGACATCGCCCAGAAGTTCAACCACGATTACCAGGCGGATTTCTTTCCCCGCATCGAGCCGCATATCCTGGGCGTGGCGGCGCGGGTGATGTCGCTGCGCGACGGCACGAAGAAGATGAGCAAGTCGGATGCCTCCGACCAGTCGCGCATCAACCTCAACGACGATGCCGATACGATCCGCAACAAGATCAAGCGCGCCAAGACCGACACCGAGCCGCTGCCGGACAACATGCTCGGCTTCGAGGGACGGCCGGAGGCGCGGAACCTCGTCGGCATCCTCGCGGCCATCACGGGCGAGACGCAGGAGGGTGTGCTGCGCGCCCATGGCGGCAAGGGCTTCGGCCCGTTCAAGGAGGTGCTGGCCGATGCGCTGATCGCCCATCTGGAGCCGATCCGCACGGAGATGCTGCGCCTGCTGGAAGATGCGCCCGCGCTCGACGCCGCGCTGCGCCGTGGCGCGGAGCAGGCGGATGCGATCGCCGGGCCCATCGTGACCGAGGTGAAGCGGATCGTCGGCTTTCTGCCGCGGAAGTAGTCTGGAGCGTGATCGCCGCAGGCTGAATCAGCCGGAGGCGTGAATCACGCGGTAAAACTAAGGGGGCGGCGGGGCGGAGGTTCCGAACAGCCGCTCCACCACGTCGTCCATCAGCGGCCCGTCGTCGCGCGCCTCCAGCGCGGCTTCGGGGAACATGGTGTAGCCGTCGCCACCACGGCGGAGGAAGTCGTTGGTGGCGACGGTATAGGCGCGCTCGGGGTCGAGCGGATGCCAGCTTCCATCCGCCTCCCGCACCTGCACGGCCACGATGCGCTCGCCGGCGGGCCGCGTTGCTTCCAGGGTAAAGCGCATCCCCGCCAGCTGCGGGAAACGTCCCGCGCGCTCGGGCAGGCGCGAGACGCCGTTCTCGAGCGCGGCGCGCAGGGTGGCGCCGCGCAGCCGCATGCGCGCGACGGTATTGCCGAAGGGCAGCACGGCCAGCAGATCGCCCATGCTCACCTCGCCTTCGCCCAGGCCGGCGCGCAGCCCGCCGCCGTTCTGGAAGCCGATCTCGGCCTCGACGCCTTGGCGCATCGCATCCGCCACCAGTGCGCCGAGGGCGCAGGGCGCCTGGCCGCAGCCGGCATTGTCCAGTGCTGCGGGCAACCGCCCCACCACGCGGCGGCGCAGCGCCCCCAGCGGCTCGGCCAGCCGCGCGACGAGGGCCGCCACTGCGGGATCCTCGGCGATTCCTCCGTCCAGCTCGCGCATGTGCTGCGCTGAGGTGGCGACGCGGCCCTCCGCCGTCAGGTCGAGATCGAGGCGCCCTAGCCAGCGGCCGAATGCGCCCGCTTGGGTGATCAGCACCGGCCGGTCCTGCCCATCCACCACCACGGGCGGAGCGACGAGCGTGTGCGAATGGCCGCCCAGGATCACGTCCACGCCCGCCACCTCGGCCGCAAGCCGGCGGTCGGCGGCGAGCCCCAGGTGGGAGAGCAGCACCACCGTCGCGGGCCCCTCGCGCCGGGCTTCCCAGACGGCGCGATTGGCGGCCTCCAGCGGGTCGGTGAAGCGCAGGTTGGGGCCGGGGGCGGAGACGGTGGGGGTCTCGGGCGTGGTGAGGCCGACGACGACGATGCGCATCGCCTCGCGCCGGAAGGCGATGGTGGGGCGGATCTTGCCGGCCAGGATGGGCTCGGCGGTGGCATCGAGGTTGGCGGAGAGCACGGGGAAGGGGACGGCGGCGATGTAGCGCGCCAGCACCTCGGGTCCCTTGTCGAATTCGTGGTTGCCCAGGGTGAAGGCCTGCACGCCCCATTCCTTCTGCACGGCAGCTTCGGCCAGGCCCTCGTGGAAGGTGAAGAACAGGCTGCCGAGGAAGGTATCGCCGGCATCGAGCAGCAGCGTCGCGCGGCCATCCACGCGGGTCGCCTCGCGCGCTTGCGCGATCGCGGTGGCGATGCGGGCGGAACCGCCGAAGCAGGTCTCGCCGGCGCGGCAGATGGCGCTGGCGCTGGTGATAGCCTCGTGCCGGCTGTGGAAGTCGTTGAGGTGCAGCAACGACACCCGCGTCGCCGCTTGCGCCAGGGCCGGGCCCAGGGCTGGCGCGGAGAGTGCTGGCGCGGCGAGCAAAACCGGGAGCATTCGGCGGGAGAGCATGGCAATTCCGTTCATCGGGCGTGGCATGGCAGGCAGCATAACAGGGCGCGCCTGAAAGACTGTGTCACGCAAGGTGATGCCGAGTGACGATTTGTCTGCCCTTGCCATGCCATCTTTGCCGGTGAAGTTTACACATCACCCCGTTTGGGACGTCGTTTGCAGGTCTATCTGCCCATAGCTGCGATGAGCGTGGATGTCCTCCTTCTGGTGGGCGTCGGTTTTGGCGTGGGCTGGCTTTCGGGGCTGTTCGGCGTGGGCGGCGGCTTCCTGCTGACGCCCGTGCTGATGCTGCTGGGCATTCCCTCCACCGTCGCGGTCGCCTCGGGCGCCAACCAGACGCTGGGCGCCTCGGTCTCGGGGCTGATGGCGCAGGCGCGGCGCGGCAATGTCGACTGGCAGATGGGCGGCGTGCTGGTGGCCGGCGGCCTCGTCGGCAGCGTCGTGGGCGTTCAGATCTTCGCGCTGCTGCGGCGGGCGGGCCAGGTGGATGCGGCCGTCGCGATCTTCTACGTCGTGGTGCTGGGCTCCGTCGGCACGTTGATGGTGATGGAGAGCGTGCGGGCCATCTTCCGCCGCCGCAACGCGCGGGCGCACCGGCTGCATAACCACACCTGGGCGCACGGGCTCCCCTTCAAGGTGCGCTTCCGCAAGAGCCGGCTGTACATCTCCGTCATTCCGCCGCTGGGCGTGGGCTTCCTGATCGGCGTGCTTTCGGCCGTGATGGGCGTGGGCGGCGGCTTCATGCTGGTGCCGGCGATGATCTATATCCTGGGCATGCCGACAGCGGTCGTGATCGGCACCTCGCTGTTCCAGGTGGTCTGCGTCACGGCCTCGGTGACCTTCCTGCAGGCAATCCAGGTGGGCGGCGTGGATATCGTGCTGACCCTGCTGCTGCTGCTGGGTGGCGTGGCGGGCGCGCAATTCGGCGCGGCCATGGGCGGCAAGCTCCGCGGCGAGGAGACGCGGGCGCTGCTCGGCCTGCTGGTGCTGAGCGTCGCGGGATCGCTGCTTTGGGATCTATGGCGGGTGCCGGCGACTTTGTTCTCGGTCGGGCCGGCGTGGTAGCCGCCCTCAAGGGCCGGATGCTGGGGGCGATGCTCCTGGTATCCCTCTGGCCAGCATTGGCTGCCGCGCAGCCCGCCGAACTCGTCGCCCGCCTCTCGACCGGGGTTGTCGCCATCACCACGGCCTTCGTCGGCGAGAGCATCCTGGTCTTCGGCAGCACGGAGCAGCCGCTCGGCCCCGGCGGCGACGAGGTCATCATCCTGGCGCGTGGGCCCTCGGGGCCATTCGTCGTGCGCCGCAAGGTCGAGGTGGTGGGCCTCTGGCTCAACGGCCCCTCGGCGCGCTTCGAGGATGTGCCGGTCTTCTACGCCATCGCCGGCACACGCCCGGCATGGCGCCTGCTGCCCGAGGACATCAGGCGGGAGCGCCAGCTCGGCCTCGACTCCATCCCCCTGGTCTCGACCGGCGCACGCGCACCCGGCTTCCGGCGTGCGCTGATCGAACTCAAGACCTCCTCCCGCCTTTGGCAGGAGGATGCGGTGCCGATCGAGATCGCGGGGTCGCGGCTGTTCAACTTCCGCCTCACGCTGCCTTCCACGGTGCAGCCGGGCAGCTACAGCGTCGAGGTGCTGCTGGTGCGGGCGCGGCGGATCGTCGCCACCGAACAGCTCGGCTTCGTCGTCGAGCGCACCGGCTCGGCGGCGGATATCGAGAAGGTCGCGCGCGGGCAGCCGGTGGTCTACGCTCTCATCTGCATCGTCCTGGCCGCTTTCGCCGGATGGGCGGGCAGCGTGGTGTTCCGGAGGGTTTGATGACCGAAGCGGCGGCCGAACAAGCGCGACGCGATCGCGTCTTCCTGGTCGTGGTGGATGACAGCCCGGAGCGCGCCGTGGCGCTGCGCTATGCGGCATTGCGGGCCGCGAAATCCGGTGGACGGGTGGCGCTGCTGCGCGTCGTGGAGCCTGTGGAGCAGGCGGAATGGGCCGGCATCGGCGCGATGATGGCGCAGGAACGGCTGGAGGAGGCGGAGTCGCTCCTCGCGGGGCTGGCGGCGCAGGTGAAGGAGATCACGGGCGGCCTACCGGTGCTCATCACCCGCGAGGGCAAGGTGGCGGACGAACTGCTGGAGCTGCTGGCCGAGGACCCCCGCATCTCGATCCTGGTGCTGGCGACGGCGGCGGACAGCAAGGGCCCCGGCCCGCTGGTCGCGGCCCTGACCGGCCGCCTGGCCGCGAAAATGACCATCCCCATGACCGTAGTCCCCGGCACCATGAGCGAAGCCGAACTAGATAGAGTTACCTAAGTGACGCCCTCAAGCGCCGGGCGCGCGCTCCGCGCGCTTGGCTTCGCGCCTCAGGATTGGTGCGCCAATCGGTAGGTTGGTCGCCGCGCGCCGGCTGCTTTGCAGCCGGATACGGGCGGGTCGCGTCCGTTCTTCGAACTAAGCAGTCCTACCGAGAATCCGGCCGCAAAGCGGTCGGCGCGCGCCGACCGCCCTCATCATCCGCGCAACAATCCTGAGGCGCGAAGCCAAGCGCGCGGAGCGCGCGCCCGGCGCTTGAGGGCTAAAACAAATGCCCGAAGCGTTCGGCTTTGGTGGCCAGGTAGCGGTCGTTTACGCCGTTGCCGGCGAAGGCGTGCTGTTCGCGCGTGACGATTTCGACGCCGCAGGCCGCCAGGCTCAGGATCTTGTCGGGATTGTTGGTCAGCAGCCGCACGCGCGGCACGTCCAGCAGCCGCAGCATCGTCGCCGCCACGAGGAAATTGCGCTCGTCCGCGCCATAGCCCAGCGCGCGATTGGCATCGAGCGTGTCCAGCCCCTCATCCTGCAGCGTATAGGCGCGCAGCTTGTTCACGAGGCCGATGCCGCGCCCCTCCTGAGCCAGGTAGAGCAGGACGCCGGCACCTTCCTCGGCCATCCGCCGGAGCGCGCCGCGCAGCTGCGGGCCGCAATCGCAGCGCAGCGAGCCCAGCAGGTCGCCCGTGAAGCATTCGGAGTGCAGCCGCACCAGCGGCGCGCCGCCGGCGGCGAGAACCGCGGCCGGGTCGCCCACGATCATAGCGAGGTGCTCGATGCCGCCATCGGCGGCGCGGAAGGCGATGATGCGCGTTTCGGGCGCATCCTCGAGAGGAACGCGCGCCTCGCCCACCTGCCGCAGCGAGGTGGCGACCGATGTCGGATAGGCCAGCAGGTCGGCCGCACTCACGCTCAGCAGCCCGGAATCGGGTGCAACGACGCCTTCGGGGAGGGGGGCGGCGACCAGCGCGGGCAAAAGCCGGCCGAGCTTGGCCAGCAGCAGGGCGGCGGGCGCCAGGGTGGGTAGGCTCGCGCGCTCCAGGGCCTGGCCCTCGGCGCCGAGCAGGAGCTCGGCCGTGGGATCGGCGAAGGCGCGCAGGCGCTCGGGCGAGGTCGCACCGGGAGGCAGCCGCAGGGCGACCGCGCCCTCATCGGGTGCATTGAGCGGGACCGGGCGCTGCAGGACCGCCGCCGCGCGCACCGGGGCCAGCAGCAGGACGGGCGGCGAGGCGGCGAGGGCCAGGATCTCCGCGAGCCCTTGCGCCCCCACGGTTTCCGCCGCGGCCACGACCACTGCCGAGCCGGCGCCCTGCACCACGACGGGCGTGCCGCGCCGCAACTCGGAGACGGCGCGATGCACGGCGCGCAGCGCCAGCGTCTCGACGGCGAGACTCTGGAGGGAAGGTGGATTGGTGGCCGGCTGCTGGAAAGCGGAACGTCTCATGAAATCGATATCCTGGAGCACACACATAACTACTGCCGAATGTGGCTATTAAATGCGTCGCAGCGGAGGGGCGCCACCGAAGTTTCTCAACGGTCGCTCCATTGGCCGGTTGCGGGAAATGTTTTTCGTGCGGCGGGGCGAATGCTATGCCAAACCACCGCCTCCCAACTAATGGCCTCCCATGCCCGGCCACCGCCGACTCCTCCTTTTGACTCTGGACGCCGGGCTCGCCGCGGTGCTGCCGCCCCAGCTTGCCCAAGGTACCGACTTCCAGGCCGAAGTCGCGACGCCCGCAGAGGGCGAGGCGAGGCTGGCGGAAGCCGCCGGGCGGATTGACGCCACCCTGCTCGACGCCGCCGCCGCACCCGGTCCTTCCCACTGGGGCCCGCTGCTGCGCGAGGCGGGCGGCGGGCGGCCGGTGATCCTGCTCGGCCACGCTCCGGAGGAGGTCGCGCCCCATCCGCTCCCGCCGGGTATCGCCGATCGCGTCTCCAAGCCGGTGCGCCTGCCCGAATTGGTGACGCGGCTGCATGCGTTGCTCGCCGTCTTCGAGACCTCGCCGGACGCCGCCATTCCGCTCGGCCTCTACGCCTTCCATCCCGCGGCCAAGCTCATGCAGGGCGAGGATGGCCGGCGCATCCGGCTGACGGAGAAGGAAGCGGCGATCCTGCTCTACCTGCATCGGGCCGGGCGCGCGGTGCCGCGTTCCGAGTTGCTGGGCGAGGTCTGGGGTTATTCCAACGCGGTCACGACCCATACGCTGGAGACGCATATCTACCGCCTCCGCCGCAAGATCGAGCCCGATCCGCAGACGGCCCGGCTGCTGCTGACGGATGAGGGCGGCTACCGGCTGGGCGGCAGCGGATTGGGTTAATCCGGCCCCTGGTACTTCTCGGTCGCCAGCCGGCCCGGCAGCTCCAGCCGGACGGCGAGGCCACCTAGCCGCGCACCGCGCTCCAGCGCCAGCGTGCCGCCGTAAAGCGCCGCGAGATCGGCGACGATCGCCAGCCCCAGGCCCGAGCCGGGCTTGGCCTCGTCCAGCCGCACGCCCCGCAGCAGGGCCGTGCCGTCCTCGCCCTCGGCGAGCCCCGGACCGTCATCCTCGACCTCGATCGCGATCTGCCCTGAACTGAGGTGGGAGACGCGAACGGCTACGCGTCCGTTTCCGTATTTGCAGGCATTCTCCATGAGATTGCCGAGCATCTCCGTCAGGTCCTGGCTGTCGGCGCGCACCCGCGCCTCGGCCTCCCCCGCGACGCGG
>JAQGHY010000257.1 GCA_028291455.1 Rubritepida sp. | reverse complement strand
GAACGCGCCGACAACAAGCCGAACGACGCCACTCTCTTTGACCTATTGAGCAACTGGGTCCCAGAGGAGCGCGCGCGGCACAAGGTGTTGGTCGATAACCCCGTGGTGCTTTACGATTTCCCCGCCGCGTAAAGGCATGCCGAGAACTATTCCCTGCTCATTCAGGGACCCGTGCGGATCGAACCGGCTCCGCTTTATGATCTGATGCGTGCAGCACCTTGGGAACGTCACCAAGAATCTCGTGCACGAGGCGACCGGAGCTGGGCGCGGGGGCCCTTCCAACTGGCATCGTCAGGCGCGGCCAATCGTGAGGAAGGCGAATCTCCGCCGTCCGCAGGTGCTCGCCAAGGAGACTCCAGGCGAACAGCAAGCGAACGGTCCAGAGTTTCGGATCAACGCAATGTGAAGTTCGTACTCGTCAGCACGGCCCGCACCTGCTGCCCATAACGCCGATCACCCTCTGGCGACGCCCAGTAGGAGATCAGCAGCATCTGCGAGGGCGTCGTCATTGCGCCGTAGACTTGGTAGGCGAGGATCGTCGGCGCCTCGTTCCAGGTTGCGGGCAAGGTCTGCACCAGCAGGCGGACACCATTCGCCACGCTTTCCTGTTCGACAGCTGGTCCCGTGATGCGCACACCCTGGCCGGTGAAGTAGTCACCGTGCTCGCGCCTGACGCGATCGGCTTGATCCGGACGGAAGACCTCCATCCACATGATGATCTCTTCATCAGGGCTTTTGATCTCGATTCCCCGTTGAGTGCGGTTAACAGTCCAATCATCGGGAACTTCAACCTGACCGATGACTTGCCCAGGTACGACTGGGACCGTCTTTGCCATGCCAAAATTCGAAAATACCGAGACCATCGCAACCGTCAGAAGTGCGCGGAATGCTATCGAAGCATGTAATTTCATGAAATTTCCCTGAAGAGCCGGCAACGATTATGACCCGAGCTCTCCATGGTCATGACTATCAGGCCGATGCAATCGAGAAAATGAATGTTCTGGCTGCCGCTAATAGAAAGGTTAGCAAGGCCTTTTGGCGCAGATTCGAACCAGGGGTTTGCGTTCAGAACACCCTGACTTTCCCCGGTCGCCTGCCGCTTTTTTGATCGCCCGCATGATCCGAAACGGCTTCGATCCCGTCAGGTTACGAATCTATGGCGTGGCGTCAGCGCCACACCTCCATGTGTAAAGACCTCCTTACACTCTAATCCTCCTCCGTGACCTTCCGGAACAACGCCAAACGGGGTTTCATTCTGCTGCAATTATTGCGGCAGGATTAAATCCGTTGACGGTAAGATACGGCTGGGTAGCGGCTCTCCACAACTCGACGGCCCTGGTTTCGGCGTCGCTGCTCGCCCTGGCGGTCTCCCCCGCTGTTGCCCAGCAGGTTTGGAGCGGTCCCGGCACGGACTTCAACACGGGCGCGAATTGGAGCGGCGGCACGGCGCCAGTTTCGGGCGATGTCGCCACCTTCCAGAACAACGCGGCCCCTAGCCTCTCCACCAGCGCCGCCGTCACCGTATCCGGCCTCACCTTCGATGCCGGGGCGCAAAGCCGAGCGATCGTGCTTGGCGCGAATATGACGACCGGCAATGTCACCAACAGTTCGGGGACCGGGCAGAGCATCGCGGCCGGCGACCAGGTCCTGACGCTCTCCGGAACCACCGGCACCGGCGTGACCTACAGCAACAACTTCGGTGGTTTAATCGCGCTTACGAACGGAACAGCGGGCGGGGATTCCAGCTACCAGATAGAAGGGCGGCTGACCGTCAGCAGCGCCGCTTCCACCGTTACGCTGGGCTCGCTGTCCGGCAATGGCATCGTCTCGAATTTCGGCGGGGGCACCATTACAACTGTCATCGGCACGCTCGGCACCAGCACGACATTCGCCGGCGCCATAGAGAACAGTGTACTTGGAGACCTTGCCGTCGTGAAGGCAGGCACCGGTACGCTGACGCTGACCGGCGACAGCAACAGCTACGGCGGCGGCACGACCATCAGTGCCGGCACACTGCAGATCGGCACGACCGGCGGCACCACCGGCTCGCTCGGTACCGGCGCAGTGGTGAACAATGCGTCGCTCGTTTTAGCCCGGAACCAACTGGGGGTGGCCAACGCCATCTCCGGCACCGGCTCCGTGACGATCGCAGGAAGCACGTCTCTCACCGGGGTCAACTCCTATTCGGGCGGCACCGTCATCAACAGCTTCCTCTCCGTCGCCGCGGATTCGGCGATGGGTGCGACGTCGGGCGGCCTGACCTTCAACGACGGCTTCCTGAGTACCAGCGCGAGCTTCACCTCCAGCCGCGCGATCACCATCAGTACCGGCAACGCATCCATCGAGCCCTCCGCCGGTACGACCCTGACCCTGACGGGACTTATTTCGGGCGCGGGCGGCCTCGGCATGAATGGCACCGGGACACTGGTGCTCAGCAGCGGCAATACCTATTCGGGCGCGACCGTGCTCAGCGGTGGCATCACCGTGATCGCCGCCGACGGCGCCTTCGGCGCTGCGGGCGGCCAGCTCTTCATCAACGGCGGCACGCTGCAGACGACGGCGAGCATCACCACGGCTCGGAACATCGCGCTGCAGAGCAGCGGCAGCACCATCACGCCTGATGTGGGCACGGTGCTGACGCTGACCGGTGCGATCGACGGCCAGAGTCTGGAAATGACGGGTGCCGGCACGCTGGTCCTGGCCGGGGCCAACACCTACACCGGCACGACGACGATCAGCTCGGGCACGCTGCGGGTCGGCGCCGGCGGCACGACGGGCTCGCTGGGCACCAGCGCCGTGGTGAACAACGCCGCGCTCGTCTTCGACCGGACCGGCACCCTCCTCGTGCAGGGCGCGATTTCCGGCGCGGGTACGCTGACGCAGTTCGGTACCGGCACCACCGTCCTGGCCGGGAATAACACCTATTCCGCGACGACGACGATCACCAACGGCACACTGCAGATCGGCAATGGCGGGACCACCGGCACGCTGGGCACGGGCGCCGTGGCGAACAACGCGACGCTGGCCTTCGGCCGCTCCGACAACATCACCGTCACCAACCTGATTTCCGGCACCGGCAGGGTCGCGCAGGTGGGCGGCGGCACCGTCACGCTGGGCACCGACAACACCTACAGCGGCGGCACGTTCTTCAACGCCGGCACGATCGCGGTCTCGTCCAACGCCCGGTTGGGCGCCACGACCGGTGGCCTGACCTTCGACGGCGGCGCACTGGCCACCACCGCAAGCTTCACTTCCGCCCGCGCAGTCACGCTGAATGCGGGTAACGGCACCTTCTCCCCGGCGGCCTCCACCGCCCTGACGCTGACCGGCACCGTCTCGGGGGCCGGCGCTCTGGTGATGGGCGGCGCTGGTACGCTGGCACTGAGTGCCGGCAATACCTATACGGGCGGCACCTTGCTCAGCTCCGGCGTCGTGTCCGTCGCAGCCGACAGCGCGCTCGGCAGCGCCTCGGGCGCGCTGTACGTGAATGGCGGCGCACTGGTCACCACCTCCAGTTTCACGATGGCGCGCGGCGTCGTGGCGGTGAACGGCACGGGCGGCTTCCGGCCTGACCTCAACACCACGCTCACCTTGGGTGGCGCGGTCGCCGAGCTCGGCACAGCGGGCTTCACCATGTCCGGCGCCGGCACGCTCGTTCTCGCCGCCGACAACACCTATTCCGGCGCCACGACGATCAGCAGCGGCACCCTGAGGGTCGGCGCTGGCGGCGCGACGGGCACGCTGGGCAGCGGCGGGGTGGTGAACAATGCCTCGCTGGTCTTCGACCGCACGGGCACCCTTACCGTGCAGGGCGTCATCTCCGGCACTGGCACGGTGACGCAGGCGGGTGCGGGGACCACCGTCCTGGCCGGCAACAATACCTATTCGGGAACGACCACCATCAGCGCCGGCACGCTGCAGCTTGGCAACGGCGGCTCCAGCGGCACGCTGGGCACCGCCAACGTGGTGAACGACGGCGTGCTGGCCTTCGACCGCGGGACCGTCACGGTGGGGAACGCGATCTCCGGCACCGGCGGCGTTCGCCAGGTCGGCACCGGCAGCACCACCCTGACAGGCGCGCTCAGCCATACCGGCGGCACCTTCGTGGATCAGGGCTCTCTGATTCTCGGCGCCTCCGGATCGCCCGTAACCCTGCCGGGCGCGGCCACCGTGGCAGCGGGCGCGAGCTTGCTCGTGCCCTACGGTTCGCTCGGCAGCGGCGTGGTTACGAATGATGGCATCATCGGCGTCTCCGGCACCAGCACGGCGGGCAGCGCGACCATCGCAAACAACTACAACCTCGCGGGCGGCGTGTCCTTTGGCGACACCGCTTCGGCCGGGACAGCGACGATCACCAACCTGGGCAACCTGGCGTTCGCTGATAATTCCACTGCCGGCAGCGCCACCATTTCCAACACCTGCTGCCTAGCGTTCAGCGGTTCCGCAACGGCAGGCGCCGCCACGATTACCAATAACGCTGCGGGAAACATCGATTTCCAGGGCAGCTCCAGCGCCGGTGCTGCCAGCATCACCAATGCCGGTTTCGTGCGCTTCATGGACACCTCCTCAGGCGGTACCGCCTCCTATGTGGGCCAGGCGGGCAGCACGGTCGACTTCTCCTACATGACGGCCACAGGCACCACGCTCGGCTCCCTCGCCGGAACGGGCGCCGTGAATCTGGGCGGCATCACCCTGGCCGTCGGCGGCAACGGCACCTCGACGACCTTCGCGGGCGCGATCGCCGATGGCGGGCTGATCGGAGGTACCGGCGCGGCGCTGACCAAGGTCGGCGCAGGCACGCTGACCCTGTCCGGCGCGAACACTTATACCGGCACGACCACGATCAGCGCCGGCACGCTGCGGATCGGCGCCGGCGGCACGACAGGCACGCTCGGCACGGGCCCGGTGGCGAACAACGCGACCTTGGCCTTCGACCGGTCGAACACCATGACCGTGAGCAATGCGATATCGGGTACGGGCGCGCTGCAGCAGGCCGGCTCGGGCACCGTCATCCTGACCGGCGCCAACACCTATTCCGGCACGACCACCATCGGCGCGGGGACGCTGCAAGTCGGCGCGGGCGGCACGACGGGCAGGCTCGGCACGGGCAATGTGGTGAACGACGGGGCGCTGGCCTTCAACCGCTCGGATGCGGTGACCCTCGCCAATACGATGTCGGGCACCGGCACCCTCACCCAGGCCGGCACGGGCAACCTGATCCTCTCCGGTGCCAGCACCTATACGGGCGCGACTTTCGTGACCGCCGGCCGGCTTTCCGTGAACGGCTCCATCGCGAGCTCCTCCGGCGTCACCGTGGCCTCGGGCGGCACGCTGGGCGGCACGGGCAGCCTGCCGGGCGTCTCCGTCCTGTCCGGCGGCACAATCGCGCCGGGCAATTCCATCGGCACGCTGAACGTGGGCGGCAATCTGACGCTGGCGCCGGGCTCGACCACCGCCATCGAGGTCCAGGGCCCGCTTGCCGATCGCATCAACGTGACCGGCACGGCTGCGCTGGGCGGTACACTGCGGCTGCTGGCGCAGGGTGGATCCTACAGCTTCAATGCCCCCTATACGCTCATCCAGGCGAGCGCGGTGACCGGCAACTACACCGCGGTCAGCAACCAGGGCAGCTTTGGCGCGGGCGTGACCAGCACCGTGGCCACGACGGGAACCCAGGCGCAGCTGACGCTCACGCCGGCGCCGCTCGTGCCGATCGTGACGCCGCCCGTCGTCACGCCACCCGTCATCACGCCACCCGTCGTCACGCCCCCTGTGGTTACGCCCCCCGTGGTTACGCCTCCGGTTGAGCCGCCGGCCGTGGTGAGAAGCGCGCCGGTCATCGGCCCGCGCGGCACGCCGAACCAGATCTCCGTAGCGGCGGCCTTCGACCGCGCCGTCGGGGGAGGCGCCGATGTCCAGGCTTTCTTCCCGCTGTACAACTTGTCGGCGGCGGCGCTGCCGCGCGGGCTGGACCAGGTCTCAGGCCAGATCCATGCGGTGGCGATGGGCATGCACGCCCAGCCTGCCTACCAGTTCCTCGGTGCGATGCTGGAGCCCGGCCGCGGCGCGGCCCTGGGTGACGGCGCCGATGGTTCCCCGCCGCGCTACGCGGTCTGGGCCAGCGGCTTTGGTGGCGGCAGCCGGATGGGAGCTTCGGGCAATCCGGGCAGCTATGCCGCGACGGCCAGTGGCGGCGGCGTGGCGGTGGGCACGGATGTCCGCCTCTCGGCGCAGGTGGTGGCGGGCATGGCGCTGGCTGGCTCGGGTGCGACGACGCGCCTCTCCGACAGCATGGGCCGGGCGGAGACGAGCCAGATTCAGGGCGCGATCTACGGCACGGGCCAATTCGGCGCGTTGCGGCTGTCGGCGGCGGTCGCCTATGGCGGCATGGACGTGGCGACGCGCCGCACGGTGACCTTCCTCGGTATCGGCGATCTCCGCGGCCGCTACACGAGCCAGGGCGTCTCGACGCGGCTCGAAGCCGGATGGCGGATGGAGGGGATCGTGCCGCGCGTAACGCTCACGCCCTCGCTCGCTTTCCAGGGCAGCTGGTACGAGACGCCGAGCTTCACCGAAACCGGCGCGGCCGGACAGTCGGCGGCGGCGCTCGCGGTGTCCGGGCGGAACCAGGGCCAGTCGCGCATGGAGCTGTCCCTGCGGGCAGACACGGCGCTGACGCCGACCCTGTCGGGCTTCGGTCGGGTTGGCTGGGCGGCCTACCTGCAGCGCGATGCGGGGATGACCGCCCGTTTCATCGGCTTGGCGAATTCCGGCTTCACGCTCGGCGGCGCGCGGCCGGACGCGCATGCGGCCTTGCTCTCGGGCGGCGTCGATTGGCGGCTGAGCCCAGCCATGACGATGACGGCGCGCGTGGATGCGGAGCTGGCCTCCAACAGCTACGCCATCAACGGGACGGCGCGGCTGCGCTACGAGTTCTGATATCTCGGAGCTTACCGCGCCAGGAACCCTGCGGCGCTGGAAGCCAAGCGAAAAGCTGCGAAAGGTGATTCGGAGGGAGTCGCACCTCCTTCATCGGAAGATGCAAAGCGTGCTCTGGAGCAGAGCCTGCCGTGCGATTGCGGCCAACTACGTCGGCTGATCACAGTGATCGGAAAGTTTGGTCATCGTCGGGCTCCGTCTCCGACGCTATGCCTTTGGCCGGCTGATCTTCAGCTTGCCGATCTGCCCGCGGTTCTTCTCGATGCTATCCCGAAGATTGATCAACCGTTCCAACGAACCGACGGCGCGGTCTCCGTCGCAAGCCGCAAGACCCATGGTCAGGGCATCGAGGACCAGCAGTGTAGCCGCGTGCAGGTCGATGCGGCGGTCGTCACCCCGGGGCGCGATGATCACCACATCCGCATGACGTGTGAGGCGCCGCTCCATCGAGTCCGTAACGAGCACGACCGGCAGGTTCAATCTCTGCGCCTCCTCGAACAGCGTCACGGCCTCCCCGCTGAAATGGCCGTAGGCGATCGCCACGACCCCGTCGCCCTTCGTGAGATGCATCAGCCGGTCCGCCAGACCAGTTGCGGCCGCGCCAGCGGCAAAGGATGGACGGCCAATTCGGTTGAGTTGCAGTTCAAGATATTGCGCCAGCGGGAAAGCCGGCCCGATTCCGTAAACCAGGATTCGCTGGATCGGCTCCAGCGTCATGACCCCCGCACGCATGGCCGCCCGCGAGGCCGGTGAGGAGAGAGCCTCCAGGGCTTTCCTATGCACGTCGAGGACCAGGTCTATGGCGCCCCCAGCTTCCGCACCCGAGGCCTGGATATTCGTACGCAGGGCATCGACCGCTCCCGCTGGCTGGAATTCGAGCGACTTCACGATGGCCCGCTTCAGGTCCGGCAGACCCTCGAAGCCTAGCGACTGCACCGTGCGCACGACGGTGGCGTTGGAGGTTCCCACCTGCGCGGCAAGCTGGGCGGCAGAGCCGGCAAGCGCGAGGTAGGGATTGTCGACAATGAAGCGCAGCACCCGACGCGCATTGGGCGTGAGTTCAGCCTCCTTTTGCCGCAGAAGGTCCAGAAGATTTGGCGGCGAGGCGGTCAATCCGGAGGCCTTTTGCTGGCGTTGTCTAGGCAGCTTAAGAGAGATTTGTTACATTCTCAACGGCATTGATAATTGTATTACGTTGTGCCATCTGTCGGTCGTTCGGTTGAGAACGCACCGGTGGCGGCTCCAGAAACTAGCGGTCTTCTGCTGATTTCCTGGCATCGGACTGTGTCTAGGCCGCTACCGCATTCCACGGAAGACAGCAGACGTGACCCCTTCGCATTGCCTTCATCCTTCCAATTGCGAATGCAAATCAGAATTATTTGCGATCGATGGTATGATGAACCCGGTGCGAAAATCGCAGCATGGCTGGGCGCGTCTTACGCCCTGGAACCTCGCCACCGGCATGGTCGCCACAGCCATCGCGACGCTGCTCTCCAGTGCCGCCCCTGTCTTCGCGCAGACCCCTCCGGAGGCTGAATCGCTGGTCCTGCCGGAACTCTCCGTGTCCGGCGTGCATGAGCGGGCGAATGGGCCCGTCTCGGGCTATCGCGCGGAGCGTTCTTCCACCGGCACCATGACCGACACGCCACTGCGCGAGGTGCCGCAATCCATCCAGGTCGTCCCACGCGACGTGATCACGGACCAGGCGGCGGTGCGTCTGAACGACGCGCTGGATAACGTCAGCGGTGTCCGGCCGCAGGGCAGCTCCGGCGGCCGCAGCGACAACTTCATCATCCGCGGCTTCCCCTCCAGCCAATACGCCGTCGACGGCGTCGTCATGAGCCCCGCCTTCCTCGTTCCCGGCAGCACCTTTCGCGACCTCGCCAATATCGAGCGCGTGGAGGTGCTGAAGGGGCCCGCCTCCGTCCTCTTCGGCCAGGGCGATCCAGGCGGCATGATCAACCTGATCACCCGTCAGCCGCAGCTCACGCCCGCCGGCAGCCTGACCCTCCAGGGCGGCTCCTACGGCTTCTTCCGCAACGAGTTCGATCTGACAGGGCCGATCGGCAGCAGCGGCACGATCGCCGGGCGGATCAGCGGCGCCATCCAGCGCGAGAACGGTTTCGTCCGCAACCAGCGCGATGCGGAGCGTGAGTTCTTCGCGCCCTCCGTCACCTGGCAGCCGAACGACCGGACGCGAGTTTATCTCGGCGCCGGCTACATCCATGCGCGAACGCCCATCACGCGCGGAATTCCGGCAATCGGAACCGGCGTCTCGCTCCCCCGCTGGCGTACCTTCGAGGAGCCTGGCGCGCATAACACCGCCATCCGTTCGGACGTGAACTGGCGCGTCGAACACGATGCGACGGACTGGCTGACCATCCGCCAGATCGGGCGCCTCGAATGGGGCAGCCTGGGCCGCCTGGGCGTCGTGACCACGAGCCTGGCCGCGAACGGCATCACCATGAACCGGCGCGCCAACCTGCAGGACACGACCACGCGCAACCTCGACTTCCGGCTGGAGGCGCTGGCCCGCTTCAACACCGGCGTCCTGTCTCACCAGTTCCTCGCGGGGGTGCAGTACGCCTCGGCGGACGAAGGCAACCAGCTGATGGTGGCGCCCTATACGGGCATCAACATCCTCAATCCGGTCTTCGGGGCCGGCCGGCAGACCGGGCCCTATACCTACTTCACGGACCGGCGCACGGCCTTCGACATGACGTCGCTCTATGCGCAGGATCAGATGACCTACGGACGTCTTCGCTTCGTGGCGGGCGGGCGCTACGACACCTTCGATCAGAGTGCGGTCGATGCGAACCCCAGCCGCCCGATCCAGTACGGCACGATCTCGGGCTCGGCCTTCACGCCGCGGGTCGGCGTGGTCTGGCTTCAGAACCCGAACCTCTCGTTCTATGCGGGCTTCGCGCGCTCCTTCACTCCACAGAACGGTGCAGATGCGATCGGCAACCGCTTCAATCCGGAGACGGGCCAGCAATTCGAGATCGGCACCCGCTACGATCTCATCCCCGACCGGCTCAGCGCCAATCTCGCGCTCTACAACATCCGCCGGAAGAACGTCCTGGCGGCAGACCCGAACGACAGCACCTTCAACATCCAGACGGGCGAGCAGCGGTCCCGTGGTGTCGAGCTGGACATCACTGGCCAAGTCCTGCCGAACTGGCGCGTCATCGCCAGCGCCGCCTATACCGACGCCGAGGTCACGCAGGACACCACCTTTGCGGTCGGCCATCGCCTGACCGGCGTTCCGCTCTGGAGCGGCAGCCTGTGGAGCACCTTCCAGTTCGGGCAAGGGCCGCTCACGGGGCTGACGGTCGGCGCCGGCGCCTACATGGCTTCGCGACGGACGGGTGACCTGAACAACAGCTTCCGGGTCGCCGGCTACACCCGCATCGACGCGATGGCGAGCTATCCGCTGACGAACAATCTCCACCTCCAGCTTAATATCCGGAACCTCTTCGATGCCGATTACATCGAGGCTCCGCGCAGCCGCAATGAGAACTATCCGGGCGCGCCGATGACGGCGATCGCCACCATCCGCGCCGCATTTTGAACAGGCTGAACAGCGATGACTTCCACGACCCCCACCAAGCTGCATGGCCAGGCCGCCCATTCGGATGCCCGCATCCGGACCTATTGGCGCGCGAAGGCCGATGAGGACGCCGCATCCCATGCCGCGGGCTCCCTGCGGCCGCATTTCTCCGAACATCCCGTCTGGCTCGGCATCATGCCGATGCTGTTGGCACCCTCCCCGCTCGGCCGCCCCATCCGGCGCGTGGCCGACATGGGCAGCGGCAATGGCGTGGTGGCGGAGAAGCTCGCCCGGCTCGGCTACCAGGTCATCGCCATCGAGAGGGCGGAGACGCGGATCGAGCTGATGCGCCGCCGCCTGGCGCAATTTCCCGGCGTCGAGGTGCGACAGGGCGATGCCATGTCGCCACCGCTGGAGATTGGCGAGGTCGATGCCATCGTCAGCCGCAACCTCGTCTGGATGCTTCCCGACCCGGCGGGCGCGCTCGCCGAATGGTCACGGCTGGTCGGGCCCGGTGGGCGCGTCGCCGCGCTGGATGCGACCCGGCGTCTGGAGCGGAACTGGCTGATCTCCATGGCCTGGCGGCTGCACGGCATCGCCCCCGTCTGGAAGTGGAAGGTCGACCGCGAGCGGCCGGTGACGCTGTTGAACCCCGCACCGTTCGCCAACCTCCCCGGCACCGGTCCCGTCGCCGCGGCTTGGCGGGAGGCAGGCTTGCGCGAGGTGGTCGCGCACGACCTCTCCTGGGTCAGCACGGTCCGTGCGTATGGGCGGCCAGGGCTGTCGAACCTGCTTCATCGCTCCCGCTACTACGCGGTCCTCGGCGACGTAGGCGCAGAGGCATGACGCGCGCTTCCAAGCCCGAAGCTTGCCGCGCTGCAGCAACGCGACTAAGAACTACTCGCAATTGAGTAAGCGATGGTCGGCTCTTTCTTAATCCCTGTGGGTGCCATGATCCGATCCTTCTGGTTCACGCTGCATTGGCTGATCGGCATCACCGCCGGCACGGTCCTGATGGTCGTCGGCCTCACCGGCGCGATGATGGCCTTCGAGGACGAAATCCTGCTGGCGCTCAACCGCGGGGTCATGACCGTCGAGGCCCGCGCGCAGCCCGCGCTGGCCCCCGGCGAACTGCTGGCTGCGCTGGCAAAAACGGTGCCGGAGAGCCGCGTCACCGCCCTCACCCTGCAGGCCGAGCCCGGCAGGGCCGTGCGTGCCCTGCTGGCGCCCACCGCTATGGCAGAAGGCGCGCCTCGCCCCGCCGCCAGCTACCTGGACCCCTATGACGGCACAATCCTGGGCAGCGCGCGGGGCGAGGCCAGCTTCCGCTTCATCCGCGTGGTCCA
>JAQGHY010000250.1 GCA_028291455.1 Rubritepida sp. | reverse complement strand
ACCCCATAGGTAAGCCAAAGCGCGAAGCCGATGACGGTGAGGGCATAGGTGGCGGCCGAAATGCTCTTGGTGTCGCGAGTCCGGATGATCTTCCAGGCCTGTGGCGTGAAGCTCGACACGGATGCGGCGGTGGCCGCCGCGCCCACCAAGGCTTCGAAGGTCATTTGCGCAGCAACACCTTGTCGATGGTGATCGGCAGATCGCGGATGCGCCGGCCCGTGGCATGGTAGACGGCATTGGCGATGGCCGCAGACGTGCCGACGATGCCGATCTCGCCCAGGCCTTTCACGCCGATCGGGCTGGTGAGTTCATCGGGTTCGTCCACGAAAATCACGTCGATCTCCGGCACATCCGCATTCACCGGGACATGGTACTCGGCGAAGTTGTGGTTCATGAAACGGCCGAGCGCGTGGTCGGTGAGGCTCTCCTCCTCCAGCGCCATCCCAATGGCGAAGACGACACCGCCGACGATCTGGCTGCGCCCGGTCTTCGGGTTGAGAATGCGCCCCGCGGCGACCGCGTTGACGACGCGCGTCACCCGAATGGCACCCAACTCCTCATCGACCCGCACTTCGACGAAGATCGCGGAATGGGTGTTCGAGGAGTAGCCCGCCTGCGTCACCTTGTCCGGACTGGCAGTTTCCTCGGCCTCGATCCGGTCCTTGCCGCCGATCCGCATCGCCTCGATCAGCGTCATGCGACGGGTAGGATCGGAGGTCACGACGATCGCGCCCTCGGCGAAATGCACCTGCTCCAGATCCATGTTGGCGAGCGGCGAACCCTCGGCTCCGCGGGCGAGCTGGAAGAGCTTCTCGCGCAGCGTGCGGCACGCCAGCTGGACCGCGGTGCCGACCGATGCCGCCGTCCAGGAACCGCCCTCCAGGGGTGCCGTGGGCAGCGAGGAGTCGCCGATCTTGGTGGTGACATCCTCCAGCGGCACGCCGAGCGTATCGGCGGCGATCTGCGTCAGGATGGTGTAGGTGCCAGTGCCGATATCGGATGTCGCGGCCGCGACCTCCAGGCTGCCATCCGCGGTCATCACCGCACGCGCGCTGGACTTCTGGAATTTCGCCTCCCAGACGCCGCCCGCCATGCCCCAGCCGATCAGCTCGCGGCCCTCCCGCATGGAGCGCGGTTCGGGTGAACGGTCCGCCCAGCCGAAGCGCTCGGCACCAAGCTGGTAGGCGCTCCGCAGCGCCTTGCTCGTGAAGGGCTTGTCCTCGCCCTCATCGCGCTCGGCGTAGTTCTTCAGCCGCAGCGCGACCGGGTCCATTTTCAACGCGCAGGCCAGCTCGTCCATGGCGGCTTCCAGGGCGTAAACGCCGATTGCCGCACCAGGCGCACGCATGTCCCCGGGGGAATGCGTGTCCACCTTCGCCAGCTTGTAGGTCAGCGTCACGTTGTCGCAGTGGTAGAGCATGCCCGACCACTTCACGACGGCCTCCTGATGATCCTCGTGATGCGAGGTCACGGCGATCGCCTCATGCCGCACCGATTGCAGCGCGCCATCGGCATTGGCACCGAGCGCGATGCTGTTGATCGTCTCGGGCCGATAGACATGGGTGAACATCTGGTCGCGCGTCAGCACGACCTGGACGGAGCGCTCCAGCTCCAGCGCCGCCATCACGGCGAGGAAGAGTTGGTATTGGGGTCGCAGCCCTGAACCGAAGGCACCGCCGACGAAGGGCGAGACGACATGGACCTTGCTGTTGGCAAGGCTGAAGACGTTGTGGATATAGGTCTGCGTGTTCTGAACGCCCTGCGTCTTGTCGTGCACGGTGATGCCGCCATCGCCGACCCAGACCACCGTCGTCGCATGTGGCTCCATCGGGTTGTGGTGCTCGGCCGCGACCCGGTATTCCTGGTCGATGCGTACCGGCGCAGCGGCGAAGGCGGCCTTCGCGTCGCCGCGATCGTTGGGCTTCTTCGCACTCGAGCGCTCCTTCGGAGGCTCGTAGGCCGCGCCGCGCTCCTCCTCCAGATCTGTCGAATGCGCTTCGGGAACGTAGTCCACCCGCACCAGGGAGGCGGCGTGGCGTGCCGTCTCGAAATCCTCGGCGATCACGAGGGCGACCGGCTCGCCGCTGTAATGCACGCGATCGTCGTAAAGAGGCCGCAGGGGCTTGCCGGGCGGCGCCGATTCGTCGGTGTAGTTGCTGCTGAACCAGGCCGTGCGCGGGCGATTCAGATGGGTGAAGACCTGGACGACGCCGGGTACCGCCAGGGCCTCTTCGGCGTCGATGGCAGCGATCCGCCCCTTGGCGATAGCGCTGGAAACGACATAGCCGTGCGCGAGGTCCTTGGCCTTGAAATCGCCTGAATAGAAGGCGGCGCCGGTCACCTTGAGCGGGCCGTCCACACGGCTGACGGGACTACCGACATAGGGCGTTTTCTGCAGCATGGCGTGTTGTTCCTATGCGATCCGCTTGTCGGTCTGCGATTGCGGCGTGCCGGCCGCGGCCTGCGCCAAGGCGCGACCAATGGCGCCCCGTGCGAGCTCGATCTTGAAGCCGTTCTGCGACTGCGGCCTGGCACCTCGCAGGATGCGTTCGGCCGCCTCTTCGAAGGCCGCGCCGCCGGTCTTGCCGACCAGCAGCTCCTCCGCTTCCGGTACGCGCCAGGGCTTGTGCGCCACGCCGCCCAGCGCAATGCGGGCGCGGGAAATCCGCCCTTCCTCCATCTCAAGCCCGACCGCGACCGAAACCAGCGCGAAGGCGTAGGAATGCCGGTCGCGAAGCTTCAGGTAGGTATGATGCGGACCGAAGCCGTTTGGCGGAAGTTCGACGCTCGTGACGATCTCGTCCGGATCGAGCGTCGTGTCCCGCTGGGGCTCATCGCCGGGGAGGCGGTGGAAATTCGCCATGGGGATGCTGCGCTCGCCGCTGGAACCGGTGACGCGGATCACGGCCTCCAACGCGGCCAAGGCGACGCACATGTCGGAGGGATGGGTCGCGATGCAATGCTGGCTGGCGCCGAGGATGGCGTGGATACGATTCACGCCCGGGATCGCCGGGCAGCCGCTTCCCGGCTCGCGCTTGTTGCAGGGTGTGGCTGCGTCGTAGAAATAGTAGCACCGGGTGCGCTGCAACAGGTTGCCGCCGGTCGTCGCCGCATTTCGAAGCTGCGGGGTGGCGCCGGCCAGGATGGCACTGGCCAGCAGCGGCCAGCCCGCCGCCACCCGCGCATCCTGCGCGACCGCCGAATTCGTCACCAGCGCGCCGATCCGCAAGCCACCGCCCTCGGTCTCCTCGATCTGGCCCAGGCCAGCGACGCGATTGATGTCCACCAGCCGGGACGGCCGTTCGACATTGTATTTGATCAGATCCACGAGGTTCGTCCCGCCTGCGAGGAAGCGGCCCCCCGGGTGCTCGGTCCGGTCGGTCAGCGCACCGGCTACCGTGTCCGGACGGGCATAGCTGAAGCGGTTCATGGCGCTTGCTCCGCAACCTGCTCGATGGCGTCGACGATGTTGGGATAGGCGCCGCAGCGGCAGAGGTTTCCGCTCATCCACTCGCGGATTTCGTCGCGGCATCCGGTATGGCCCTCCTGCATCAGCGCGACGGCGGAGATGATCTGGCCGGAGGTACAGAAGCCGCATTGAAAGGCGTCGTGCTCGACGAAGGCGGCCTGCATCGGATGCAGCGTGCCGTCGGCGCCGGCGAGGCCCTCGACGGTGGTGACGGAGGAGCCGTCCTTGACCAGCGCCAGGGTCAGGCAGGAGTTCACCCGGAGGCCATCCACCAGCACCGTGCAGGCACCGCACTGGCCATGATCGCAGCCCTTCTTGGTGCCGGTCAGGCCGAGGTCCTCGCGCAGCAGGTCGAGCAGCGTTGTCCAAGGCGCGACCTCACGGCTTTGCCGGATCCCATTGACGGTCAGGTTGAGCGGAAAGCCGCTCCCGGACGCGGTACTACCGCTCTCTGAAGCGCTCATCCGAAATCTCCTGCTGACCGGCCGCAGCCGCTACTCTCGGCGAATCAACGCTGCCGATGCACAAGCGTTGCGGCGCTTTTTTGGCGGCTGCCTGCGGCTTTCAGCCTAACAAAAGTGAATAGACGAGAAGCTCTGAAACTCGGGCGGCGACTTCGGCGTTCACCCGTCCGCCATGCAAGCTGATCTGAACTACGTCTCCGACACTGACCCCGGCATCCGCCGGCTGGGCAGCAAGCGCTTCCGCTACGTCACGGCCGACGGACAGCCGGTGCGCGACGAGGCCACGCTCCAGCGCATCCGCAGCCTGGCTATCCCGCCCGCCTATCGCGATGTCTGGATCTGCGCGGACCCCAATGGCCACATTCAGGCTGTCGGTCGGGATGCCAGGGGCCGCAAGCAGTACCGCTATCACGCCAAATGGCGTGCGCTGCGCGACGGCAACAAGTTCGAGCGTCTGATCAGCTTCGCGCGGGGCCTGCCGGCGCTGCGTGAGCGGGTCGAGGCGGATATCAGCAAGCCCGGGCTGTCACGCGAAAAGGTCCTGGCGACCGTGGTCTGGCTGCTTGAGGCCACGCTGGCCCGCGTCGGCAACGAGGAATATGCCCGCGTCAACAACAGCTTCGGTGTCACCACCCTCCGCAACCAGCATGTCGCGGTGAAGGGTGCCGAGATGCGCTTCCACTTCCGCGGCAAAGGCGGAAAGGACTGGCGCTTGCGCGTTCACGACCGCCGCATCGCCCGTATCCTGCGGACCTGCCAGGAGCTGCCTGGCCAGTCCCTGTTCCAGTACCGCGATGAAGAAGGCGGGCTGCAATCCATCGGCTCGGCCGACGTCAACGCCTACCTGCGCGACATCACCGGGGAGGAGATCACGGCCAAGGATTTCCGCACCTGGGCCGGCACGGTGCTGACGGCGCTGGAACTGGCCGCCATGCCCGAGGCGACCGGCAAGGGCGTGGCCAAGGCTCAGGTCAAGGAAGCAATCGCCCGGACCTCGGCGCGGCTGGGCAATACCCCGACCATTTGCCGCAAGTGCTACGTGCACCCCGTCATCTTCGACAGCCATGCGGCGGGGACGCTCGCTATCCGCCTGCGCAAGTCCGCGGCCAAGCGCGCCGTCCTGCGCGAAGAGGAGGCGGCCGTGCTCTCCTTCCTGCGGCGCTGCGCGCGGATGACTGCAGCGGCGACGGGGATCTCGGCTTAGGCCGAAGACCCCCGAAGGTTCAGCAGCGCGAGCGATAGCCTACTTGGGCGCGGGCCCGGTCGGCGTGGCCAGCAGGACGAAGAGCCGGTGGGTCGCGATATCGACCTTCCGGCGGGTTTCGTCACGCCAGGAGCGCAGGGCCGTCGCCTCGTCATGGAAGGGGCCGTGCATCTCCTCGGTCCCGGCTTCCAGCACTTCGAAGCTGAAATCCGTGAAGATTCCGCCCCAGACAACCCAGATCTTATGTTCCGACATGCATCACTCCATCCAGCCGCCCATATTCTCACGGCGCGCGAGCGCCCGGAAGGCGGCAGCGGTCGATCAGGCGGAATGTAAGCCAATCAACTTCCAACGAGGTTAACTTCGCGCCTCCTCCTCTTGGTGCAGCTGGGGAACGGCGATACCCTCGGCGTAAGAACATCTTGAGGAACCGCCATGACTGCCCCCGAACGTATGCGTGCCCTTCTCGCCGAGCCCGGCTTCGTCGTCATGCCCGCCGTATGGGATGGCCTGAGCTCCAAGCTCTCTGCCGCCGCCGGCTACAAGACCGCCTTTCTCTCGGGCTCCTGCGTCGCCGCCAGCCGCCTGGGCGGACCCGACCTCGACCTCATCTCCTTCGGCGAGATGTTCGACAGCTTCAACATGGTCCATGCCGCCGCGCCGGATACGCTGGTTCTGGCGGACGGCGACCACGGCTACGGCAATGCCATGAACGTGCAGCGCACGGTGCGCGCCTATGGCCGCGCGGGTGCCGCGGCCATCCTGATCGAGGACAAGATCACCCCCCGCGCGCTGACCTCCGCCGGCAAGCCCTGCCTGCCGCGCGAGGAGGCCCGGATGAAGGTCCGCGCCGCCGTGGAAGCGGCAAAGGAATCGGGCATCCTGATCCTGGCGCGCACCGATTGCCGCCCGACCCAGGGCTTCGACGAGGCGGTCGCGCGGATCGAGATGTACGTGGAGGAGGGTGCCGACATCCTCTTCCTCGACTCGCCCGCCGATGACGACGAAATCCGCCGCGCCGTGAAGGCGGCGGCCGGCCGGCCTTCCTTCGCCGTGCTGTCCCCCGGGGCACCGCGGGCGCTTCCGAACCGCACGCAGGCAGCCAATCTCGGCCTGAAGATCGGCACCTATCCAACGGGAATGCTCTCGCCGGCAGCTGCCGGGATCAAGGCCGGGCTGGCGGCTCTGCTGGCCGGCGAGGCGGAGTCCCCGGCCGCGCTGCCGCCGGCGGAGCTGCGTGCGATCCTGGGCTATGCGGATTACGACGCCCAGGCGAAGCCCTTCATCGTCACGGGCTGAGGCTCGGCCGAACGGTGGGCGGCGGCCGATAGCCGCCGCCTGGCGTTTGGCTCGATCCGCATTGACGTATCGACCGACGGCAGTGACCATCCGCGATGAAACCTGGCGAAAAGTCAGGAATTCGGGGAGGTAAAATCATGTCGTCCATTCATGGCCGCCGCGCGATGCTGGCTGGCGCCGCCGCCCTCGCTTCGACGGCCGCGGCGCAGGCCCAATCCCCCTCCTATCCGGCTCGGCCGATCCGCGTGGTGATTCCCTTTGCGGCTGGCGGCGGATCGGACTCCGTCGGCCGCCTCTTCTACGCACGTCTCGCCGAGGTTCTGGGCCAGCCGATGGTCATCGAGAATCGCGGCGGGGGCGGGGGAACGATCGGCGCGAGTGCCGTCGCCCGCGCGGCGAACGATGGCTACACGCTGCTGCACGATACCTCCGCCTTCGCGGTGAATCCCTTCCTTCTACCCAGCCTGCCCTATGACACCGTGAGGGACTTCGAGCCGATCTTCCTCGCGGCCATGGTGCCCACGATCTTCGTCGTCCACCCCTCGGTCGCAGCACGGACGATCCCGGAGGTCATCGCGTTGATCGGACGTTCGCCGGGCGGGGTGGAATGTGCCAGCGCTGGCAACGGCACGATGCAGCATCTCGGGTTGGAGCTCTTTCGCCTGCGCACGGGTGCCCAACTCAACCACGTGCCGTATCGCGGTGGGGCGCCGGCGGTGAGCGATCTGATCGGCGGCCAGATCAAGTATGCCTTTGTGGACGGTGCTGCCGCGCTGCCCTTCATCCGCGCCGGCCAGATCCATGCGCTGGCCCATGCCGGCACGGGGCGGCTCGTGGCTCTTCCGACGGTGCCCGCCTTGGCGGACTACATCCCGGGTTTCGAGGCCATCGTCTGGAACGGCCTCCTGGCACCTGCGGGAACGCCCGGCCCAATCATCGCCAGGCTCAACGCCGAGTTGAACACGATCATCGCCACGCCGGATTTCAGGGATCGCCTCGACGATTTGAACATGATCGTCCGGCCTAACACCCCGGCCGAATTCCGCGCCTTCCTATCGGCCGAGATGCAGCGTTGGGGAACCGTCGTGCGCGAGGCAGGGATCACGATCGGTTAGAGCGCCGGGTGCCGGAGATCGGGTGGTGACGGCAAGAGGCGTGGTGCGACAACGGCAGGAATCCCTGGATCGGTCGAATACCCGACATCCGCATGCTTCGCCGCGCTGGAGAACGACGCGCGTGCACCCACGGCAGCATGACACGCGATCTCGCTAAACCTACGCGCGCTCGGCCCGAGCAACATTTCGCGGCAGTAATAACTCGACACCCTCCAGCGGCTAACATAAAGCAGAAAGTCATTCAAATGGCGGAGGGAGCCGGCAAACATGATGCCCTATGCGCGCCTCCGGCCAGGGCGAGGGTTCCGTCTTGGGCCAGCGTGCATGTATTTCGCACAACGGCTCGCGACTCCTCCCGTGGTCCGCCATTCTCTTTCGCGGGCGATCGCATCGGCTCTTCGCTGGCGGCACGGCCCTGCCGATTGGGGGGCGCTGCCGCCGGAAGATGCCTCCTCGCTTAAAGCTCTTCGCCAGCAGGGGCTCGCGGTGATGAAAGGCCTGGTGGACGCCGAGCAAGCCACCCGCATGCTCGCCTACTTCCAGCGGCATGATGTGCTGGACGCGAATGGGCTAGCTGGCCCGCCGGACCAGCTCCGAACTGGCAAGGCCATGCCGTCCTACGCGCTGCGAGCGGTGCTGGAGAACTCTGAGATTCGTGCGCTGATGCAAGCGCCGCGCGTGCTGCGGGTCGCCTCCGCCTATCTGGGCTGCAAGCCCACCTTGTCGAGCATCGGCGTGCGCTGGTCTTATCCTGGCAATCCGAAGCCAGGCGCGACGCAGCAGTTCCACCGCGATCCGGACGACTGGAAATTCCTGAAGCTGTTTGTCTACCTCACCGACGTCGACGAAGATTGCGGCCCCCACACCTACGTGCAGGGCTCGCATCGGACGGCGGGACGGATGCGGGCGCGGCCATATCCGCAGGCCACGGTCGATCAGGACTACCCCGGTCGGGCCCGCGCCATAACCGGGCCGCGCGGCACCGCGTTCATGGCGGATACCTACGGCATTCATGCGGGCCTTGTGCCCACCGCCCGGCCGCGTTTGATGCTGCAAGTCCAATATTCCCTGCTGCCGGTCTTCGCCTTCCGATATGAACCCGTCGCCCTGGAAGCCAAAGCCGGGATGGAACCTTATGTCAGCCGGCTCTTGCTCCGTGGATCACCCGCGGGGCCTGGCGCAGTAGAAGTCCCGCCTTACTGACACGGGGTGCGACGCATCAATTCTGTTCAGCCAGCAGCTTCGATCGGCATCACGAGCGCGTTGCGCGCCGGACAACCTCGGACGGCGTCTCGCCGAAGCGGCGGCGAAACGCGTTCGTGAAGCGCGCAGGGTTGGTAAAGCCATAGCAACGGCCGACCGTGGCGACCGACGCGCTGTTCGCGCCACGGCTGAGATCGCGATGTGCCTGATCCAGGCGGATCGCGTGGAGCGCGCCGAGGGGTGTCTTGCCGCGGAATTGCTGGAACACCGCACTCAGGCTTCGCATGCTGCATCCGGCAGCGGCCGCCACCTGCACCATGCGGATCGGCTCCGCACTCTTCACGCGCATGAATTCTTCCGCGCGAAGGATATAAGCGGGGAGGGCGCCGGCCAGGCCCGTATCCAACCGATCCGAGTAATTGTGCGGTACGCCATGAAGTGCCAGCGAGATCAGCAGGTCCGTCATCGACGCGAGTGCCACGGGGTTGCTGGCCATCCCATCCGGGCGCTTGAACTCGCACGTGATCAGATCGAGCTGGCACTTCAGGCTGGCCGCCAGCCCCTGGCTCCAGTCGATGACGGGCACGAATTCCAGCGGGCTGCGAAGCCGCTCATCGAGCAGATGCTCCAGCGCATCCTCGAGTTCCGTGACCTTGAAGAAGACGTTCGCCCGCGCGGTGTCGTCGCCGATGAGAAGTCTGGTGCCAGGGCCGGGACGCCAGGCCAAGCCGTGAGCCATCGTCCCCGTCGCGGCATCGCCATTCCGCACCAAAGTCATCTCGCCGCGCAGCATCGTCGTGAAGCAGAAAAGGTCGCCCTCGTCGCCATCGACGAAGACTTCCGTGGCGAATCTGCTGTCGGCATAGCTTGTCAGAATCGAACCGGCAGTGCGGGTTGCGAGCCTGAAGATCGGCTTCACGAACTTCGAGCGCCATAAGGCGGAGTCCCGCAGCTGGTATCTGTAGACACGGTTCGAGGCCACGACGCGTTCGCTCACCCGGGAAGAGCCATCGAGCTCCTCAGCGAACCTCGCCTGGACAATCTGGAACATTTTCAGGATCGACGGATCGGTCGCGTGCAGGTCGAATGGCATAGCACCGGTCTTCATGGATTCATGATCGGCACGCTACCGTCTTCTCCGCAGTGCAACAAAGATATATTCCGCCGCATTGGGACAGCTAGGCGGCGAGGCGGCGGATCCCGTCCGATTTCGCCCACCCACCGATCATGCAAGGCGCGGCAGGTGAGCACAGCCGTTCCAGGTTAGGACGCGTGCGATGCTCTTCGATCCGATAAAACAAAGACGGTCATAGCCACTCGCCCTCATCTGAGATGGAGCGAGTTCGATATCGACTGTGCTGGCTGACGCGTACGTCGTGGCTCAGGACCAATGCCATCCGGCATGGAATGGACAGATCAGGTAGGGCCAGGACAGATCCGGCAGCAACGCGAACTGGATGCGCCGGTATCTTCATGCCCAGAGATTAAATCTGGGCAAAGCAGAGCGTCGAGCGAGGAGCCCCAAAGGCAAGACGCGCGAGGTGGCGATGCCTCCGCAGCTTGCATTCCAGGATGTCCACCATGGCGATACCGATCCGCGCTCAGCGGACCAGTGGGTTTCACCCGGCGCAGGCCTCCGGGGAGAGCCATGCCGCGTGTTCGAGGCAGAGGTTGCGGGCTTGTGCGGCAACGGCGTGGAAACGGCCCGCCGAAGTGGCCGAGGACTGTCCGTAATGCCTCGGCACCTGCCCCGGCCGCATGTGACGACGGGCAAGCGCGGCGTCGCCATGGCCGTTCTGTGCGGCATGCTTGCGTGTACGCTGTTGGCCGCGACCCCTGGTTCGGCGGGCGTGCCCCACGAACCCGGCGACTTCGGGCTTCTGTGGCTGCCCGACGACGCAGCACCGCTTGTGCCGACGGCCGTGGTGATCACGCTTTACGAGGCGGCGGGGATCGATGCACGCGGGTGGCCCTATGCCGAGCAGATGACGGCCGCAGGTATTACGGTGCTGCACATGGAATTGGAGGATACCTCCTTCGACGGTCTCGGCCCGGCAGTGGTATCCGACCAGTCTCTACCCGCACTTGCCCGCCTGACGGCGGTCATCGACATCCTTGCCGAAGACGCGCGCTTTGCGAATGCTCCCATAGGAATCCTGGCTTTTGGATCGGCCGGGCAGGTGGCCACCTTGGCTGCCGCCAACCTCGTATATGGCAACCGCATTGCCGCAGTGGCTCTGCTCTATCCGGGCTGTGTCACCTTGCACGCCGCGGTGACGACGCAAGGCAGTGGGCCGCGATCGCCAGTATTGTTGATGCATGGTGACGCAGACCCGGCCAATCTGCCCGCCGAGTGCGTCGGCTTGGCGGCCGAACTTGCCCGCACAGCGCAAGTGCACCACGTGCAATATCCTGGCGCCGGCTACTCCTGGGACCTGGCGCCTTTCGGGCCGCATGAAGTGTCGAGATTGCCATGGCCGGGTCGGCCTGGAGAGCGGCTCAGGGTGACCTATTGGCCTCAGGCTGCCGCGCATTCGGCGGCTGAGGTCGCGGGCTTCTTCGCCACGACCTTGGCGCCCCGGCGCCAGTGACGTCGGATGGGGCGCCCGCTTCAGACCGTGAACTGTTCCGTGATGATCCGCTCGGAGAGATTGCGGTCGGGGTCGAACAGCATGGTCATCGTGATGCTGCGATCCTCGCGTACCTCCACACGGCGGACATCGCGCACTTCCGTGTAGTCGGCCGTTGCGGAGACAGGGCGCTTCTCCGCTTCCAGGATCTCGAACACCACCCGCGCCGTTGAAGGCAGCAGCGCGCCGCGCCAGCGCCGCGGGCGGAATGCGGAAATGGGCGTCATCGGCAGGAGATTGGCGTCCAGCGGCACGATCGGGCCATGCGCCGAAAGGTTGTAGGCGGTGCTGCCGGCCGGCGTGGAGATCAGGATGCCGTCGCAGATCAGCTCCGAAAGCCGTTCCTTCCCGTCTACCAGGATACGCAGTTTGGCTGCCTGGCGTGTCTCGCGCAGCAGCGAAACCTCGTTGATGGCCAGCGAGGCATGGGTGGTGCCGGTCGCGGAATGGGCGCGCATGCGAAGCGGATGAAGCAGCGCGGCCTGCGCGGCGATGAGGCGCTTGGGCAGATCCTCCTCGCGATACTCGTTCATGAGGAAGCCGACGCTGCCGCGATTCATCCCGAAGATCTGGGCGTTGCGGCCGAGGAAGCGGTGCTGCGTTTCCAGCATCATCCCGTCGCCGCCGAGGGCCACGATGAACTCCGCCTCGTTGGGCGGGGTGTCGCCGTAGAGCTCGGACAGCCGCGCGCGGGCGATTTGCGCGTCCTCCGCCGAGGTCGCGAGGAAGGCGATCCTCAGGCTGTCCGAAGCGCTCAAGCCAGGCGTCGATGTTCGAGCACCGGCATGTCCCGCCGCACCCGGGCCGTCACGGCCGGATCGATACGAGCGCTGGCCCAACCGATGCCGTCGCTGGCCTTGGCAACCACATGGCCCCAGGGGTCGGCGATCAGGGAGTGGCCGTAAACCTGGCGCGTCGCGCCGCGCTCCTCGTAGCTGCCATGCGAGGCGGCGGCGATGATCCAGCATTGGGTCTCGATGGCCCGCGCCCGCAGCAGCACCTCCCAATGGTCCTTGCCGGTCATCAACGTGAAGTTGGACGGGACGAAGATCGCGTCCGCGCCGGCGCGGCGGAGGGCCAGGTACTGCTCGGGGAAGCGCATGTCGTAGCAGATGGTGCAGCCGAAGGTGATGCCACCGGCTGCGAAGGTCACCAGCTCATCGCCGCCGCCATAGAGCGCGCTTTCGCGATAGCCCGTGCCGTCCGGCCCGGTGATGTCGAAGAGGTGGATCTTCCGGTAGCGGGCAATTTCCGTCCCACTGGGGTCGAAGACCAGCGTGGTGTTGAACAGCTTCTCCGGACCCTGCTCGATGATCGACCCGCCATGGACGTGGATGCCGGCCTGCCGGGCGATGCCGCGCATCATCTCATAGGCTGCGCCGCCGGCCTCGTTGGAGCCGGGCGGTGGGAGGATTTCGGCCGCGCTCGTGCGCGCATCGCGCCCGCCGCCGAGATTGGTCCAGGTCTCGGGCAGGGTGACGATGTCGGGACGGTCGGCCGCGAGGGCGGCTTCGATGAGGCGGCGCGCCTGATCGAGATTGGCAGCCTTGTCGCTGCCCTGGTTCATCTGGATGGCGGAGATGCGCATGGCCGTATCAAGCCACAGGGCGCGCCTTTCGGCAAAGGCGCCGCCGGTTACTTCTTCGGCCAGGAAATCTTCGGCTCCGCGCGGCCGGTGGGATAGATGGCTGGATGCTGCTCGGAGGACGACACCTCCGGCCGGGAGGGCAGCGGTACATCCAGGTCGTGCTCGGCGCTGGCTTGCCAGCTCGGGCGCCGCGCCTCGGGCATGCGGGCGGCCATCATGCGCATCTCGGCGCGGAGTTCGTCGAGCTGCGCCTCGATGCTGTCCAACCGGCCTTTCACGCCGAAGACCGAGAAGGGCATCACCACGAGGCAGAGCGCCAGCAGCAGCAGGACCAGCAGAGCGGCCAAGCCCGTCCATTCCGGCAGGCCCGGAAGGGTGAGGCGGGTCGCGAGATCTTGCAGCATTCGGCTCAGCCTCCCGTCACGCTCATATGCCGCGCGAGGGCGGGTGCCGGACGGCGCCGGTCGATGATGAAGTCATGCCCCTTGGGCTTGCGCGTGATGGCCTCGGCGATGACGGCGCGCAAGCCGTCCTCGCCGAGCTCCGCGTCGCGGAGCGGGGCGCGCAGGTCGGCCGCATCCTCCTGGCCCAGGCACATGTAGAGCGTGCCGGTGCAGGTGAGGCGCACGCGGTTGCAGCTTTCGCAGAAATTGTGGGTCATCGGCGTGATGAAACCGAGACGCGTGCCGGTCTCGGCCACGTCGTAGTAGCGGGCCGGGCCGCCGGTGGTGTGGTCGCTGTCGTTCAGCGTCCAGCGCTGCTTCAGCCGCGCGCGGACCAGGCTGAGGGGCAGGAACTGGTCCGTCCGGTCCTCGCTGATTTCGCCGAGCGGCATGGTCTCGATGAGGCAGAGATCGAAGCCGTGCTCGCCGCACCAGGCGAGCATGCGGTCGAACTCGTCCTCGTTCACGCCGCGCAGGGCCACGGCGTTGATCTTGACGTGCAGGCCCGCGGCCTTGGCGGCGAAGATGCCGTCCAGCACCTTGTCCAGCTCGCCCCAGCGGGTCGCTGCCTTGAAGGCGGCGGCGTCGAGCGTATCGAGCGAGACATTGATGCGGCGGACGCCGGCGCGGGCCAGACCGTCGGCGAATTTGGTCAGCTGGGTGCCGTTGGTGGTGAGCGTCAGCTCCTCCAGCCCGCCGCTACCGAGCCGTGCGCCCAAGCTGCGGACCAGCGACATCACGTTCTTGCGGACCAGCGGCTCACCGCCGGTCAGGCGCAGCTTGCGCACGCCGAGGTCGATGAAGGTGCCGCAGAGGCGGTCCAGCTCCTCCAGGCTCAGCACTTCCGATTTGGGGAGAAACGTCATGTCCTCCGCCATGCAATAGACGCAGCGCAAGTCGCACCGGTCCGTGACCGACACGCGCAGATAGGTGACGTGCCGCCCGAAAGGGTCGGTCAGGCCCAGCGGGGCCGCGGACGGGCTGGGCGCCTTTGGAGCGGTGAGGATCACGGGCGGTCGGGGCGTGTGGCTGGCGAAGTGTCGCCCCTCTCATGTAGGTATGCAACATGCCCGTTGAAACGGGGTCGGCAGAGGAGGTCGCACGCGTGGATCGGGAAGCCTGGCCGACCGAGCTTCGCGT
>JAQGHY010000232.1 GCA_028291455.1 Rubritepida sp. | reverse complement strand
GTTCGATGGGGTGGAAATGCGTGTCCGCGACGCCCGCCGCCGGCTCTCCGCGCAGCCGGGAGACGTAGTAGTAGTCGATCTGGCTGGCCTGCGAATTGAACAGGTTCAGCACGTCCATCTGCGCGCGGATGCCGTTCTCGAAACGGTAGCCCAGCCGCGCATTCACCAGCGCCGAGGGCCGCGAGCGCACGCTGTCATCCTCGATCAGCGGGCGGGCACCGAAATAGCGCAGCCGCGCGGTGGCGAACCAGCCGGGCGCGTCCCGGCCCAGGGTCACGCCGGCGGCCGCCACCAGGTTCGGCGCGCCGGGAATGTACCGCCCGGCCGGATCATCGTTGGTGAAGCGCGCCTGCGTCGCAACCAGATCCGCATCCAGCGAGAGCCAGGGCGAGACCCGCCAACGGTTGGTCCACTCGACGCCGATGCGGCGCGAGGGCCGGCTCGCTTCCGTGGTGCCGGCATCGCCGACGAACAGCGTCTCCGACGCCAAGGTGAGCACGAAGAAGGCCAGGCTGCTCTCAAGCCCTTCCGTCCAGCGCGCGCGCAGCCCGATCTCCGCCCCCTTGCTGCGCACCAGCAGCGGTACGCGCGAGAGCAGCGAAAGCCGGTCATTCGGATCGACGGTGATGGTCGCGCCGCGCAGGTCGTTGCTGTGGAAGCCGGTGCCCGCATTTAGGAAGAATTCCGTCGCCCGCCAGGGGCCGAGCACGATCCCGGCCTTGGGGCTGAGGATGGCCTCGCCGGCGGTGCCGGAATTCGCCGCGACGTCGCTGCGCACGCGCCCGCCCATCGCATCCACGCGCAGCCCGGCCGTCATCCGCAGCCAGTCGGTCGCGCGCAGGGTCGTGTCGGTCCAGACGCCGATGCTGCCCTGGCTCACCGCATCCGTCCGCACGTTGGAGAGGCGGTTGCGCGCCTCGGTGCGGTAGAGGCCGAGGGCGATGTCGTCATAGCGCGTCTGCACGCCGACCCGCGTCTCCAGCGGGAGCCCGAAGAGGCGGCCCGGCATGGTGTGGCTGGCGTCGACGCCCATCAGCCAGCGGCGGTCCTGCTGCTGGAACTGGTCGCCTCGCACGGGATCGTCGAGGAAATAGGTGAAGTTGTTGAAGAGATCGAGCGTCGAGCGCACGGCATAGGCGTTGACGCGCGTGGTGCCGCTCTCGCTTTCCCGGTGCCATTGCGCGGAGAGGCTGTAGCGCTGCGCCATCCCGCCATCCGTCGCGTCCAGCGTGCCGAAGCGGCCGATTAGCCCTGAGGATACCGCGCGTTCCGGCACCTGGTCCGTCGCGTTCCAACGGCCCGAATAGGCCATGGCGGTGACGCTGAACCCCTCCGCCGCGCCGCCCTGGCTATAGCGCGCGAGGCCGTTGAACCGGCGGAGCTGGTCGGGCCGCTGCCAGGGACCGTCATAGGCAGCGGCCTCGCCAGCCAGCAGCAGTTGCCCCGGCCCCAGCGCGAAGCTGCCCGCCGCCACGCCACGCCAATAGCCGAAGCTGCCGAGCGAAGCCTGGGCGAAAGGCCGTTCAAGAGTGTTGCGCAGCGAGAGGTCGAGCGCACCGGCGCTGGCGAAATCGCCGAGATCGGCGAAATACGGCCCCTTGCGGACACGCATCCCGTCCAGCAGTTCCGGGATCATGAAGTTGAGGTCGGCATAGCCCTGGCCATGCGCATGGGTCCGCATGTTGAGCGGCATGCCGTCCAGCGTGATGGCGAGGTCGGTCCCGTGATCCAGGTTGAAGCCGCGCAGGAAATACTGGTTCGCCTTCCCCTCGCCGCTGTGCTGCGTGACGATCAGGCCCGGCGCGGCTTCCAGGACCTCGCCCGTCCGCGAAATGGGGCGCGCGGCGAGCTCCTCGGCGGAGACGCGCCGCTCGCTGGCGGAGGTGGCGGTGAGAGGTGCGGGGGCGCTGACGTCGAGGCCGGGCAGGAGGATGCGCGGCGCGCTCTCCTGCGCGAGGGCCGATGCGGACAGCACGCAGCCGACCGCGATCACCGCGCACCACCTCCTGTCGATATCCCGGTGCTGGAGATGCACGGCGCTTCCTTTAATGCGCCCTAGCGGAAAAATCCCAAATCACGCGCGTAGGAAGAAAACTGCAAAACATCCTACGGTCAATCCAGGAGGCTATCGGCTCAGGATTTGGTCCTCGGCCGGCGCTTGGGTGCCGCCATTTGGTCATGGTGATGACCATGCGCGCCCGGCGGCGATGCCTCCGGCGCCGGCACGAGATGCAGATGGCTCAACCGCACGCCGCGCTGGGTCACCAGGCTGTCGCTGAAGGCGCGCACCTTCGCCACGGTGCCCTTGAGGACGGCGATCTCCAGGCATTCCTCATGGTCGAGATGCACATGCAGCGTGGCGACCGACAGGTCGTGGTGATCGTGCTGCGCGGTGGTCAGCCGGCGTGCCAGATCGCGCGTCTCGTGCTCGTAGACGTAGCTGAGCGCGGCGACGCAGGGCGCATCGCCGTCGCCCATCGCCTGCTCCCGCGCATGCATGTCGCGCAGGATGTCGCGGATCGCCTCGGACCGGCTCGCATAGCCACGCCGCGCGCTCAGCCCGTCGATGACCGCCAGCAGGGCTTCGTCAACGCTGATGGTGATCCGCTGCATCGTCGCCTCCCAGGATTCTCGGATTGTCGCACCGGCGGCACCGATTGGGATAGCGAGCAACAAGCGCCCACGGAGGTAAAGCTCTAGCCTCCCAGCCCGGCAAGCTCCTTCTCCAGCGTGGTGATCTCCACCCGGGTCTGGCGGAGGTACAGGTCCCGCTGGTCGATCTCGGCCGCCGTCTTCAGCTTCCAGCCATAGGCGGTGGTGATGTCCTGCCGCTTCTTGCGGATGACCTCACGCAGATCGATCCGGCGCTGGGCGCGCTCCGGCGGTTCGGCCTGCGGCTCCGGCGAGGGCTCCGGTGGCTGGGGCGGCGGCTGCGGCGAGGGCGGGGCCTCCACCGGCAAGGCCATTTCCGGCTCGGGCCAGAGGGCGCCGCTTCCGGCGAGCCCTTCGAAAAGCCGGATCAGCGCCGACCAGCGCAACGAAGCCAGCCGCTGGCCCGCCCGGCTTCGCGCTTCGCCGGGCGACATCACATCGGCGGCGCGGCGGAAGGCCCGCGCGGCCTGCGCGCCGTAGGCCATGGCGAGGAAGGATTCCACATCCGGCAAGCTCGGGCGATGCAGCAGGGAGTGGCGGTGCTGGTGCCAGGCCCACATCACGTCCCGCGCCTCCAGCCGCGCCGTAAGCCGGTCCATCGCCTTGCGGCTGAAGGCCTCGGCGAACCAGTCGTAGACCCAGCCCGCGTAATAGAGGGCAACGAAGCTGCACTCGTACAGCCAATCCGCCGCGCCCTTGAGCCGGGCCAGCATCCAGGCCGGTGCGCAGAGCGCCGCGGCGACCTCGATGCGCATCATGGCCTCGGTGATCGGCCCCTGATGGGTCAGGACCGACCACATCCCCCAGAGGAAGGCCGCCAGCACCAGCGCATCCGTGGCCAGCCCCGCGACCGTGCCGAGCTTGCCGGCCACCTTCCGCGCCGAGGGGACCGCCCTCGCTTGCATCGGCACCGGCCCAGCCCGGCGACGCGCCTGGAGCAGCGACCTGGAATTCTCCAGCAGCGCGCGCACATCGGCGCGCCGGTCCGCCATGCCGCTCCGTTCCAGCGCCGCGACGAGATGCCGCAACTCCTCCGCGGCACGATCCGCGGCGCGCATTCCTGCCAATGGTCCCTCCAACGGATCCCATCGCCATTCTGCCGGGCAACCGTGAGTGTTTGGTTAACGCCTGACCTTGGGCGCGACCTCGGCCGCTTCGCGCTCAGAGTTCTCGAGGGCGAAGAACTCCATGATCTTGAACCCGCAGGCATCGGCCAGAAGCACCGCCGGAAGCTGCCCGAGCGACGTATTGTTCTCCTGCACCGAATTGTTGAAGAAGCGCCGCGCGTCGTCGAGCCAGTCCTCGAGTTCCGACAGTCTGGACTTCAATTGCTGGAAGCCCGCATCGGCCTTGAGGGTGGGATAGACCTTCGCCAATTTGACGACCCGGCGGATCGTGCTGGTCAGCGCCGCCTCCGCCTTGCCGATGGTCTCCGGCGACTGCGCCAGGGTCGCCTGGTTGCGGGCGCGGATCACGGCATCGAGCAACTTGCTCTCATCGGCCACATGGCCTTTCACCGTCTCGACCAGATTGGGCACGAGATCGTGCCGCCGCCGGAGCTCCACCTCGATATCCGCCCAGGCCTGCGTCGCCACCCGCCGCAGCGCCACCAGGCGATTGTAGGTCACCAGGCACCAGGCCAGCAGCAGCACGGCAACCGCCGGAATTACCCACTCCATGCCATCCTCGCGAGCTATGTTCCCAGCCAGCCTAGCCCGGATGGCGCCGCGCCGGAATTGATGCGCTTGCACGCTGGCCTCCGATGGCCTACTTGCCGCCGACCCACGGCCGGGCAGCCATCGCCGCCTGCCGCATCGCGAAAGCCCCGGACCATGAAGCCCGACACCCATCCCGCCTATCACGATCTCCACGTCATCATGACCGACGGGACGACCTTCACGACGCGCACCGCGGGCGGCAAGCCGGGCGAAACGCTGCGCCTCGACATCGATCCGAAGAGCCACCCGGCCTGGACCGGCGTGCAGCGCATCATGGACACGGGCGGCCAGGTCGCCAAGTTCAACCGCAAGTTCGCGAGCATCGGCATTCGCAAGGGCTGAAGCCCGGCGAGAGCCATCCGCCGACCACGCGAAGCCGCCCGGCCATTGGCCCGGGCGGTTTTTCGTTTTTTTGGCTCGATTTTCCTCTTGAAACGGTGCCCGCGATTCTCCAATTTCATGGCGTCGGGGCGCCCTTGTGGGCTCCGGCGCGGATCTGAAACCGGATCGCCCTTCATGGGGATCCCGGTGACGGGACGCTCAACGGACCTTGCTTCAGCAGGAGGTTCT
>JAQGHY010000214.1 GCA_028291455.1 Rubritepida sp. | reverse complement strand
CTCCAAGGCCTGGCGCGTGGCTCAGGAGGCCAATGACTGGGACAGCTGCCTCGCCATCGGGCGCGAGCAGGTGGCCGAGGGCTCCAACAGCCTCGACATCTGCACCGCCTTCGTCGGCCGCAACGAGATGTTCGAGATGAGCGAGGTGATGACGCGCTTCACCTCCAGCGTGAACAGCCCGCTGGTGATCGACAGCACCGAGACGCCGATCATCGAGGCCGCGCTGAAGCTGCATGGCGGCAAGGCGATCATCAACTCGATCAACTTCGAGGAAGGCGAGGGCGCGGCGCATGACCGCATGAAGCTCGCCAAGAAGTTCGGCGCCTGCGTCATCGCGCTGACCATCGACGAAGTCGGCATGGCGAAGACCGCCGAGGACAAGCTGCGCATAGCCGAGCGGCTGGTGGATTTCGCCTGCAACCAGTACGGCCTGCCGCAGTCGGATTTGATGATCGATCCGCTGACCTTCACCATCGCCACCGGCAATGAGGACGACCGCAAGCTCGGCGTCTGGACGCTGGACGGCATCCGCATGATCCGTGAGAAGTTCCCGGATATCCAGATCATGCTGGGCCTGTCCAACATCTCCTTCGGGCTCAACCCGGCCGCGCGCCATGTGCTGAATTCGGTGTTCCTGGATCTTGCCGTGAAGGCGGGCATGACGGGCGCGATCGTGCATGTTTCCAAGATCAAGCCGCTGCACTCGATCCCGCCGGACGAGGTGAAGGTCATGGAAGACCTCATCTTCGACCGCCGCGAAGAGGGCTACGACCCGCTGCAGAAGATGCTGCAGATGTTCTCGGGACGGAAGGTTGCGGACAACGTCGCCAAGGTGAAGGCCGAGACGGTCCAGGGTCGCCTAAAGGATCGCATCGTCGATGGCGACCGCAAGGGCCTCGATGACGAGCTCGCCGCCGCGATGGGCGAGGGCATGACGCCGCTTTCCATCATCAACGAGGTGCTGCTCGACGGGATGAAGGTGGTGGGCGAGCTCTTTGGCTCGGGCAAGATGCAGCTCCCCTTCGTGCTCCAGAGCGCGGAGACGATGAAGGCCGCCGTCGCCTATCTCGAGCCGCATATGGAGCGCGTGGCGGGGCAGGAGAAGGGCATCATCGTGCTCGGCACCGTGCGTGGCGACGTGCACGACATCGGCAAGAACCTGGTCGACATCATCCTGACCAACAACGGCTACAAGGTGGTGAATCTCGGCATCAAGGTGCCGCTGGCGCAGATCGTGGACGCCGCGCGCGAGCACAAGGCCAATGCCATCGGCATGTCCGGCCTGCTTGTGAAGTCCACCGTGGTGATGCGCGAGAACCTGGAGGAGATGAGCCGCCAGGGCATCGACATTCCCGTTCTGCTGGGCGGCGCGGCGCTGACGCGCAACTATGTCGAGGACGATTGCGTCCAGGCCTATGCTTCTGGGCGGGTGGTCTATGCGCGCGATGCCTTCGACGGCCTGCACCTGATGGACAAGGTGATGGGCAACGACTTCGAGGGCTATCTCGGCACCATCCAGGCCAAGCGCGTGGGCAAGTCGAAGAACGAGAAGCGCGTGCTGGGCCAGGCCGATCCACGCGGCTTCGCACCGGTCGATCTCGCCTATGCGCAGATCCGCCGGCGGCGGGAGACGGCGAATGTCCCGGTGCCGGTGCCGCCCTTTTGGGGTGCCAAGGTGATCGAGACCGATCCCAAGGCGCTGGTGCCCTTCGTCAACGAGCGCAGCCTGTACCAGTTCCAATGGGGTTTCCGGAAAGCCGGCCGCACGCTGGAGGATTTCCTCGGTTGGGCGAAGCAGGAGCTGCGTCCGGTCCTGAAGCGCATGCTGACGCTGACGGAGGAGCAGAAGATCCTCAAGCCGCAGGCGGCCTATGGCTACTGGAAATGCGCGGGGCAGGGCAACGACCTGATCCTGTTCGAGCCGGACGGCACGACCGAGGTCGCGCGCTTCAACCTACCGCGCCAGCCCAAGGAGGATGGCGAATGCATCGCCGACTTCGTGCGCGACATCGACGATCCCGAGCGCGATGTGATCGGCTTGCAGGTCGTCACCATGGGCCAGAAGGCGAGCGACGTGGCGCGCGAGTGGTTCGAGAACAATCGCTACCAGGATTACCTCTATCTGCACGGCCTTGGCGTGGAGATGGCCGAGGCGCTGGCCGAGGTCACGCATAAGCGCATCCGCGCCGAGCTCGGCTTCTCCTCGGAGGATGAGCGCGACATCGAGAAAATGCTGAGCCAGGGTTATCGCGGCGGCCGCTACAGCTTCGGCTATCCGGCCTGCCCCAAGCTGGAGGATCAGGCGCCGCTGCTCAAGCTGCTCGGCGCCGAGCGCATCGGCGTGGAGATCTCGGACGAGTGGCAGCTCCACCCGGAACAGAGCACCAGCGCCATCGTGCTGCATCACCCGCGCGCGAAGTACTTCTCGGTCTGAGATGGGAACCGGGGCGCGAATCGTCGGTGCCTGCCTGGCCCTGAGCCTTGGCGCCTGCGCGCATAACGCCGCCTCGACCAACGACGTCAGCGAAAACTTCTGCACGACCCGCGTGGACCGCTCCGTCCTCCCGCTCGCGTTGCCGGCGCCGGGCCAGGCGGAGGGTCTGGTCGCGCGCGGCCTGAACGCGGACAGGGTCGAGACGGCCGAGGTCATCGGCGCGCTCGGCGCACTGGATGCCCTAGTCGCGGCCGAGGACCGGGGCGACGGTGTAGCCGTCCTCCTGGCCCGGCAACTCCTGCACGAGCGCGTGCTGCTCGCCATGCTCGACTTGCAGACGGCCAATGCCTCGCTCGATTGCGAGAACGAGCGCGGCGACCGGCTGCGCGGGCAGCTCCAGCGGGTCGATGCCCGCCGGACGCGCAACCTCGGCCTCGCGGGGGTGCTGATCGGCGCCACGACGGCAGCGGTGTCGGGCGGGCTGTCGCTCGGGGCGGCCTCAACGGCGAGCGACATCGTCGGCATCGTGGGCGGTTCGGCGGAAGCGGTCGCGGGCGGCACGGTGCTCTTCGCCACCACCTCCGGCACGCTGCGCACCCAGACCAACCTGGTCGAGGAGGTCTGGCGCCAGCCCGGGCAATCCACGCTCTTCCCGGCGACGGTCTGGCGCTACCTGACGCGGCGCGATGAGGAAGGCGCGGCGAACCTGGCCGACGAGATCAAGGCGGAATGGCTGGCGGCGGGGCTGATCGACGACGAGGACGGCTTACATGCCCTGGTGCTGGCGTCGGAGGGCATCTTCACCATCGACGACCTGGAGCGGCGGGACGCCATGCTGCTGCTGATCGAGGCGCGGGTGACGCTGCTGAACCGCGACCTGCGGCTGCTGCTGGAGGCCATCGTGGCGCGGCCGGCGCCGGCCGTGGATGCGGTTCGCGGACCGGCGAGGGGCGGCAGGACGCGCTAGGCTTCGCAGATGCTGGCGATACGATGCAGCATCGGCCAGAACGCTTCGCGGGGAGGCCAGAACTTCGCGGCGCGGCTGAACGCTTCGCGGAGCGGCCGGAATGGGTTAGACGGGCGCCTCTCGCCAGCTTGGGGAAGATTTTTGTGAACCGCGCGGTGACCCTCGCGGCAGGCAGTGTTGCCGTCGCCATCGCCGTCCTGGCGCTGAAGCTCGTCGCCTGGCGGCTGACGGGCAGCGTCGCCCTGTTTGCCGATGCGCTTGAGAGCGTCGTGAACGTCGCCGCCGCGGTCGCGGCGCTGGTGGCGGTGCGATTCGCCGCTATGCCGGCCGATACCAACCATCCCTATGGCCACGACAAGGCCGAGTATTTCTCGGCCGTGCTGGAAGGCGCGCTGATTCTCGTCGCGGCCTTCGTCATTTTGATGGAGGTCTGGACCAACTGGAATGCGCCGCGCGATCCGACGCTGACGCTCTTCGCCTTCGTCGTCGCCGTCGTCGCGACGTTGGGGAATGCCGCCTGGAGCTCGGTGCTGTTCCGCCACGGCAAGCGGTTGCGCTCGCCGGCGCTGCTGGCCGATGCCCGGCACCTGCGCTCGGATGTGATCACCTCGGGCGGGGTGCTGATCGGCGTGGCCTTGGCGCTGACAACGGGCCTGATCTGGCTCGACCTCGTGCTGGCGGCGCTGACGGCGATCAACATTCTGTTCAGCGGCGCGCGGCTGGTGCGCGAGAGCGTGGGCGGGCTGATGGACGAGGCGCTCTCGCCGGAGTTGCTGGCCAAGATCCGCGCCACCGTGGCCGCTGAAGCCGAGGGCGCGATCGAGGCGCATGACATCCGCTCACGTCAGGCCGGGCGCTCCACCTTCATCGAATTCCACCTGGTTGTGCCCGGGGATATGCTTGTCGTCGAGGCGCATGCGATCTGCGACCGGGTCGAGATCGCACTGAAGGCGGCCGTCGGCGATGCGATCATCACCATCCATGTGGAGCCGGAGGGCAAGGCGAAGCATAGCGGGGTGCTGGTGCTGTGAGCCAAGGGCGGCGCCGGCCGCCGCCGGAGCGGGACAAACGCTTCGGCATCGCCGCGCTCGTCTCCCTCGGGTTGCATGGGTTGGCGCTGGCGGCAGTGCTGCTCTGGCTGGACCGCCGGACAGTGCCGCAGCCGACCGAGGACCGCGGGGTGGAGATCGTCTGGGACCAGGCCGCCACGGAAGCCGTGAGCGAGGCCGACGAACCCGCGACGCCGGGCGCGCCGCCCAGCGTCAACGCCCCGGAATCCGCCGAGGAAACGCCGCCGCCCGCACCGCCCTCGACGCCTGCGCCGCCGCCGCCGGCTTTGGCTGAGCCGCGGCCGCCGACCCCGCCGCCTCCGCCAGTCCCGCCCTCGAACCCGATGGTGGCCGAGGCGCCGCCGCTCCCCGTGCCGCCGCTGGATGCCGCGCTGGTGGAGATGCCGTCGCCGAATCTGGCGATGGCACCGCCGCCTCCGCTGACGCTCGCCCCACCACGCGAGGCCCCGCCGACGGAGGAGCCGCCG
>JAQGHY010000202.1 GCA_028291455.1 Rubritepida sp. | reverse complement strand
GACGGCGGCCGCTCCGACATGATCGGCACCGAGTTCCAGGACATGCTGCGCTGCATCCGCTGCGCCGCCTGCATGAACCACTGCCCGGTCTATGGCGCGACGGGCGGGCACGCCTATGGCTGGGTCTATCCGGGCCCGATGGGCGCGGTGCTGACACCCTCGCTGATCGGCGTGGAGAAGTCCGGGCACCTGCCCAATGCGAGCACCTTCTGCGGCCGCTGCGAGAGCGTCTGCCCGGTGAAGATCCCGCTGCCGAACCTCATGCGCCATTGGCGCGAGCGCGAGTTCGAGCGGCATCTGCGGCCGGGCGCCTTGCGGAAGAACCTCGACATCTGGGCCTGGTTCGCCAAGCGGCCGGCCTTCTACCGGGCTGCCACGCGCCTTGCGATCGGCACGCTGGGCCTGCTTGGCCGCGGCAAGGGCGCGTTCAAGTCGCTGCCCCTGGCCGGCGGCTGGACCGAAGGGCGCGACCTGCCGGTACCGCAGGGCGGCACCTTCATGGCGCAATACGCCAAGCGCCAGCGCGATGAAGGGCGGCGGCGATGAGCAAGGAAGCCATCCTCGGCGCCATCCGCCGCGGCCTGCGGCGTGGCGAGCTTCCGGAGGACCAGAAGGCCATGCTGCGCGCCCGCATGGCCGCGCCGCCGCGCCACCTGATCCCGGCCCGCTCGCGCGTCTCGCGGCCGGAGCAGATCGCGCTGTTCATCGCGAACATCGAGAAGGAGTTCGGCAGCGTCGAGCGCGTTCCCGACCTCGACGCCGTGCCCGCCGCCATCGCCGACTATCTGGCCGCGCAGAACCAGCCGCCGCGCTTCGCCATGGCGCCCAACCCCGAGCTTCAGGGCATCGACTGGTCCTCGCGGCCGATGCTGCAGTTCGAGGCCCGCCGCGGTCAGGCCGACGACGTGGTGAGCCTGCAGAGCGCCTTCGCCGCCGTGGCGGAGACTGGCACGCTGATGCTCCCCTCCGAAGCGATCCGGCCCACCACGCTCAACCTGCTGCCGGATGTGGCGATGGTCATGGTGCGCGCGTCGCGCATCGTCGGCGCCTATGAGGAGGCCTGGGACCTGCTGCGGGCCGAGCGGAAGGACCCCATGACCGGCGGCTTCATGCCGCGCAACGTCATGCTGGTGACCGGCCCCTCGCGCAGCGCCGATATCGAGCAGACCCTGGAGCTCGGCGCGCATGGGCCACGGATGCTGCATGTCCTGATCCTGGATGACGATCCCGCCGCGCTCGCCGCATCGTGAAGCGAAAGCGTGGCCTGACGGCGGAGGACAAGGCTGTCTGGGCCATGGTGGCGCAGACCATCCGCCCCCTGCCCGGCCGCGAAATGCCGGAAGCGCCGCCGCCCTCCATCACCGTCACGCCGCCGCAGCGCACCGTGGCGCCGCCGCCCGCCCCCGCAAAGCGCGCCTTGCCGCCGCCCGAGATCAATGTCGGCGCGCAGCCCTCCGGACTCGACGCCAAGCGCTGGCGCGACCTGCGGCGCGGCACCACGCGCCCGGAGCGCAAGCTGGACCTGCACGGCATGACGGCGGCGGTCGCCCATGTGGCCGTGGAGCGTTTCCTTCGCTCCTGCCAGGCCGAGGGCGTGCGGGTCGTCTGCATCGTTACCGGCAAGGGCAGCAGCACCGAGGGCGGCGTGCTGAAGCGCGAGCTGCCCCACTGGCTCAACGCGCCGATGCTGCGCCCCGTGATCCTCGGCGCCGCCCATCCGCACCGGGCCAATGCCGGCGCCGTACACCTCCTGCTGCGCCGGCCGAGGTGAGCGCGCCCAAAGAGAATCCGGACGCAAAGCGGCCGGCGCGCGGCGACCAACCTGACGGCCCACGCGACATGCCTGAGGCGCGAAGCCAAGCCGCCGGAGGCGGCGCCCGGCGTCTGAGGGCAGGAGACCCACCATAACTCCCTTCGGCCAGCGGTTGCGGCAGCTGCGCGAGCAGCACTCGATCTCCCTCTCGGAGCTGGCGCTGGCCCTGCACGTCTCGCCCGCCTACCTCTCCGCCCTGGAGCACGGCAAGCGCGGCCGGCCCTCAGCGGGGCTGATCCACCAGGTGAACGAGCATTTCGGCCTCATCTGGGACGATGGCGAGGAGCTGGTGCGCCTCGCGCGCCTCTCCCATCCCCGGGTGGTCGTGGACACCTCCGGCCTCAGCCCTCAGGCGACGGAGCTGGCTAACCGCCTCGCCCGCCGCATCCGCGAATTGCCGGAGGCGCGGGTCGCCGAATTGCTGGCGCTGCTCGAGGCGCCGCTGGAATAAGACGGCACGGCTTGCCCTCCTCCCGACCGATGGGTAGGGTCCGGGCGTTTACACGGCAGTGCAGCAAAAGAAGGCGAAACGGGCAATGAAGCTCCTCGTCCCGGTCAAGCGGGTGGTCGATTACAACGTCAAGGTTCGCGTCAAAGCGGATCATTCCGGCGTCGAGACCGCGAATGTGAAGATGTCCATGAACCCCTTCGACGAAATCGCCGTCGAGGAAGCGGTTCGCCTCAAGGAAAAGGGCATCGCCACCGAAATCATCATCGTCTCCGCCGGCCCCGCCGCGGCGGCCGAGCAGATCCGCACGGCACTCGCCATGGGCGCCGATCGCGGCATCCTGGTCGAGCATGACGGCGTGCTGGAGCCGATCGCGGTCGCCAAGCTGCTGAAGGCCATCATCGCCAAGGAAGGCCCCGAGCTGGTCATCCTCGGCAAGCAGGCCATCGACGACGACATGAGCGCCACGGGCCAGATGCTGGCCGCGATGCTCGGCTGGCCGCAGGGCACCTTCGCCAGCAAGGTCGAGATCGCCGACGGCCACGCCACGGTGACGCGCGAGGTCGACGGTGGGTCGGAGACGGTGAAGATCACCCTCCCCGCCATCGTCACGACGGACCTGCGCCTGAACGAGCCGCGCTATGCCTCGCTGCCGAACATCATGAAGGCGCGCAAGAAGGTCATCGACAACGTGAAGCCGGCTGATCTCGGCGTCGACGTCACGCCGCGCCTGACCGTGCTGAAGGTCGAGGAGCCGGCCAAGCGCCAGGCCGGCGCCAAGGTCAGCTCGGTCCAGGAGCTGGTGTCGAAGCTGCGCAACGAAGCGAAGGTGATCTGAGATGGCAGTTCTTATTCTTGCCGATCATGACGGCGAAATCGTTTCGCAGCCCACGCGCAGCACCGTCGCCGCCGCTGCGAAGCTCGGCGACGTGCATGTGCTGATGCTGGGCGAGGGCGCCGCCAAGGCCGCCGCTTCGGCCGCCGCCATCCCCGGCGTCGCCAAGGTTTTGCTGGCCGAGGACGCCTCGCTCGCCAACCGTCTCGCGGAGCCGGTCGCCGCGCTGCTGGTACAACTGGCGCCCGCCTACAACCACCTGATGGCGCCCGCCTCCGCCGCCGGCAAGAACGTGATGCCGCGCGTCGCTGCCATCTTGGATGTGCAGCCGATTAGCGACATCTCGGACGTGATCGACGCCGACACCTTCGTGCGCCCCATCTACGCCGGCAACGCGCTGGCTACGGTGAAGAGCAGCGATACGAAGAAGGTGCTGACCGTCCGCGCTGCAAGCTTCGACCCCGCGCCCGCCACCGGCGGTTCCGCGCCGATCGAGGCCATCGCCGCCGCCGCCGATCCCGGCCAGTCGACCTTCGTCGGCGCCGAGGTCAGCAAAAGCGAACGCCCGGAACTGACCGCGGCCAAGATCGTCGTCTCCGGCGGCCGCGCCATGGGTTCGGCCGAGAATTTTCACCTGCTCGAGAAGGTCGCGGACCTGCTGGGTGCCGCCATCGGCGCCTCGCGCGCCGCGGTCGATGCCGGCTACGCGCCGAACGATCATCAGGTCGGCCAAACCGGCAAGATCGTGGCGCCGGACCTTTACATCGCCATCGGCATTTCCGGCGCGATCCAGCATCTCGCCGGCATGAAGGACAGCAAGGTCATCGTCGCCATCAACAAGGATGAGGAGGCGCCGATCTTCCAGGTCGCCGACTACGGCCTGGTGGCCGACCTCTTCAAGGTACTGCCCGAACTCGAAGCCGAGCTGAGCAAGCCCGCCTGATGTCACTCCATGTCGCCAGCCGGGCCGATATGCCCGACGCCAAGGTCGAGATTCCCGAGATCCGCACCGTCGGGATCATCGGCGCCGGCCAGATGGGCAACGGCATCGCGCATGTCTGCGCCCTGGCCGGAATCCCCGTGGCGATGGTGGATATCAGCGCCGACGCGCTGGACAAGGCGATCACCACGATCGCCCGCAACATGGAACGCCAGATCGGCCGCAAGCTGATCACCTCCGAGCAGCGCGACGAGGCGCTGGGGCTCATCACCACCAGCACCGACTACGCCAGCTTCGCCACCACCGACTTCGTCATCGAGGCCGCGACGGAGAAGGAAGCCATCAAGCGCGAGGTGTTCAAGGCGCTCTGCCCGCACCTCAAGCCCGAGGCGATCATCGCCTCCAACACCAGCAGCATCTCCATCACCCGGCTGGGTGCGGGAACCGACCGGCCCGAGCGCTTCATCGGCATGCACTTCATGAATCCGGTGCCGGTGATGAAGCTGGTGGAGGTCATTCGCGGCATCGCCACCGACGAGCCCACCTACCGGGCCGTGGACGCGCTGGCGAAGCGGCTCGGCAAGATGACCGCGACGGCCGAGGATTTCCCGGCCTTCATCGTCAACCGCATCCTTGTGCCGATGGTGAACGAGGCGGTCTATGCGCTGTACGAGGGCGTGGGTGACATCCGCAGCATCGACACGGCGCTGAAGCTGGGCGCCAACCATCCGATGGGGCCGCTGGAACTGGCCGACTTCATCGGGCTGGATACATGCCTGTCCGTCATGCAGGTGCTCTATGACGGGCTGTCCGACAGCAAGTACCGGCCCTGCCCACTGCTGGTGAAGTATGTCGAGGCCGGCTGGCACGGGCGCAAGACGGGCAAAGGCTTCTACGACTACAGCCAGGACCCGCCGGCACCGACGCGGTAGCCAGTGGGCGCTACCGGCTGCCGCCAGGCACCCAGAGCACGTCGCTCGCACCATTGTCGTTGAACCGCCGCGACAGCACGAAGAGGTGGTCCGACACGCGGTTTAGATAGCGCACGACATCCGCGTTCAGCGCCTCGGTTGCGGCCAGCGCCACCGCCACCCGCTCGGCCCGCCTGGCGATGGTCCGAGCCAGATGCGCGAAGGCCGCTCCGGGACTGCCGCCCGGCAACACGAAGCTCCGCAGCGGCGGGATCGACACGTTCATCGCCGCGACCTCCTGCTCCAGCCGCAGGCATTGCCCCGCCGTGATCCGAAGCCCGCTTTCGGTGCCGGGAATGCAGAGATCGGCGCCGAGGTCGAAGAGGTCGTGCTGCATTCGCGCCAGCATCGCATCCGCCTCCGCATCCGCATGCAGCCGCACCAGGCCGATGGCGGAGTTCAGTTCGTCCACCGCGCCGATCGCCTCAATGCGCAGAGTGTCCTTGCGGACGCGGGTGCCCTCGCCGAGCGAGGTCTCCCCCTTGTCGCCGCCGCGCGTGGTGATGACGTCGAGCTTGACCATGCACGGGATTCCTATTGCAGACGGAAATGGATGGTGGTGCGGACGGCGCCCGGTACTGGCTGGCCGTCCACGGTCGCCGGGCGCAGCCGCCACTCCGCCACGGTGCGGCGGGCAGCCTCATCCAGCGCCTGGGAGCCCGACGATCCTAGCACTTGGGCGCTGACCACGCGCCCGTCCACATTGACCGAGAGCTCCAGCACCACCGCGCCCTGCTCGCCCCGCAGCCGCGATGCTTCGGGATAGCCGGGTGCCGCGTTGCGGTAGCGCGGATCGGGCCCGGGCGGCACCACGGCACCCGTGGCCCGGCCGATGCCCGCGGCCGGCGAGGGCGTGGCGTCTGCGCCGGAGCGCGCGCCCTCCGCC